>CACYDP010000001.1 GCA_902773135.1 uncultured Ruminococcus sp.
CAGAAATCCATTGATGAACTGGCGTTTGAAGTGTTGGAAGGAAAGTGGGGCAACGGCAACGACCGCAAGCGTGCTCTGATCAAAGCAAATTATAACTACTGGAAAGTGCAGCAGCGAGTGAATGAAATTCTGACAAGGAAAAGCGTTGACACCATCTCAAAAGAAGTCATTGACGGCAAGTGGAGCAATGGCGATGAACGCAAACGCAGACTGACATTGGCAGGGTACAATTATACGGTGGTGCAAAAAAAGGTGAATGAATTAATGAAATAATATGATAAAACTCTCCGAATCTTCAACGCAGTCAGTTGTTGATTCGGAGAGTTTTTATGGATTTTGAATCGTTTTTATATATGAAAATTATGGAAAATATCAGTTTTTACGCACTTTTGTTTATGATAGGATTTTGATAATTATGCAAAATGAAAAACACGACTATGACAGGAAAACAAAAATGTTACATACTATCCACTATATCAAATAATGATATTTGTGCGTTTTCAGAAAGCAATTTATTTTGTTGTTCTGTTATAGTGTAGTTGGTTAGCAATGCTTCGATAACGGGATTCCTGTTTGTTTCCTTTGCTCCTACATGATAAAAATGTTGGTGTGTAATTTTTTTGCAATCATGCCACACTGATTTAATATATTCATTTTCTCTATAATCATTATGGTCCCACGTGGACAACATAAACTTTGTCTTGCTTTCGATTAAAGCTTTATGCAAAGCAAGTTCTGATTTTTCGTCCCAACTATCATAATAGTCAACATGCCTTCCGAGATATGGAGGATCGCAATAAATAAAGTCATTTTTACCTGCCATAGCGATTGTATCCTCAAATGATTGGCAGACAAAATCCCATGAATGCATATGAAGTAATTTTTCAACGTGGGCAACCTGATTTACTATTTTGGAAACATATGCTTTCGCAAATCGCTGTGGCTTATGCCCATAAGGCACATTAAAATCATAGTTTTTATTAAATCTAATCATCCCGTTGAAACAGGATCGATTTAGGAATAAAAAGTCTAAAGGATTATGTTCGTTATTAAAACGCATCCGGACAGTATAGTAGTATTCGTCATCACCTTTTTCTAACAGTTTTCCCTCATGCTCCAAAAATGCACGTACTTCACAGGAAGTGATTTTACCACACTTAATTTGATTGTAGAATTCAATAATATGAGGATTAGTGTCAGCGAATATTGCTCTGTGTGGTTCAATATTAAAGCCGACTACACCAGAACCCATAAAAGGTTCTATCCAAACAGAGTCTGGTTCTAATACTACACTTTGTTTAATCAGGGGAACAAGCTTTGTTTTTATCCCTTGTATCTTAATTGGAGGTATATATACTTTTCCATTCATCTCGTTTTCCTCTTTGTTACTTTAGGATTATTCAATTCTTTTGGCAGACCACGATATTCCAAGTATTCTCCAAAGGAAGATAATTTTTTTCGCTTACCGCCTATGAGAATTTCCATTTTTCCAAAATTAGCCCAGTAGTCATCAAATAATTCCTCTCCAGCTTTTGCAAAAACACCATTTCCACTTAAGATGTCGTCGATTTTTTGAATGCTGCCTATATTTGCTGTATTGCCGCTTCCACCCTTGTCACTTGCTATTTTCCATTTTTCTTCTGCAAAAAACAGAAAATCTTTTATAACTGTTGGTATTTTTTCAATCTCGCCAATCGTATATATGCGAGTTTCTTCACTCTTGTCAATGATTGATCTTGAGTAGATAATATCTAAACAAAAATGCCCGATATACTCATCATAAGGATATTGGATGTTTTTTGTACTCGTCCGATCAATAAAGTATTCACCATGAGAACCTAACGTGAACCCATTACAGAATTCTGGATATTTTTCATCCCGATAGGTTGTTTTTAAATCAACTGCAAATTTAATTTTTGGATTTGCCTTTGCAATAAAAGTTAAATCTGGATACCAATTTTGATATGTAGCAAGCTCAACGTTATATCCCATTTTTTCCGCAAATACAAGAAAGTGCGGAAATAAGTGAAGTTCAAGTATTTTTGAAATAATTTTAGTATCATTCGAGATAGTATATATGTTTTTAAAAATATCTATAAATCCTCGAATAGTCCATTCATCATCTTTAGCAATATAATTTCCCAATGTAGCCGCAAACTCTTTGAGTTCTTTTGCAAAGAGAGCTTTCTCTCTTTCATACTTCATTTGCAGTAACCTCTTTTTCTATAAATTGTAAGTATTCTTTTCGATAAGTATTGAACTTAAAGTAAAGGAAAGTAATCCGAAGTTCCTGAATTTAAGAGCCTGTTTCATATCTGTGTAGTGCGGTGCGAAGATGTAAAACAGGCTCTTAGTGGTGATTTCTTTGAAATACATTCTTTTGTAAAGTTTTTGGCAGCTGGTGATGATTTTCCCTGTTTCTTCGGATACCGGTTTCAATGGCAGTGTAAAAAACAGGGCAGAAATCCTATAAGATTTCTACCCTGTGCGGTCTTATGTAGTGATAGAATTACTTGTTCAATTCTGATTCATTAACAAGATTTTTAGCGAGGTTCATTACTTCTTTTCTCTGTTTCGGAGTAAGATTTCTTACAACGAAGAGAAGTTCAACCTCATACTTAGTCGTTGCGTGTGTACGGTACTTAAGACCTTCTTCTTCTTCAGCTGCACCGGAAGTAATATCTGCAACAGCTTCTTCAAGTTCATCTTCCACACCTTCAAGAAGAGCGGTATATTTAATGTTATATACTTTAGCGATCTTGATCAGAGTGTTGATGTCAGGTTTTGTTTTGCCTGTTTCATAGTAAGTGTAAGTGGAACGTTCAATTTTCAGACGGTCAGCAACCTGCTGCTGTGTCAGTCCGCATTCATGTCTGTAAAATTTCAACCAATAGGAAATCATACTATACATAGTTAATGCCCCCAAAATCAAATTTTTAGTATTATAAACTTTACTGATGATATTATACACCTTTTTAATTATTTTGTCACTACTTTTTGAAAAATGTCACAATTTATTAATAATTTATATATCGAAACAGACTTTTTGTATAAAAATTATAATATAATTAAAATATAATATATAAATAATGCATAATTATAAAATTTATCACGAAAAATATGATATCCGCATTTTATCGGAAAAACAAGGGTTTTTGCTGAAATTTAATGATAATTTAACACTTTTATTTGTCAAGAGAATCACTTGTTGATGAGAATGTAATTTAAATTTTCAAATGCGGATATTCCTTTGCAAATGTAAAATAAATTGTCAAAAAATTATTTTTCAGAGCCTGTTTCAGATCTGTACAGTGCGGAGATTTCAAACAGGCACTCAGCTGCAATAATCTTCTATCAGACGTTTCAACTCTTTTTGATCGGTCGTGGTGATGCCTTTTTTCAGCAGATTCCGATCTGCTTGTGGTAGTTCACTGACATTTGTGTCGCTGATATAGACAGGTTTGCTTTGTTCACTGTTAAATGCGGCAACTTTTCCCTCATATTCTTTCAATACATAGACAGGTGCCGTTACAGAAGGTTCGGGTATAGAAACGGATTCGGACAGTTCCGTGATGCTTGCCTGTTCTGTATGCTCTTCCGCTTCTGCTTTTGGCGGGAGTGCATAGGATGTCAGCAGGATATAAATAAAAAGAATACTGCCTGTGATTATGATAAGATTTTTCATAATATTTGTCACCTCTGATTTTATTTTTGTCAAAAAATAACTTAATTATTCGTTAGATTGCTGATTTTTTTCTACAAAATACAGATATTAAATCTTAATTTTTCAATTTTAAAAAAATGTGTTCCATTTTTCTTATTTTATGGTATAATAACATAGATAAGCTATAAGACTGTACCGCAAAACCGCAGTGACAGGCTGCCGTCTTTTTGGGATTTTGTTTTCGGTGTGTTTTGAATTTTTTGAAACGGCGTTGTTTCGCCGTAATTTTTGAGGAGGCTTTTGGAACAGTATGAGAAAAATCGATATTAGCAAATATAAAGATGATGCATCAATGTCGTCTTCTATATCTGCTGCGTCAATTGCTGCGAGAGTTTTTTCGGTTCTCGGCAAAACACTTGCGACTTTTCTTCTGGCGATGCTGATAACCGGTCTGGTTCTGCTTATATCAATGGTATTTTATATTCTTGATGTGGCGAAAGAACCGCTGAATATCAACCTTAATAATATGAAACTCAGCCAGACCAGTAAGGTTATGGTACTTGATGATAATGAGGAATGGCAGGAATACCAGCAGCTTTATTCAACCGAAAATCGTGTCTGGGTCGATATTCAGAATATACCTAAGCATATGATCGACGCTCAGGTGGCTATCGAGGATAAACGTTTCTGGGATCACGAGGGCGTTGACTGGTACAGAACAACAGGTGCCGTTTTCAGTCTTGCGACCGGTCAGTCGGATTTCGGCGGATCTACCATTACTCAGCAGCTTATTAAAAACATCACCGATGACAATGAGGTTAGTATTAACCGTAAACTCAGAGAAATATTCAGAGCATTGAAACTCGAAAACGAATATTCAAAAGACGATATTATTGAAGCCTATCTTAATGTAGTAAACTACGGCGGCGGCTGCCGGGGAGTTCAGTCTGCGGCAGACCTTTATTTTAACAAGAATATTCAGGACTGTTCCATTGCGGAATGTGCTGCCATCGCAGGCATCACACAGAATCCCGTAGCTTACGATCCTCTGGAATATCCCGAAAACAACAAGGAACGTCGGGAAGTGGTCATCGAACTGATGCACGATCAGGAAATGATCTCCGATCAGGAGTACCGTGATGCCATGAAAGAATCCGAAAATATGAAGTTCATCGGATATGTGGTACAGGAAGATGACGATGAAGCAGACGATTGGAACTGGTACAGCGACAGAGTTTTCAGAGATGTGGTAGACGGACTGATGAAACGTTATAATATCGGTGCGGACTATGCGGAAGATAAAATTTACAATGAGGGTCTTAACATTTACAGTGCAATGGATAAGAACGCTCAGGAAATTGCCGAAAAAAAGGTAAGAGAATGGCAGACACCTTCCGATACCAAACTTCAGATCGGCTATATTATGCTTGATTTTGACGGTCGTGTGCTTGCTACGGTAGGCGGCAGACAGGTCAAGGAAGGACGGCTGCTGTTGGATAATGCCACACAGTCCTCACTGCAGCCCGGTTCTACCATCAAGCCGGTTTCATCATTTGCTCTTGCTTTGGAAGATAAACTGATCAATTATTCCTCCACCATTTCTGATACACCCACTTCGGACTGGAATGTGGTTGACGGCAATGTGGTTTCTGGTCCGAACAACTGGTATATGCAGTACTACGGCAATATTACGGTAACGAGAGCATTGAATATTTCTTCCAATGCCTCTACTGTCAATGTTCTTAAAATGGTGGGTCTTGACAGAAGCTATAATTTTTTGACAACAAAACTGAATTTCACACATCTTGATCCCGAACACGATAAAGAAAATCTTGCCGGTCTTTCCATAGGCGGTTTTTACGGAGGTACTACCGTTCAGGAAATGACCGCATCGTATGAGATGTTCTGTAACGGTGGATATTACTATGAACCGTACAGCTATTACTATGTAACGGATAACGAGGGCAACGTGATTCTGGATAACCGTGACCAGGGTAAGCCTGATCAAATTATTTCTACCGAAACATCTACGATTATGAACAGACTTTTGCATGATGTTGTTAATTCCGGCGGCGAGGCTCTGGGTTATCGTGCCAAGATCAAAGGCTGGGACATTATCGGTAAAACAGGTACTACGGACAGCGATAAAGATAACTGGTTTGTAGGTGCTTCACCCTATGCAGTGGCGGGTATATGGGCAGGTCATGATACACCTGCTACCATAGCCGAAGACGAACAAAGCAAATGCCATTATCTGTGGCGTGATATTATGCAGGAATGGCTCAAGGGCAAGGAAAAGAAAACTTACAGCCTTGGCGGTGACATTGTACAGCACAGTTTTGACAAGAGTTCCGGACTCTTGGTCGATGCCGACCCGAGCGAATATATCGGAACAGGTTACTATACAGCGGATAATATGCCGGCATACAGAGTGATCAAGCAGGAATCTTCAAAGTCTGAATCTTATTATGATGATGACGATGATGACGATGACGACGATGATGACGATGATGAAAGCAGTTATTACAGCAGTTCGGATTCGGACAGCAGCGATGAATCACAAACAGGTGATATTACCGATGGTGAGTCCAGTGATGACAGTGGTGACGACAGCGGTGATGATACAAGTGATGACGGCGGCGACACGGATGACAGCGGCGACACGGATGACAGCGGCGACACGGATGACAGCGGCGACACGGACGACGGCGGTGATACAGGTGATGACGGCGGTGACACAGGTGACGGCAGCGATACAGGCGATGACGGCGGTGACACAGGTGACACAGATGACGGCGGCGATACCGGTGACAGCGGTGATACCGGCGACGGCGGCGATGAAGGTACAGAATAAATTTGTATAAAATATTAAGGGGTTTTAATTTATGATACAGACAGCAGTAATGGGATACGGAGTGGTAGGCTCAGGAGTAGTGGAAATACTGACGGAGCATATGGAGAGTATAGCAAAACGTACAGGTGAAGAAATCGGTATCAAATATATACTCGATATAAGAGATTTTCCGGGAAGTCCCTTTACAGAAAAATTTACCAAGGATTTTGAACAGATTCTGAATGATGATGAAGTAAAAGTAGTAGCTGAGGTGATGGGCGGAGTCAATCCCGCCTATGACTTCACTAAAAGATGCCTGCTGAAAGGCAAGAGTGTTGTGACTTCCAATAAAGAACTAGTGGCAACCAAGGGTGCGGAACTTCTTGAAATTGCAAAAAACAACAATGTCAATTATCTGTTTGAAGCAAGTGTAGGCGGCGGTATTCCGATTATCAGACCAATGAGCCAGTGCCTTGCAGCAAATGATGTGATAGAAATTGCGGGTATTCTGAACGGTACCACCAATTTTATCCTGACAAAAATGATACATGATCATATGTCATTTGAAGATGCTCTTAAACTGGCACAGGACAACGGCTATGCCGAAAGAAATCCCGCAGCTGATGTAGAAGGTCTTGATGCAGGACGCAAGATTGCTATACTGGCTTCGCTTGCTTACGGAAAACATATCTATCCTGATTATGTTCATACACAGGGTATTACCAACATCACACTCAAAGATGTGGCATATGCAAATCTCTGGGACGGCGTTATCAAACTGATAGGCAGAGTCAAACGCCTTGATGACGGAAAACTGGACATTTCTGTTGAGCCGATGCTGATTAAAAATTCCAGCCAGCTTGCTAACATAGACGATGTATTCAACGGTATTCTTGTCATCGGAGATTCAACCGGCGATGTTGTCTTTTACGGAAAAGGTGCAGGTAAATTGCCTACTGCCAGTGCGGTTGTTGCCGATATGATAGACTGCGTCAAGCATATTGAAACCAGAAGATATATCTACTGGGAAGACGGCAGCAAAGACTGCGTAAAACCATATGAAGAAACTGAATTTGCCGTTTATGTAAGAGCCGAAACAGATGACAAAGACAACGCTCTTGGTATTGCTACCGAACTGTTCCGGTATGTTCAGGAAATGTCTGTCAGTGAAAATGATAACGAGATTGCTTTTACAACGGGAATTATGACCGTGGCAGAACAGGAAAAGGCAGTGAAAGCCCTGAATGACAAGGGCATAACGGTTAAGTCTAAAATTCGCATTGCGGATTTTTAATAAAAAGAAATACTTTCAGGGGGAGAGAAAATGAGTCTTATAGTACAAAAATTCGGCGGCAGCTCTGTTGCTGATGCAGAAAGAGTTTTTAATGTCGCAAGAATTGTTACGGACACATACAAACAGGGAAACGATGTCGTTGTTGTTGTATCGGCACAGGGTGATACAACAGATGACCTGATAGAAAAGGCAAACGAAATCAATCCCAATGCATCAAAAAGAGAAAAGGATATGCTCCTCGCAGCAGGCGAACAGATGTCTATATCGCTTCTTGCGATGGCAATCGAAAAACTCGGTTATCCCGTTGTTTCGTTGTTGGGCTGGCAGGCAGGTTTCCAGACATCTTCGGCGTATACTTCTGCAAGAATCAAAAGAGTAAAGACTGATAGAATCGAAAAGGAACTGGATAAGAAAAACATTGTTGTAGTGGCAGGTTTCCAGGGACTGAACCGTTTTGATGACATCACCACTCTCGGCAGAGGCGGTTCAGATACCAGTGCTGTTGCCATAGCAGCGGCTATGAATGCCGATCTTTGCCAGATCTTTACAGACGTGGAAGGTGTCTACACGGCAGATCCTCGTAAAGTGGAAAATGCAAAGAAACTCAAAAGTATTTCCTATGATGAAATGCTTGAACTGGCAACACTCGGTGCTCAGGTACTGAACAACAGAAGTGTTGAAATGGCTAAAAAATATAATATTGAACTTGAGGTGCTTTCAAGTCTGACACATGCACCGGGTACTATTGTTAAGGAGGCAGCAAAAATGGAAAAAATGTTGATAAGTGGTGTGGCTAAGGACTCAAATGTAGCAAGAATCTCTGTTGTCGGAGTACCCGATAATCCCGGACTTGCCTTCAAAATGTTCTCAAAACTTTCGTCGAAAAATATCAATGTAGATATTATTCTTCAGTCGATCGGACGTGACGGTACCAAGGATATAAGCTTTACCGTAGCAAAAGAAAATGCAAAAGAAGCAGTCAGCATTATGGAAGACTATATTTCCGTTGTAGGCGGCAAGAGTGTTTCGGCAGATGAAAATGTTGCAAAAATCTCTATCGTTGGTGCAGGTATGGAAAGCCATGCAGGTGTTGCTACAAAGATGTTTGAGGCTCTTTATGATGCACAGATCAATATCCGTATGATTGCAACAAGCGAAATTAAGGTTTCTGTTCTGATTGATGAAAAGAATGCAGATGCTGCGGTATCGGCAATTCACTCAAAATTTTTTGATTAATTTTTATCAAACAGATTGATACAAAAAAGGTTCACCCAACTCATCAGAAGTCCGGTGAACCTTTTTATTTTGTTTTTTTTATACAATTTTGCCGCAGGCGATTTTCATTCCGGCATTTCCTCCGGGCTGAGAGTGAAAATCATCAAAACTGTTATGAATCACAACCGTTCTGCCGATGATTTCCCTGATTGTGAATCTGTCAGTCAGAACCGTCATATATGCTGTTCCTTTACAGGAAAGCAGCGGCGGCAAATCTCCGTAATGTTCGGGGTGTGGTCTGTTTTCGGGATTGAGGTGATTTTTTGTATCTGCAAAATCTTTCCCTCCACAGTCAGTTCCTTCGTGAATATGAAATCCAAAAAATCCTGTCGGATTATCTCTTGGCAGTCCTGTGATATTGACTACTACTAATATTCCGTTTCTTCTTTTCAAAAACTGAACACGGCCTGCAATATTTCTGCCGCCGCTTTCGCCTTCTATTCTGGCACTTGCATAATTTCTGTTCAAAATACAAATCATCTCCGCTGTATATTATGCAGCAAGATGGTATCTTGACACAGATAACAGGGAGAATTTTTACACATCTTTTTTCGTGATGACAGATTCCTTAGCCTTCAAACAAATGGGAGGATTGTACTTGTTTTTTGGATATAATGCCGCTTTCAGACTGCCGTCCTCGGCAATGTCGAGAATTCCGTATTCATTGTTATATCCCAATGAGCCGGGATTCATAATCAATACACGTCCGTCATAATCTAAATAAGGGCTGTGGGTATGTCCGAAAAGGGCAATGTCGGCATTGATTCCTTTGGCAAAATCCCGAAGAATACTGTATCCCTCTTTCACACGCTGAAGATGACCGTGGGTGACAATCATCTTTCTTCCACAGAGATTGATGTCGGTAAGATACGGAAAATCACAGCACCAGTCACAGTTTCCTCTTACAGCCAAAAACATTTTGTCCGGAAAATATTTTTTGGCTTCCTCAATGTCACTATGACCGTCGCCGCAAAATGCGATGATCTCGGCTTTGGAATTTTTGCGTATGGTGCTGATGATTTTATCATAGCTGCCGTGCGAATCGGAAATGACTAAAATTTTCATATCATAAAACCTCCGAACATATCTTTTATTGTATCGGCATAAATATTATAGCAAACGACATTCAAAAGGGGGTGATTTTTTATGGATCAGAACAGCGTCAATCAATTGTTTCAGAGTCTGTCGCCTGAACAGCAGAAGCAGGTGGAAAAAATTCTTTCGGATAAAAATCAAACCGAAAAAATTTTGCAGTCACCTCAGGCACAGGCAATCATTAAAAAACTGACGGGGGAAAAATAGCCTATGGACGATTTATCCCAAAAAATAGGGGAGATTCTGGGCAATCCCGAAACAATGGAACAAATCAAGGGACTTGCGGGAATGTTGGGACAATCGCCGCCGACCGCCAAACAAAATGAAGAGCCAAGACAAAATCAGCCGGACCCGCTTTTTGCAGGCAGCGGAAGCAATGATGTGATGAACACCGAAATGCTTGGTGCGGTAATGAAACTGGCTCCGCTGTTTCGTTCCGCACAGGCAGATGATAACAGTACTCGCCTGCTGCGTTCGCTGAAACCGTTTATGCACGAGGAAAGAGCCAAAAAAATTGATGGAGCAATCAGACTTTTGGGACTGATGCGTATGCTGCCGCTGTTGAAAAACTCCGGCATTGATTTATTCAGGTAACGGCGGTGATAGTTTGACGGAAAACGAAATGATGAAAATGCAGCAGGAGGCTGTACGCAGGGCAAGAGAAATGCAGAACAGGGCAAGAACGGACAATATTCCTCAAAGACCTGTACGGAATATGCCGAAACGGGCTGCCGAAAAAGAAACACCGCCCGAACCTTTCGGCAGTTCTGCCGGACCTCCGGAACATTTCCCGAAAGAAAGCGATCACGAAAAACAAGGTTCAAACGGTGTATTGGATATACTTTTTAAGGACAGTGAAAAGACACTGATTCTGTGTCTGCTTCTGCTGCTGATAGAAGAAAAGTCCGATAACAGTCTTGTGATGGCACTGCTGTATCTGATTTTGTAGAGGTTCTTAGATCCTGATTTGTCCGTCGCCTTTGATGATAAATTTAACGGAAGTCAGCTCGTTCAGTCCCATCGGTCCTCTGGTGTGAAGTTTTTGTGTAGAAATGCCGATTTCCGCACCCAGACCAAACATTCCTCCGTCCGTGAAGCGTGTTGAAGCATTGACGTAGACTGCGGCAGAGTCAACAACAGATGTAAACTTGTTGGCATTGGAATAATCCTTTGTCACAATACACTCACTGTGACCTGTCGAATATCTGGCAATATGATCGGTTGCCTCGTCAATGCTGTCAACCACCTTGACAGCAAGTATATAATCACTGTATTCGGTTTCCCAGTCGCTTTCATCGGCGGGAATAACACTGCTGCCGAGAATCGCAATGGTTTTTTCGCAGCCCCTGAGCTGAACATTTTTTTCATCAAGCCTTGCCTTTATCACGGGCAGGGCTTTTTCAGCGATATTTTTGTGGACAAGGATTGTTTCGATCGCATTGCATACAGAGGGACGTGAAGTTTTGGCATTGTAAATGATTTCGGCTGCCATATCAATATCGGCACTTTCATCTACATATACGTGACAGTTGCCGGCACCGGTTTCGATCACAGGTACTTTGGCATTTTCGACAACCGATCGAATCAGCCCTTTGCCGCCTCTGGGAATCAGCACATCCAGATATTCTGTCAGCTGCATCAACTCAACGGACGATTGTCTGGAAGTATCTTCGATCAGCTGAATACAGTTTCTGTCCAGTCCTGTGGATGCAACAGCGTCCTGCATAATTTTGGCAATACATTTGTTGGAGTTGATTGCTTCTTTGCCGCCTCTTAAAATGACAGAGTTACCGCTTTTCAGACAGAGTACGGCAGCATCGGCGGTAACATTGGGGCGTGACTCGAAAATAATGCCGATCACCCCTATCGGTACACGAACTTTTGTGATTTCCAGTCCGTTGGGTCTTTTGCTTCCGGAAATGACAGTGCCGACAGGGTCGGGGAGAGCTGCCACCTCAAGCACGCCGTCGGCAATGCCTTTGATACGTGATTCGTTGAGCATAAGGCGATCCAAAAGTGATTCGGAAAGACCGTTTGTCTTGCCGTTTGCCAAGTCGATCCGGTTAGCCTCCATAATTTTATCCGCATTGTCTGTCAGTGCTTTAGCGATCGCTTTGAGAGCATCATTTTTCTTTTCGCCGGCAACAGACAGGCTTCGTGATGCAATTTTGGATCTTGCACCGATTTCTTTCATATCCATCAGTAATTACCTCCATATTTATGAATGATTTTATTTATACGGTACCTTCCACTGCTGTAAACATCGTACCGATTGGTTCACCTTCGATGAGCCGATAGATATTTTCGGGATTTTCTCCGCTCATTACACAGCAATTGATGCCTGCACCGGTCGCTGCCGCTGCTGCGGTAATTTTGGTAGACATACCGCCCGTACCTCTGTTAGAACCCGAACCGCCGGCCATTTCACGAATATGGTCATCGATATGTTCTACTACGGAAATTTTTTGTGCATCGGGGTTTTTACGGGGGTCACAGTCATACAGACCGTCGATGTCCGTCAGTATAATGAGCAGATCTGCTCCGACCAGATCGGCAACAATAGCCGAAAGATTGTCATTGTCACCGAAATTAGTTCCGACAAGCTCGTCTATGGCAACCGTATCGTTTTCGTTGACAATAGGAATGATTCCCATTTCAATCAATGTCTGAAAAGTATTGACAACATTCTGGCGTGAATGGTCATTGGAAACAATATCTCTTGTCAGGAGTATCTGTGCCACAGAACTGTTATATTCTCCGAAAAACTTATCATACAAAAACATAATCTCACATTGTCCCACAGCGGCAACAGCCTGTTTATAACGGGTTTCCGAAGGTCTTTCGGGGAGTTTGAGTTTGCCGACTCCGATGCCGATAGCACCCGAACTGACAAGAATTACCTGTTTTCCGCTGTTGTGCAGGTCACTGAGAACTTTGCAGAGCATTTCCATTCTTCTCAGATTGACACGGCCGTTCTCGTAAGTAAGGGTTGACGTTCCCACTTTGACGACAATACGCCTTGATTGAAAAATATTCATATTTGATTATCCCTTATCATTTTATTATCTTGTCTGATAAAAGTCAAAATCATATGATTGGACCGTACAGCATTTCTGCATTTATCTGACAAATCTATTGAATATCATATCACTTATTATTCCGACTGTCAAATAAAATCGGGAGGTGAATCAAAAGACCAATTTTGGATAAAATAAAGTGTAAAAAATATACTGTTTTTATTATGGATACGGTATAGACAAAATAATAAAAATATGCTATTATAATAAATTGAATGTACGACAAAATGTTGTATTGTGTCGCAGAATAAGGAGGGAACGGATTGAGATTTACCGTGAAAGATGTCTTACAGTTCGTGGAAGAAAACGATATAAAATTTGTAAGACTTGTTTTCTTTGATATTTTCGGGATTAAAAAGAATATTTCTGTGATGTCACAAGAACTGGAAACGGTTTTTGAGTACGGGGCAAGTATTGTGCCGTCCCATATCGGCGGTTTTGAAGGTGTGACAACGGAACTTTTGTTGTTTCCCGACCCGTCAACGCTGAAAATATTGCCTTGGCGTCCTCAGCACGGCAGAGTGGCACGGCTGCTGTGTGATATAAAAAATCCGGACGGAACAGACTTTGAATCCGATGTGAGAGGTATCCTGAAAAAAGCGGTCGAGCAATCGGAACAGACGGGATTTGTCAGTAAGGTCGGAGTTGAGTGCGAGTTTTATCTTTTAAAACTTGACGAAAACGGAGAACCTACCAGAATCCCTCACGACAATGCGGGGTATCTCGACGTAGCACCGCTTGATAAAGGAGAAAACGTAAGGCGTCAGATTTGTCTTACACTGGAACAAATGGAAATTGATCCTTTGTCATCACATCATGAAAACGGTCCGGGACAAAACGAAATTGATTTTAAACATTCCGAACCTTTAAATGCAGCGGACGATTTTGAGACATTCAAAGATACCGTCAAAGCCTCAGCGGCTTCCAACGGACTGTTTGCCTCGTTTATGCCCAAACCGCTTGCCGATCAAAGCGGCAGCGGAATGTATATTAATCTGATGCTGCGAAAGTATGGATTCAGCATTTTTAAAGACAGCGGTGAAGGACTGAGCGAAACGGCAAAAAATTTCATTGCGGGTTTACAGACGCATCTTCACGAAATTGCCTTATTTCTGAACCCTTTGCCTAATTCGTATGAACGTATCCGTTCGTGCAAAATGCTGGACGTTTCCAACAGTTCTTATACGGACAGCACTTCTCTGATACGCTTGTCGGATACGCTGACCAACCACGCAAAACTTCAGCTGAGACTTCCCGACCCGTCCTGTAATCCGTATCTTGCGTTTGCATTGATCATTTATGCAGGACTTGACGGAATCGAAAATCATATGGAGTTTGACGGTGTGCCGAAAGTCCCCCTGTCTTTTGATGAGGCAGTCGCTTGTGCCGAAAACAGTGCTTTCCTGAAAAAATGTCTTCCGGCAGCCGTTTATGATGCTTTTATCAGCGAAAAGAAAAAAATGGCAGATTGTCAGGAAGAACTGATGGAAAAAAGGTATTTTGAAATCATCTGATTTGCATTTACAAAAATGTCAATTTATAATATAATGGACAGTGATGAAAATATAGTAAACGGCATTGATGAATATCGTCTGCTGTCAATGCCGGAACAATCAGAAAAGAGGGTGTCAGGCTTTTTGGAGAATGTTCTGATAGTATCATCAAGCGAACAGAGTATCAATTTGTTTTCGCAGCTTCTGAAAGCCGAAAGATGCGGGCGGACAGATTATGCGAAAAGCGGTTCGGAGGGAAGGCAGCTTATATCACAGTGTGAATATGATCTTGTCATTATCAATGCACCGCTCAAAGATGAATTCGGAGAAAACTTTGCACTTGATACCGTACAGATGACGAGTTCGGGAGTAATATTGATCGTAAAGACCGATATTGAAGATGAGGTGGAAAGCCGTGTATCCCCGTACGGAGTCTTTGTGATAGGCAAACCGCTGAGTAAAGTGATTTTTTACAAAGCTATGGGTCTTGTCAAAGCAATGCGTAACCGAATGAACGGTGTACGCAGCGAAAATGTCAAACTTCAGAAGAAGATCGATGATATTCGTATTATCAATCGTGCGAAATGTATTTTGATGGAATATCTTTCTATGTCTGAGCCGCAGGCACACAAATATCTGGAAAGACAGGCAATGGATTTGCGTCTTACCAAAATAGAAGTGGCAAAAAGACTGCTCAGTACATATGAAAATTAACACAGGGAGCGGAATCCCTTTTGTTGATGATAAACAATATGAAAGGATGTAAACAGTATGGAGAAGAAAGCATATCTTGTGCTGGAAAACGGAGATGTGTATGAGGGTTATGCCTTCGGTGCCGAAAAAGAAGTCGTGGGAGAACTGGTTTTTACCACAGCGATGACCGGCTATCTTGAAACGCTTACAGACCCCAGTTACTTTGGTCAGATTGTCTGCCAGACATTTCCGCTGATCGGAAATTACGGAACGATTCCGTCGGATTATGAGAGCAAAAAGCCGGCTCTGAAGGCTTATATCGTAAGAGAGCAATGTCAGAAGCCGTCAAATTTCCGCTGTGAGGGTGTGCTTGATGATTTCCTGAAAGAAAGCGGCATTCCGGGTCTGTACGGAATCGATACCCGCTGTCTTACCAAAACCGTCAGAGAATACGGTGTAATGAATGCGAAAATTGTTTATGAAAAGCCGTCCGCAGCGGCAGACGAGGAACTGAAAAATTACCGGATCGTCAATGCGGTCAAATCCGTTACCGTTGACGAACCTGAAACATATGAAGCCGAAAACGGTAAGTATCGTGTTGTTCTGATGGATTTCGGTGCCAAGAAAAATATCTGCCGTGAGCTTGTCAAAAGAGGCTGTAACGTTACGGTCGTTCCCGGCAATACAACGGCTCAGCAAATCAAGGAAATGAATCCGGACGGTATTATGTTGTCGAACGGACCGGGCGACCCGCAGGAAAATACCCAAATTATCCGTCAGCTGAAAATTCTCTGTGAGGCAAAAATACCGACCTTTGGTATTTGTCTGGGACATCAGCTCCTGGCACTTTCACAAGGTGCATCGACCGAAAAGCTGAAATACGGTCATAGAGGTGCTAATCAGCCCGCAACGGATACACAGACAGGCAGAGTGTATATCACCAGCCAGAATCACGGTTATGCGGTAGTGGCATCGTCGCTGCCCGAAAATGCTTATGAAAGTTTTGTTAATGCAAATGACGGTACCTGCGAAGGTGTTACCTATACGGATATGCCTGCCTTTACGGTACAATTCCACCCCGAAGCGTGCGGCGGACCGCTCGATACGTCATTTCTTTTCGACAGATTTATCAATATGATACAGGAGGATAAAAAGAATGCCTAAGGATAAAAGTATTAAAAGAGTTCTCGTGATCGGTTCCGGACCTATCATCATTGGTCAGGCTGCCGAATTTGACTATGCAGGTACACAGGCTTGCCGTGCTCTTAAAGAAGAAGGTCTTGAGGTTATCCTCGTTAACTCCAACCCGGCAACCATTATGACAGACAAGGCAATGGCGGATAAAGTCTATATCGAACCGCTTACGCTGGAAACCGTCAAGCGTATTATCGTGAAAGAACAGCCCGACTCCCTTTTGTCAACTCTCGGCGGTCAGACCGGTCTGACCCTCTCGATGCAGCTTGCCAAAGAGGGCTTCCTGAAAAAACATCATGTCAAACTGCTCGGTGCAAATCCCGAAACCATCGACAAAGCGGAAGACAGACAGATGTTCAAGGATACGATGGAATCCATTGGTCAGCCCGTTATTCCGTCAACCGTTGTCAATAATGTGGAATCAGCTGTGGAATTTGCCAATGAAATCGGTTATCCTGTCATTATACGTCCCGCTTTTACCCTCGGAGGCACAGGCGGCGGTATTGTCAACAATGAAGTGGAACTCCGTGAAATTACGTCGAACGGTCTGGAACTTTCCCCGATTACACAGGTTCTTGTAGAGAAATGTATATCGGGCTGGAAAGAAGTGGAATTTGAAGTAATGCGTGATAAACTCGGCAATGTTATCACGGTATGCTCTATGGAAAACTTTGACCCCGTCGGCGTTCATACAGGTGACAGTATCGTTATCGCTCCTACGGTAACACTTGCCGATAAGGAATATCAGATGCTCAGAAGTGCGGCTCTCAGCATTATTTCCGCACTGGGTGTAGAGGGCGGCTGTAACTGCCAGTTTGCATTGGAACCCGAAAGTTTCAACTATGCCGTTATCGAAGTAAACCCCCGTGTTTCACGTTCATCGGCACTTGCTTCCAAGGCAACAGGTTATCCTATCGCTAAGGTTGCCGCTAAACTTGCTATCGGCTATACGCTGAATGAAATCAAAAATGCCGTTACCGGTACGACTTATGCTTGCTTTGAGCCGGCACTCGACTATGTAGTTGTGAAATTCCCGAAATGGCCCTTTGATAAATTTGTTTATGCCAAAAGATCACTCGGTACACAGATGAAGGCAACAGGCGAAGTAATGTCGATCGCACCTACTTTTGAACAGGCGATAATGAAAGCCGTAAGAGGTGCCGAAATTAGTCACGATACCCTGTCCTCCTCCAAATTTGAGGGTATGACAGACAGTGAAATCAAAGATAAACTCTATGTATGCGATGATGAACGTTCTTTCTGTGTGTATGAAGCACTCAAAAGAGGCATCAGCGTGGAAAAGATTCATCAGATTACGATGATAGACGAATGGTTTTTGGAAAAACTTCTCAATCTTGTACGCTGTGAAAAGGAACTCAAAGAAAGCGAACTGACCGAAGAACTCTATGTCCGGGCAAAGAATCTCGGTTTCCTTGACAGAACCATTGAGAGCCTTTCCGGACAGAAAGTGACATCGCCGCTCGTACCCGTGTATAAAATGGTTGATACCTGTGCGGCAGAATTTTCAGCAGAAACACCGTATTTCTACTCTACATTTGACTCCGATAATGAAGCAGAAGCATTTATCAAAGAAAAAAATTCCGACCGAAAAACCATTATCGTATTCGGTTCCGGTCCGATCCGTATCGGTCAGGGCATCGAATTTGACTATGCATCGGTTCACTGTGTATGGGCATTGAAACAGGCAGGTTTTGATGTGGTGATTGTCAATAATAACCCCGAAACTGTTTCAACAGACTTTGATACAGCAGACAGACTGTATTTTGAACCGCTTACCAACGAAGATGTTATGGGAATTATCAAAACAGAAAAACCCTATGGTGTTGTAGTGGCGTTCGGCGGTCAGACAGCGATCAAGCTGACAAAATATCTCAGTGAAAACGGTGTCAATATTCTCGGCACATCCGCCGACAGCATTGATATGGCGGAGGACAGAGAACGCTTTGATGAACTTTTGGAAATGCATCACGTAAAACGTCCTCAGGGCTTTACGGTAATGACAACCGCCGAAGCTTTGGAAGTTGCCGAAAAAATCGGTTATCCTGTTCTGATGCGTCCGTCCTACGTGCTCGGCGGTCAGAATATGATTATCGCATTTAACGAAGCGGATATTAAGGAATATATGGCAATTATCCTTGCTCAGAATATCGAAAACCCGATACTGATCGATAAGTATCTTTCCGGTACGGAGCTGGAAGTAGATGCGATCTGTGACGGTGAAGAAATACTCATTCCGGGTATTATGCAGCACGTTGAGCGTGCCGGTATTCATTCGGGCGACTCTATCGCTGTTTATCCTGCGTGGAACATCAGCGATGAAATGACACAGAATATTATTACCACATCAAAGAACCTTGCTGTTTCGCTGAAAACAAAGGGTCTTGTCAATATCCAGTATCTGATTTATGAAGATAAACTTTATGTTATCGAAGTAAACCCCCGTTCCTCAAGAACGATTCCGTACATCAGCAAAGTGACCGGCGTTCCGATGGTTGATCTGGCAACAAGAGCAATGCTCGGTGAAAAACTGGCGGATATGGGCTATGGTACTGGACTGTACAAACGTTCTCCGTATGTTGCGGTGAAAGTGCCGGTATTCTCGTTTGAAAAACTGATCAATGTCGATAACCAACTTGGTCCGGAAATGAAGTCCACAGGCGAAGTTCTCGGTATTGCCAATACGCTGGAGGAGGCTCTGTACAAAGGTCTGATCGCAGCAGGCTATAAGATGAAGAAACAGGGCGGTGTGTTTATTACCGTCAAAGATCCCGATAAGAACGAAATCGGTGATGTGGCAAAAAAATACGATGAACTCGGCTTTACCCTCTATGCAACCAAGGGTACGGCAAGAACATTGAGAGATTACGGTCTTGATGTTATCGAAGTTGATAAAATACACGAAAATGACAAGGATAATACACTCAAGCTGATCGAGAGCGGTAAAATCAACTATGTTATTTCTACCTCCTCCAAAGGCAGAATCCCCACTCGTGACAGCGTGAAGATCAGACGAAAGACAGTAGAAAGAAATATTCCCTGCCTGACATCGATCGATACAGCCAATGCTCTTGCGGATTCACTCAAGAGTAAGTATTCGGAATACAGTACAGAACTGGTTGATATTAACAATATGAGAACCGAAAAAGTGAAACTCAGATTTACCAAAATGCAGGGCTGCGGCAATGACTATGTTTATTTCAATGCCTTTGACCAGCGAATCGACAATCCCGAAGGTTTGAGCGTACGTTTTTCAGACAGACGCTACGGTATCGGCGGTGACGGCGTGATACTCATTTGTCCGTCAAACGTTGCCGATGCCAAGATGAAAATGTACAATACGGACGGTTCTGAGGGTAAAATGTGCGGAAATGGTATTCGCTGTGTCGGCAAATATCTTTTCGATCATCATATGGTCAGCGGTGATACTATCAAAGTAGAAACGCTCAGCGGTATCAAAACCCTGAAAGCCTACCGTCATGATGGTGTAGTTGATGTGCTCCGTGTCGATATGGGCAAGGCAGAACTGACAGCATCAATGATACCGGTTGCCATCAATAAATCCAGAGTGATCAACGAGCCTGTCAATATCGGCGGAGTGGATTACCGTATCACCTGTGTTTCAATGGGCAATCCCCACAGCGTTGTATTCTGCAACAATGTTGAAAAAATCGATCTGGAAAAAATAGGTCCGCTTTTTGAAAACAGCGAATTGTTCCCCGAAAGAGTCAATGCCGAATTCGTGAAAGTCATCGATGAACATACCATCGAAATGCGTGTATGGGAAAGAGGCAGCGGCGAAACCTGGGCGTGCGGTACAGGTGCTTGTGCTGTTGCGGTTGCCGCTGTTGAAAACGGACTGTGCAAAAAGAATGAGCCGATTACCGTCAAACTCAAAGGCGGCAATCTGATTATTGAATATACGGACGATACCGTATATCTTACAGGACGTGCGGAAACAGTATTTGAAGGAGAAATTGAACTATGACAACAAAGTATATATTCGTAACCGGCGGTGTTGTATCAGGGCTTGGCAAGGGAATTACGGCGGCTTCGCTCGGCAGACTTCTCAAAGCCAGAGGGCTGAAAGTTGCCGCTCAGAAACTTGATCCATATATCAATGTAGATCCCGGAACAATGAGCCCCTATCAGCACGGTGAAGTGTATGTGACCGAGGACGGTGCGGAAACCGACCTCGACCTCGGTCATTACGAAAGATTTGTTGATGAAAATCTCAATAAGTTTTCCAATCTTACCACCGGCAAGGTATATTCCAATGTAATAGAAAAAGAACGTCACGGAGATTATCTGGGTGATACGGTGCAGGTCATTCCTCATATCACCAATGAAATCAAATCCTTTATCTATGAAGTCGGCAAGGACAGTCAGGCAGACGTTGTCATTACCGAAATAGGCGGTACGGTAGGCGATATAGAAAGCCAGCCTTTTCTGGAAGCTATCCGACAGGTATCTGTGGAAGTCGGAGCCGAAAACAGCCTTTTCATTCACGTATGCCTTGTACCGTACATCAAGGGCAGTGAAGAACATAAGTCCAAGCCGGCACAGCATTCCGCCAAAGAACTGCGTTCGCTCGGCATTAACCCCGATATTATGGTTCTTCGCTGTGATGAGCCTCTGGAAGAAAGCATCTTCAAAAAGATTGCAATGTTCTGCAATGTCAAGACAGACTGTGTCATCGAAAATATGACCATACCGGTACTGTATCAGGCACCTCTTATGCTTGAAAAAGCCAATTTCAGCAACATTGTATGCCGTGAACTGCATATTGATGCACCGCAGCCTGATATGGGCGAATGGCACGAAATGCTTGACAGGATCAATTCCCGGGAAAAAGAAGTCAAAATTGCTCTCTGCGGCAAATATGTACAGCTTCACGATGCGTACCTTTCGGTTGCCGAAGCACTTCAGCACGCAGGCTATGAAAACAAGGCGTTTGTAGATATTGAGTGGGTCGATACCGAACTAATCACCGAGTATACGGTTGACGAACTGCTGGGACACGTTGACGGTATACTGATACCGGGCGGATTTGGCAGCAGAGGTGTCGAGGGCAAAATTATCGCCGCTAAGTACGCACGGGAAAATGATATTCCCTATCTGGGCATTTGTCTTGGTATGCAGACGGCTGTAATCGAATATGCCAGAAACGTACTCGGCTACAAAGATGCCAATTCGGGAGAATTTGATGAAAACAGTGCTCATAAGGTGATCGATATTATGCCCGAACAAAAAGGTGTTTCGGATATGGGCGGCACGATGAGACTGGGTGCTTATCCGTGCAAGATCCGCAAGAATACGATTATGGACAGATCTTATGGAAAATCCGAAGTCAAAGAACGTCATCGTCATCGTTATGAGTTCAATAATGATTTCCGTACGGAATTTGAAAACGGCGGTATGTCCATCACAGGTACTTCGCCGAACGGTTTGTTGGTAGAAGCGGTTGAAATTCCGTCCAACAAGTTCTACATAGGTGTACAGTATCATCCCGAGTTCAAGAGCAGACCCAATCACGCACATCCGCTTTTCAGAGAGTTTGTCAAGGCAAGCCTTCAGAAATAATTTTTGAAATATCAGACCGATTGATTCGTTATGGAATCAATCGGTTTTTTTTTCGGAAAATGATTGACAAAACTGTTATTACCGTGTATACTGTATATATACAGTAGATATGGTAATGGAGAGGAGGGACGGAAATGACAATTTTTATTGATAACAAAAGCGGACAGCCGATTTATCATCAAATACTGACACAGATCAAAAATCATATTATCAGCGGAGAATTGTCCGAAGATGAGGCATTGCCTTCTATCAGGAATCTTGCAAAGGATTTGCATATCAGCGTGATCACGACCAGACGGGCTTATGAAGAACTGGAAAAGGAGGGATTTATTTATACCGTATCGGGAAAGGGTTGTTTTGTGGCACCCAAAAATACCGAACTGCTGCGTGAAGAAAATATGAGAAAAATCGAAAGTTATATCGAAAAAATCGTACAGCTTGCCAATGTATGCGGTCTGAGCCGTGAAGACATTATAGAAATGATTTGTTATGAAATGGAGGAATCAATATGAATGCCGTTGAAGTTAAAAATCTGACAAAATATTACCGGGGATTTACACTGGATCATATCAGTTTTTCTCTGCCCGGAGGCTGCATCATGGGACTGATCGGAGAAAACGGTGCAGGAAAAAGTACCATCATTAAACTGCTGCTCGGAATTATCCGCAAAGATGAAGGCAGCATCAGTCTGTTTGGCAGGGGCGAATCGGGCAGACAGCATCTTTTGAAAGATGAGGTCGGTTTTGTTCTTGATGAGCTCAAACTGAATTGTGAATTCCGTGCCAAGAACATTAACAATATTATGAGCTCTGCCTATCGTCACTGGAACAGCGAAACATTTTACGGACTTCTGGACAAAATGAATATTCCCGTGTCCAAAAGGATCAAGGCAATGTCCAGAGGAATGAAAATGAAAGTCGGAATTGCCATAGCAATGTCGCACAATGCCAAACTGCTGATACTGGATGAAGCAACCGGCGGACTGGATCCTGTGGTACGTGACGAAGTGGTGGATATGCTTTATGAATTTACACGTGACGAGGAACATTCTGTGCTGATTTCTTCTCATATTGTCAGCGACTTAGAGAAACTCTGTGACTATATTGCCTTTCTCCATCACGGCAAACTGGTGCTTTGTGAAGAAAAAGACAGACTAATGGAACAGTACGGTATGATACATTGTACCGAAAAGCAGCTTTCTGAGCTTGACTGTTCAGCCGTGATAGGCAAAAAGAGCAATCAGTACGGGGCAGAGGCTATTGTCCGCAGAGATGCCGTGCCGAAAGGTCTTGACATCGGTCCGACAGATATCGAAAAATTATTTGTGTTTATGAATAGGGGGAATCATAATGAAGAGTATGATAAAAAATGATTTTTTTACCTTTAAGAAATTTCTGTTGATTTTGACAGTTGTCAGTGTGATATTGAATTTCAAGTGGGTGATTGACTTTTGTTTCGGTGCGGAGTTACCGGGAAACGATTTTATCAGTGATTTTGCCTTGTATCCGATGATGTATCTTCCTGTCCTTCCGACATTGCTCTGTACGGTCGATATGCGTACCGGATGGAAACAGTTCGGTGCTGCTATGCCCGTAAAACGCTCGGATTATGTCGGTTCTAAGTATTTGCTGACGCTGATTGCAGGATTGATAATGATTTGTATGATTACTGTTTGCGGTGTGATAAGCCGTTTGCTGTTTCACTCGGCGATCGATGCGGAATATTTTTATTTTATTGCTGCTCTGTTTATGGTATTGAATCTATTCTGTGCCTTTGTCACTCCGTTTTGTTTTATCGGAAGGACGGCTGCCATAGCGGCATATATGATTTTGCTGGTTGTCATCGGCAGTTCGGCAACCGTTTTTCTGGACAGTTCTTTGTTTGATAAACAAGGTCTGGAGTTGATTTTTGATATTCGTACACAGCTGATTTTGTTTGTGTGTACAGCGGTTCTGTATGCATTGTCGTGGCTGATTTCCGTTCGGATTTATCAGAATAAAGATTTGTAATAAAAATTGCAGGCTGCCTGCCGGAGTTGTTTTGGCAGACAGCCAAAATTATTTTTAAAATTTCCATTATCAGTCATTTTAATGTCACTTAGTCATGGTATGATAAACTTGTAAACGAAATGAAAGGCAGATGATCCTGCCCGGGCATTGTACGCAGACAGATAACTGACAAAAACATCATATGGAGGTAGCGTTATGGAAATTTTAAGAACGGAAAATCTGATCAAAACTTACGGTAAGGGTGAGAACCAGTTCAATGCCGTAGACGATGTGTCCATCAAAGTAAAAAGAGGAGAATTTGTTTCTTTTGCCGGAGAAAGCGGCAGCGGTAAAAGTACCTTGATGCATATTATCGGCGGTGTTGACAGAGCAACAAGCGGCAAGGTGATTATCGACGGCAATGAAATCAGCAGTATGAAAAACGACCAACTGGCGATTTTCCGCAGAAGACAAATCGGCATTGTATATCAGTTCTATAACCTGATACCGATTCTGACAGCAGAAGAAAATATAACGCTTCCGCTTGACCTTGACGGTCAGAAACCCGACAAGGAGCGTCTGGAAGAAATTATGGAAACACTCGGCATTATTAACCGAAGAAACAGCCTGCCCAACGAACTTTCAGGCGGTCAGCAGCAGCGTATTGCGATTGCCAGAGCACTCATCAACAATCCGGCACTGGTACTTGCCGATGAGCCTACGGGTAATCTGGATTCAAAAGCCTCGGAGAATATTATTCATCTTCTCAGGGAAACCAATAAAAAATACAACCAGACAATTTTGATGATTACTCATAATCCTGAATTTGCCAAAATGGCAGACAGGGTGCTGCGTATGCAGGACGGAAAAATCACGGAGGAGGCGTAAGCAATGAGCATTATGCGAAAATTGACTCATAAAAGTCTGAAACTGAACAAGACACGAACCATTGCAACGCTGATCGGTATTCTGCTTTCTACGGCACTGATTTTTACTGTTGCGGGCGGTCTGACCAGTGCTGTGGGAACAGCCTATGAATATGCCAAGGATTCTTATGGTGATTATGATTTTTGCGTGTCGGGTGATTTTGGGAGCACAGAAGTCAAAAAATTGTCCGAAAACAGAGATATTGCCTCCATCTATCAGTCAAAATATTATGGTGTAGCAAAGTTTGAAAATTCCAAATCGGCATATAATGAGTATATGTTGGTCAGGGGATTGGACAGCAAGGCATTCAGCGACTGTTTTGACTTTCGTCTGAAAGAAGGACGTTATCCGGAAAAGAATGACGAAATTCTGCTTTCACCCGAATTTGTGAAATATTCGTCAAAAAAATATGCTGTTGGAGATAAGATCACACTGAATATGGGTACTATGTTGATAAAAGCAGATCCCAGCATAGGAGTGAAAGAAGATACACCGACATATGTACTATTAGAAGATGATGAAGTTTCATATTTTCAGCCCGAATTTGAAAAGACTTTTACAGTTGTGGGAATCGCCGATAAAATCAGTACCTATCTGAATACGTCTTATCTGTTTAACGATGTGAATTTATATACTTACTACGATGTTAAAGACAATGCACAGGCTGTCAAAGGATATGACGATGAAACATGTTTATATCTGAAGTTTACGGATGAAGCCGCTCAGAACTTTGATGCAACGGTTGCCAATATTCTTCAGGTCAACCCGGATTATATGCAGAACAGTTATATTACTTATGAATATGAAAACAGTAATGCCGATGCAGCTGAAATAGAGAAAAAATTTCGTGAGGAATTTTCTAAAAATGAGTACAAAATTCAAGCTTTCGACTCTAACTACAATCTGAAAGGTTTTAAAGATTCCATCAAACTGGAATTCGATTATGATCACTGGAGTACGGGAGAAACAATAATATGTCTTGCTTTGATTATTATTGTGATCATTGTGCTTTCTACGATATTCATTATCAGAAACAGTTTTGCCATCTCCATTACCGAAAAAACCAGATACTACGGTATGCTTTCTTCCATAGGTGCCTCCCCACGCCAGATACGCAACAATGTCTTTTATGAAGCATTGGTGCTCGGAGCGATTGGTATTGCCGCAGGTATTCTGCTGGGAATGGCAGCCATAGCTGTTTTGCTGTGGATAGTAGGTTCGCTGATGTATGACCAGCTTGATGGTGCAATACTGATTTTTGATGTACCGTATTATATTTATCTTGGAACAATCCTGTTTGCAGGAATTACGATTTTCCTTGCTTCGCTCCCGACAGCTGTCAGAGCCTCTCATATTGCACCGATCGAAGCAATCAGAAGCAATAAGGATATTAAACTCAGCAAAAGACAAATCAGAAGAAAACTCAAATCACCTAAAATTATTGATAAGATGTTTGGTGTAGGCGGCAGAATCGCCTGGAAAAATCTTCAGAGAAGCAAAAGTAAATATCGTACAACTGTCATATCATTGGTGGTCAGCATTACCGTATTCATTACAGCATCATCGCTGATCAGTTATGAAAAAGCATCTGTTCAACAGTATACAGATGAACACTATAATCTGACTGTTAATAATCCGGAGCTGAATCTTAATCATCAGGAAGACATTCGTCAGGATGGTCCTGATACGACTGAAAAGGATATAAAGAACACCCTCTCCATGTATAATGAAATTAAAAAATTAGATAGCGTAGAAAAAATCAGTGCTGTATTCAGTCACTATGGTGTACTTCTGAAAGTAAAATCCGATACATTGAGTCAAGAAGCATTTGACAGTATCTCTTCGGGAGTATCTGACAGTATTGATACTACCAATGATGCCAATCAGGAAGTGCGTGAATATCTGGGTGAAAAAGGATATACCAACGTTATGTGCCAAATTATAGCAGTAGATGATGCCACCTACAAAAAGATTGTGGAAAAGCTCGGCTATGATTATCAGAATGTAAAGGGTAAAGGTATATTCCAAAATACTGTCGATATTTACGCTGCTCCTCAGCATATAAAGCAAGTCAATGTGTTTGATAAAGATATGGTGGGTTCTTCCGTCGAAGTGGTCACAACAGAAGATATGTATGATGAAGAAAAAGACGAATCCGTTATCAAACTTCATCATTCCGAAATTGAGATTGCGGGCTTGATGAAAAAAAATGTAGTCGATAGATATTCCGAATTCCTGAATATCACTTATGAACCGTATCTGCTGGTTGATCTTGACTGGTATCGGGCAAACGGTGAAATGCTGAATACGTCATACAGTTCGATTTATATCAATTCTACCGACCCGGATACAATTGAACAAAGACTGGTAGACAGTAACCCTGATATCAGTATTCGGAATCAGGATAAAACTTTACGTCAGCAGCATGCAGCAATACTGGTGGTAGAGATATTTATTTACGGTTTCATATTAATCATTTCCCTGATAGGAATTACCAATATCTTTAATACCATTACGACCAATGTCAGACTCAGAAGCAAAGAATATGCAATGCTCCAGTCGGTCGGTGTGACCAAAGGCGAGTTTAGCAGAATGACAAGACTTGAAATTATGATGTATACTTTCAAATCTCTCATCATCGGCATACCGCTTGGATTGCTCGGAAGTTACGGTATTTACAAGAGTATTGTAGGAAATGACTTTAATGATATTGATTATATTTTCCCGCTTGCCGCCGTACTTGTATCGGCAGTTGCCGTGATTCTCATTGTTTCGTTGATTATGTATTTCTCTATCTCGAAAATCCGCAAACAGAATATTATTGAAACGATCAGAAATGAAAATATCTGATCTTTGATTGACACGGTCTGATCGGTACGATATAATAAGTGTAATACGGCACGGTCCGGATTGAAATTGAAAGCAAAATAACCGCCTGTTGCAAAGGCGGTTATTTTGTTTATGAGAATGAGGAATGATGATGAATATTTTATTGGTAGAAGATAACCATTCTATATCGAAAAGTCTTGCTTATCTGCTGAAATCAGACGGTTATGATACAGATATATGTGATACATATGAAAGTGCTCTGAAAAAATCCGGCGAAGATTATCATCTGATTATCATTGATGTCACGCTTCCTGACGGAAACGGCTTTGATCTGTACAAGGAAATCAGACGTTATAACAATGCACCGGTGATTTTCCTTACTGCACTGGACGATGAAGATAATATTGTGAAAGGACTTGATCTCGGTGCGGAAGATTATGTGACGAAACCGTTTTCCTCCAAGGAACTGTTGGCACGTATCAGACGTATTACACGAAAATCGGGAGGAAAAAAGAACAGTATCGTGATTGACGGAATGACAGTTGATTTTGATGATAAGACTGTTGCCAGAAGCGGAGAAATCATCAGTCTTACGGCTTTAGAATACAGAATATTCGCCATGCTTGCACAAAATGCGGGGCGAACCGTTACGAGAGAAAGTATTCTCGAGAAAATATGGGATATAGCCGGTAATTATGTAAATGATAATACACTGACTGTTTATATCAAACGTATCAGAAAAAAACTCAATACCGAATGTATCAAAACCGTCAAGGGCATTGGGTATAGAATTGAGAGCGGAGAAAATTAATATGAAAAATTCGACAAAATATCTTTTTTTATTCACAGTTGTGATTGTATTGTTTGTCACTCTGAGTGCGGTAATGCTGAGCAACAGCCTGTATGATATAAAAACGGCTGATAATCAGGCAGCGGCACAGCTTGTGGCGAAAATACATTCTCAATATCCCGATGTGAAAGAAGAGGAGATCATAGAAGTACTGAACGGTCATTCGGATAAAGACACTTCTGAAATTCTTCGGATTTTTGAAAAATACGGTATTTCTGAAAATGATTTTACCATATACGCCAATCAAGAAAATGTGTCGAAAGCCGTTCTGTTTCATTGCCTGACGGGAATGATGTTCGGTACGGTGCTGCTGTTTGTTTTTGTGCTGTATATCAAAAAACAGAAAAAGGAAAATGATATGATTACCGATTATATCCGACAGCTTAACAGCGGCAACTACGATCTGAGACCCGATATTAACAATGAAACAGAAACCTCACTTCTTCAGAATGAAGTCTATAAAACAACCGTAATGCTCCGGGAGCAGTCAGAACGTTCACAGAGAGATAAGGAGAATCTGAAAAATTCCCTGTCGGATATTTCTCATCAGTTAAAAACCCCCATTACTTCTATTTTGCTGATGTTGGAATCACTTATTCAGGATCCCGATATGCCAAAAGGAGTACAGCACGAGTTTTTGAGTGATATTAACCGTTCGGCAAATAATATCAGTTTTCTGGTGCAGTCGATACTGACACTTTCCAAACTGGATGCCAATACCATACAGATGAAAAACCAAAAAGAAAAATTATCGGACATCTTTAACGAATGTATACAAAATACAGAAATTCTTGCGGAACTCAAAGGTGTCAAAGTCAGAACCGACTATCAGGACGAGATGATAGAATGTGATTTCAAATGGTTTACGGAAGCATTGTCCAATATCGTGAAAAACTGTATTGAATATACCGACAAAGGAGGAGAAGTTTCGATCAGTACACACCGCATAGGCAATTACTGTAAAATTTTTATCAGGGATAACGGCTGCGGCATTGACCGGGAGGATCTCCCTCATATTTTTGAACGTTTTTATAAAGGCAAAAATTCCGGTGAAAACAGTGTTGGTATTGGTCTTGCTCTGAGCAAAGCCATCATAGAAAAAAATGGAGCGTATATTACGTGTTCGTCTGAACTGAATAAGGGAACAGTATTTACCGTGACAGTGAATGCTGTCCCGACAGCATGAAAAAACGGCTTGTTTTTTTATGTCTGTCGAAGTCTTTTTTGTGAGACTTGGGCAAAGTTCCAATAGTCAGGAATCGGCATTGATCAATATTGTGTTTGTTATAAAATAGTTGAAAACAGCAATAAAAGTGGTATAATAAAAGAAACAGCGGAACGTAAAATCGTTTGCGGAGGGACAGCAAATGGAACCGAATACCACAAGGAATTATAAAGATACCGTATTTTCCAGTCTGTTTTACAGCTGTAAAGATGCCGTAGAAAACGCCAAAGATCTGTATAAGGCATTAACAGGCATTACGGTTCAGCACGCCGAAAAGTGCCGTCTGGAAGATGTTGTTTTCAGAGAATTCAAAAACGATGTGGCATATCTTATGGACGGGAAATGGATCTGTTTTATCGAACATCAGTCTACCATCAATCCGAATATGCCGCTGAGATGTTTGATTTATGCGGCAAGAACTTATGAGAGAAAAACTATTTCCGGCGAGAAACTGATGTATTCTTCCAAACGAATTACCGTTCCGACACCGGAATTTTATGTGCTGTATAACGGAACAAGCCAATTGAAAGAAACACGCCTGAAACTGAGTGATTCTTTCCGGGAACAAAACGGCAGTCCGAATCTGGAATTGAATGTGGAAGTCATCAATATCAACCACGAGTGCCTGGAAAATACAAATCTAAAGCAATGCAAAACGCTGTATGAATATTCGTATCTGATTGAAAAAATCAGGGAGCATCAGGGCGATGTTGCTAAAGCTGTGAAGGAATGTATTCAGCAGGACGTTTTAGCAGACTATCTGACATTTTATGGAAGTGAGGTTATCAATATGCTGTACAC
>CACYDP010000002.1 GCA_902773135.1 uncultured Ruminococcus sp.
CCACGGGGATTTCTGTTTTTTCTTCTGCCTGCCATTATTTTTTCCTCCATATCGTTGTTTCCTTTCGTTTAATATATCACACCCTATCAGAAAAATAAAGTGTATAAGTCAGTTCTCTTCTTTCTGTACTTACACACTTTATTTTACACTATCGTTTTAGAGCAATTTGGCAATATTAAACTTCCTGTTCCTATCAAAAAGATTGTAAAATTTTTAGGTTACAGATTAGTTCCTTATAGTAGTTTTGCTCAACGCCATAACTTAACTTATAAAGAAACAGTTGATTATTTTGGAACTGATGATGCTTGCTCCGATTATGAAAAAAATACAAATATTTATGTCGTTTATTTTAACGATATGGATAAAGCGAAAATTGAAAACCATCGCATTCGTTGGAATATAGCTCATGAGTTGGGACACATTGTTTTAGGTCATCATAAAACTGAAAATACACGACTTTTTAGAAATTCATTAAGTTTTAAAGAATATAATCGTTTGGAAGAAGAAGCAGATGCGTTTGCATCTTATATTCTTGTCCCTTACATAGTTTTGAATTTTCAGAGAATTGGAATGCCTGAAGATATAGCAAGGATTTGTAAAATTTCTGCGACTGCTGCAAAATATAGATTTACAGACTTTTTCTTGTGGGCAATACGTATAAATGCTGCACCTTTGGGGTATGGAACAAGATAATGAGCCTATCCCTGAGCCCTCTGCACTTCGTTCAGTTGAAATTAGCAAAGATGAAATACCTACAATAATTGAAGTATTTATGCCGCCTTTCAGAGAAAAACAAAATTCTCGTTTTGTTAAAAAAACACTTTCTATTCCCTATTGGCTCAATCTGGAAGCTGAACACAAAGGTATCAACTTTTCCAAACTGCTTCAGAATGCAATAAAGCAGGAACTTCATTTGGCATAAAAAACGCACACCCCCCGAAGTCTGACTGACGATCGGAGCAAAAAAAGCCCCCGCCGGTACTGGAATACCGACAGGGAACATTACTATATGAAAGGAACCGATTATATGAAAATTGCCGCTGCCTATATACGTGTATCGACAGATGATCAGATTGAATACTCTCCCGCCTCCCAACTCGAAAAAATCAGGGAATATGCAAAGCGTAATGATTACATACTGCCTGAGGAATATATCTACGTGGACGAGGGTATTTCCGGAAGGCACACTGCTAAACGTGCGGCATTCAATCAAATGATCGGTACAGCCAAAACTAAACCAAAGCCTTTTGATGCGATTCTTCTCTGGAAATTCAGCCGTTTCGCACGAAACCGTGAGGACAGTATTGTTTATAAGTCTATGCTCCGCAAGCAGTGCGGTATTGATGTTATTTCAATCTCCGAAAATCTCGGCGATGACAAAATGTCAGTGCTGATTGAGGCATTGATAGAAGCAATGGACGAATATTACAGCATTAATCTGTCGGAAGAAGTCAAGCGTGGTATGAACGAAAAAGTCAGCAGAGGTGAAGCTGTCACTATTCCCTCTTTCGGATATGACATCAAGGACGGCACATATATTCCTGATCCTGAAACTGCTCCAGCCGTCCAAAAAATATATGCCGACTACCTGAACGGTAAAGGTATACGCACCATAGCAGTTGAAATGAATGAATGCGGCTACCGTACCCGAAGGGGGAACCGATTTGAAAACCGTACTGTCAAATATATACTGACTAACCCTGTCTACATCGGCAAAATTCGTTGGACCCCGTCAGGAAGAGCCAATCACCGTACAGAAGACAATCCGGACACACTCATTATCAACGGCACCCACGAGCCTATCATTGATCAGGAAATATGGGATAAGGTCCAAAAGAAATTGCAGGCTGCACCTAAAACGAAGTACATGCGACAAGAGCCTGCCAAAACACCGTTTATGCTTCAGGGACTTGTACGCTGCAGTGCCTGTGGAGCTACACTGTGCCAGGCAGTTAATCATACTTCCCTTCAATGTTATGCTTATGCACACGGAAAATGCAAAACCTCACACAGCATCAGCCTTAAAAAAATCAATTCTGCTGTTTTTGATGCTTTGGAAAAATCCAGCTTGACAGGAATTTTCAATCTGGAAATGATACCGAAAACGGACACAAAATCTATTGAAAATATTCCGGCACAGATTGAAAGAGAAAAGAAAAAAATAGAACGTGTAAAGGACGCTTATGAAAACGGGGCCTATACGCTTGATGAATTCAAGCAAAGCCGTCAGCAGATACTGAACCGGATTGCAGAGCTTGAAATGAAAATGTCACAATTGGATATTCCCGATGAGCAAAAAGAACGATTGATCATACGTAAAAAAATACACGAGCTCCTCCCTACTCTCAAATCACCCGCTGTACCCGAAGCAGTAAAAAATTCGCTCCTGAAATCCATTATCAAAAGGATCGTATTTTATCGGAGCAACGGCGGTATAGAGATTTTTTTCTATGCCTGAAATGTATATCTTTTTGCAATCAGGACCGCCGTATTGTGTGATAATAATTTTAGCAAGAGCAGGATTTGTGCATTTTATATTAACAGGATATTGAAGTTTTTTCTCATACGCCCACATAGAATCATCCCTCCTGTACATCCCAGGGCCACGGATCCGAAATCCACGACCATCTGTTGCCGCCGTCATCTCTTACCGTCAGCGGACCGAATTTTTCTTCATATTGACTGCGAAGTTCGCTGCTTTTATTCTCGTATTCACGCAAGGCTTTTTCGGCTTTTTTATCATCGGGATGCGTATCAAGATATATATGGAGATCGGTCAAAGCAAAATCGTATGCCGATAAATTTCTCATCAGTCGTTCACGTTCAGTCATTCTTCATTCCTCCCGATTGACATTCAGGTGAAAACGGTTTATTTAATTCCGGAAAGATCGTTCCTGTTTGTATTCCCTGTTCGGGAGAATACAGTTTTCGTGCATTCTGATAAGGCACATACGCCATCGCAATGACTGTATCTTTCGGAAGAGGTCTGATGAAAAATTCCGAATTTTGAAGTTCTCTTATCACGTCCATAAAAAATCTCCTTTCTTCTGCTTTCATTCACTATAATATGTAAAGTTTTTGATACTGTTACAAAAACGGTTACTTTAAAAAATGACATTTTAAAGTAACCGTTTTTATTAATGAAAATACGAAGTAAACCATATATCCGGAGCCGTGAATGACCGATGATTTAAATAATGGAGTATTCCTGCATCAGTTGTGAATTCAAATGTTAATTGATAGGAATACAGTGCCTGCCATTTATACCCCATTTTTCTGTTAATTTCATTTTTGCCGTATTTACCGTCACCAAGCAGCGGATGACCGATACCGGCAAGATGTGCCCGGATTTGATGAGTTCTTCCTGTCAGTAAGTCTACTTCAAGCAAACTGAAATTATTTTTTTCCGCAATCACACGATAACGTGTCTTAATGATTTTTCTGTCGGGTCCGGGCTTATGATAAATATAAACTTTGTTTTTATTTTCATTTTTTTCAAGATAATCAACAAGCAATGCTTCCTTTTTTTCAAATCTCCCCAAAGCAATACAAAGATATAATTTCTTCATTTCTCTGTCCTTCAGCTTCTGGTTAAGGATTCGTAAACTTTCAGCATTTTTGGCTGCAATCACAATACCTCCTGTATTCCTGTCAATGCGATTGACCAATGCAGGTGCAAACGAGTTTTCTGCTTCAGGGTCATATTCTTTTTTTTCATAAAGATAGTGCTGTACCCTCGCAATTAATGAATCAAAATGATAATTTTCATCCGGATGCACAATCAGCCCGGGTTTTTTATTTAACAAAATAATGTTGTCATCTTCATAAATAATATCTAGCTTTAAAGGTGCTTTTAAAAAATCATATTCATTCGGAACAGCTTCAAAAAACTCATCTTTGATATACAGTGTCAGTATATCCCCTTCCTGAAGTCTGCTTGCTATTTCGCACCGTTTACCGTTCAGCTTGATGTATTTCGTTCGTATATATTTGTACATCAGAGATTTCGGCATACTTTTGAAACGTTTTGTCAGAAATTTATCAAGACGCTGCCCGCTGTCGTTTTTACTGATTTCGATTTGCCTCATATCATTCCCCTTAGTATTGTGCATTTATTCTCCAAACAATACCTGTCTTGCTTCTATCAGACTACCGCTCATAATCTGATATTTTGCAAGCAATTCTCCTTTGATTTCCGGAGAGATATTGGTATGAAGATAGAGTGAATCCAATCCTGCCTCGTAGGAACCTTTTATATCCGTGATATAATCATTGCCGATCATAATCGTTTCTTCTTTTTTCAGATGGTGTTTGTCAAGGATCAGCTGATAAAATTTTATATCGGGTTTTGCACAGCCCTCATCGGAAGAAATGATAACATCTTCAAATCGATCATAGATTCCCATCATACGAATTTCGGGTTCGGTAAAGACACGCTGTGCATTGGAAAGCAGATAGGCTTTGCCGCCGTGTTCTTTGATGGCGTCAAACAGTTCCTCCACACCATCATATAATTGAATATATTTGATGGATAACGCTCTGAAAGTTTTTCCGATCAATGCTATCATTTCGTCCGAACATTCAATGCCTTTTTCTGCAAACATTTTGTAAAAGACTTTTTCAATCTGCGGTTCCGGATTGGTCGTATATTTTTCTTTCGGTACCGCTTTTATTTCGGCATCAAGGTATCGATTATAGGTCTTTTTCAATTCTGACGGACGATAGGCTGCTCCGTTCATAGAATAGATCATCGCCATATTTTTCCATAAACTTGCTTTCCATTCGTTTGTGTTAATATCAATCAATGTTCCATAAAGATCAAATATGTAATTTTTATACATTGTGATTCCTCCGTCTTTATATTTCTGATTTATATTTTAATCTATAACGGAATTTTTTGCAATACCAATAGTGAATTTAAGCATTATTAACAAATAATTTAAATAATTGTTGTATATAGTTCTGAATTATGTTATAATGCATTCATTACTGAAAGGAGTTGTATCTTATGAAAAAATGGATTACGGCAATACTGGCAGGACTGATGCTTTTATCTTTTTCGGCGTGCAGCAACAATCAGACAAAAAAGACAGAATCAAAAGAAATTTCTGTTTCATCAGCGGAAACTTCCAATGATGATACGCAAAAATCCGGCAGTATGGTATCGGATTTTGTGGATACCGAAAAGTTAGATGAAAAAACGCAAAAATATGTAACCGATGTTCTTCAGGGAGATACACTTGAACTGTCTGCGGAAGGAGATTTAGCTCTGGTTGCCGGACTATCCGCAGCAATCAACGTTGATATTGCAAAAGATAATGGCAACATTTATGTTGAAATGGGCTGCGGAGAGGCAAAAGTGAAATTCATCAGAAATGATCAAGGTACTTATCTGGTAGATGATCATAACAAAACAGCTGCTTTGCAGACAAATACCGAGCAATCCGATGGGTCGGAAAATACGGAATCCTCTATGCGTGATAATCCCGTTGTAAAAATGGTTATTTCTTATTTTTCAAAATCGTTCGGGTTGGATTCCATAGAATACAAAGGTCAGGGAAAGGAACAATATAACGGACAGGAATGGGAATTTGAAAAATATACCAGTGACAGCGGCACCATCAAAGCCTATTATGATGGAACCACTCTCAAATATATTGTCAGCACTCCGTCAAACGGCAAAGAATCAGTGATTACTGTCAACAAACTCACCAACAAAACCGAAAGTTCTAAATTTGAAATTCCCTCTGATTATCAGATCGAAGAATAATCATCATTACTACAAAAAAACACTCTGGAAGAGTTTTGAAATCATCTTTCAGAGTGTTTTTTATTCATTGATTGGATTTTTATGATACCGTCACGGTGAAATACTGTCTGTGAGGAGAATGGCGACTGAACATTAATTGTCGAAATGTTGATAAGGATTATCATACGGTATACTGTCACAGCAGATATTACACGCATCACATAAAAAGTCCATAAAGAAATTATCTTTGCCACCCCAACCGTACCCGGATACTCTGTTGAATTTTCTCTGATGATTCACGGATTCATACACATTTTTATAGACTTCATTTGTCGGGTTCATTGCATATGCCGTTGCTATGTAGTTTCTGTATTCTTCCAGTCTTCCCTTTCTTAAAGCGATCAATCCCATAAAATAATACCAGTCAGCATCACGGGCTACCGATGGAATTGTATTCAGCAGCATTTCTGCCTCCTTGATCTTTCCTGCACCGATCAGCAGTCTTACCTGAACATATTCCGATTTTACGTCCTGATGAAAAAACGGGTCATCAGACCGGTCTTTAAACGGGTCTTTATAGGGATCCTGATAGGAACCTTCCTTCTGATAAGAGTGGTATGAGGTACTTTTTTCTCTGTATGGCTCATAAGGAGGTGGCTGACAGCTTGCATTTGCGTTATTTTTTCTGTCCTGCATAATCGCATCATACGCATTATTGATTTCTTTCATTTTCTCAGAAGCTTCCTGTGCAAGCGGACTATCCGCATATCTGTCAGGGTGATATTTTTTTGCAAGATTTCTGTACGCCCGTTTGATTTCTTCGTCACTTGCATAAGGAGATACGCCCAGAATCCGATACATTTGACTGATACTCACCTGTCACACCTCTTTTCTCTTTTTCTGATATTTATCAAATAAAATTCTTTTTTGCCGGCAGGGCAATCCGTTATACACAATATTATCTAATATTTCTTTAAATTCCGTCAATTCAATTAAATCATATGCCATTGCAAGATGTGATGCCGTCATATTTAACACTTGGTTACAATACTCCATTGTTGCGGCAATCTCTCCGCTGTGAATCTTTTGGAACGGGTTAAAATTCTGATGTTTCATATCTTTCTCTAAATCATCTGCTGCATCCATTATGTAAATCCAGCGTCCGACAAAATATCCGAACACACCTAAGATTCGTTTTTGTTCATCCCCCGGAGAAATAACAGTACATAAGTCCGAAACAAGATGGGCTGTTGGCTCTGCCGCACGATCTATATCACTGTTATTTTGTTCCGCTTGGCGTTGCTCTTCCATCATAACAGCAACTTTATCATTGATTTCGGGATATGCTTTGACTGCCTTGCGATAATTTCTGCGAAACAACAATTTTAAAATAGATGCCCCTGTTTTTTTTAAAAATCCGGAATCCTCTATGGTATCGGTCAGTTTATAATACGTCATAATGACCGATACCGCACCGGCAAAACGAAAACTATCATTCCGACATTGACAAAACAAGCATTTTTTCAGAGGATTGACAACACAATGTTTCTTCTTGATACAATATTGCTCCGAATGCAGCGACATATACAGCATCGCCAGAACTGTACAGTCATAACTGAGAGTCAGGCGGGATAAGATTCCGTAGTATTGTCCGAGATATTGACACAGTCCGCAGTAAACGCTTTTATACAGCACCCATTCTTTTACTTTTAATTCTTCTTTTTGCGGCTGTAAATATCCGAACATCATCATCACCCTTTATCCGTTTTTTTGCTCTAACATCTTTTTCAGATACTGACCCGTATAGGAATGTTCGCATTCCGCAATTTCTTCCGGCGTACCTTCTGCTACAATGGTTCCGCCTCCGTCTCCGCCTTCCGGACCGAGATCAATGATATGATCGGCTGTTTTGATCAAATCCAGATTATGCTCTATTACAATCACAGTATTTCCTCCGTCCACAAATTTATGAAGAACGTCGATCAGCCTGTGGACATCTGCAATATGCAGTCCTGTTGTCGGTTCATCAAGAATATAAACGGTCTTGCCTGTGGAACGCCGTGAAAGTTCGGCAGCAAGTTTGATTCTCTGAGCCTCACCGCCCGAAAGAGTAGTGGATGGCTGACCAATCTTGACATAACCCAGTCCGACATCACAAAGGGTTTTCAGTTTGTTATAGATTTTCTGATGATTCCGGAAGAATTCGCAGCCTTCTTCTACTGTCATTTCAAGAACATCATAAATTGATTTGCCTTTATATTTTACGCTCAGCGTTTCACGGTTGTAACGTTTACCTCCGCATACGTCACAAGGCACATAAACATCGGGAAGAAAATGCATTTCGATCTTGATGATGCCGTCACCCTGACACGCTTCACATCTTCCCCCTTTTACATTAAAAGAAAATCTGCCTGAGCCGAATCCGTGCATTTTCGCTTCATTGGTTTGTGCAAACAATTCCCGTATATCCGTAAATACACCGGTATAAGTGGCAGGATTAGAACGAGGCGTTCTGCCTATCGGTGACTGATTAATATCAATCACCTTATCAAGATTTTCTGTGCCTGTGATTTTTTTGCAGTTGACCGGAACAGGTCTTGCCCCGTTCAGATCAGATGCCAACTGTTTATACAATATTTCATTGATCAGCGAAGATTTTCCCGAACCTGAAACACCTGTTACACATATGAATTTTCCCAAAGGAAATGTGACATTGATGTTTTTCAGATTATTCTGCTTGGCACCGAATACTTTTAATTTTTTCCCGCTGCCCTTTCTTCTTGTTTCAGGTACCGGAACATACTTCTTTTTGCTGAGATACTGACCCGTTACAGATCGTTCACAGCTCTTGATGTCTTCTATACTTCCCTGACAAACAAGCTCACCGCCGTGAACACCTGCTCCCGGACCTATATCAATAATATGGTCAGCAGCATACATCGTATCTTCGTCATGTTCGACAACGATCACGGTATTTCCAAGATCACGCAGATTTTTCAACGTCGCTATCAGTTTATCATTGTCCCTTTGGTGCAGTCCTATACTTGGTTCATCCAGTATATACAACACACCCGACAAAGAAGAACCAATTTGCGTAGCCAGTCTGATACGCTGGCTTTCACCGCCGGAAAGCGTACCTGCCGAACGCGAAAGTGTCAGATAAGACAAACCAACACTGTTTAAAAAATTCAATCGGCTGTCAATCTCTTTGGTAATGGATTTCGCAATCAATTTATCACGTTCTGACAGTCTGGCATTTTTCGCAAAGCTGAGTGCCTGTTCAACGGACATATCACAAAACTCGCTGATATTCCTATCTCCGACTGTTACGGCAAGGCTCTCGGGAGAAAGCCTTTTTCCCTTGCAGGCATCACACGGAACTTCCGACATATAGCTTTCGATTTCCGCTTTAATCCACGTACTCTGTGTTTCACGGAAACGTCTTTCCAGATTATTGATGATACCCTCAAATGCCACCTGATATGTTCCGCTTCCGTATTCATTTTTTCTTTTTACGGTGATTTTTTCTCCGTTAGTGCCGTAAAGAAGAATATTGACAACCTCATCGGAAAGTTCCTTAATGGGTGCATCAAGAGAAAAATGATACTGTTCGGCAAGGGCTTCAAAATACATTGTGGCAATCGTACTGCCCTCCATTGCCCAGCCGCTTCCTTTGATGCCTCCCTGACGAATGGATTTGTTCATATCAGGAATAATCCGATTGACATCAATTTTCATAAAGATACCCAGCCCTGTACATTTTTTACAGGCTCCGTAAGGATTATTAAATGAAAACATTCTCGGACTTAATTCATCTATACTGACACCGTGTTCCGGACAAGCATAATTTTGTGAAAAAAGAATATCTTCCCCGCCCGCAACCGAAATAACCGTCAGTCCTTTTGCCAGCTTGGAGGCTGTTTCAACCGAATCGGCAAGTCGGGAACGGATACCGTCTTTGATCACTAATCTGTCTACAACAATTTCAATCGTATGTTTTTTATTTTTTTCGGGCTTGATATTTTCAGAAAGATCATATATGATGCCGTCCACACGCACACGGGCAAATCCGCTTTTGGAAGCAGCCTCAAATTCCTTTTGGTGTTCTCCTTTTTTGGCACGCACTATGGGAGCCATTACCTGAATCTTAGTGCCCTGCGGAAGTTCCATTACTTTATCCGTGATCTGATCGACGGTCTGCTGTTTGATTTCCCTGCCGCATATAGGACAATGCGGCACCCCTATCCTTGCATACATCAGACGAAGATAATCATATATTTCTGTCACCGTACCCACAGTGGAACGGGGATTTTTGGAAGTAGTTTTCTGGTCAATGGAAATGGCAGGAGAAAGTCCGTCGATACTGTCCACATCGGGTTTATCCATCTGTCCGAGAAACATTCTTGCATAAGATGACAGCGATTCGACATATCTCCTCTGTCCTTCGGCATACAATGTATCAAATGCGAGAGAGGATTTTCCCGACCCGGAAAGTCCCGTGACAACAACAAATTCGTCACGAGGTATATCAACATTGATATTTTTCAGATTATGCTCCCTTGCCCCTTTAACGCTTATCTTTTTGAATGCCATTGCTGTTTTTCCCTTTCTTTCACATACTTGGATAGTATTAAAACATAAGGAGTGCGGAACGCACTCCTTACATCATTGTTATTCTTCGTCTTCTGCTTCATCGTCCGAATCATCAGAATCCTCTTCAACAGGAATCGGCTTTCCTTCCATTGCACAGGTAAACTGCTCCCCGGACATTTTTTCATTCTCAAAGAGGAATTTCGCTACAACATGAAGTTCCGGCGTATGCTCTTTCAGAATTTCTTCTGTCTTGCGATAGCCTTCAGTAATATATTCTTTTACTTCAGCATCAATTTCAGCAGCTGTTTCTTCGGAATAAGTCTTATTATGACCGAATTCTTTTCCAAGAAAAACTTCCCCGTCAGAAGAACCGTAAGTGATCGGACCAAGTTTCTCACTCATACCATATTTAGTAATCATCGAAAAAACAAGATTGGTAGCACGTTCTATATCATTCGATGCACCTGTGGATATATCCCCGATAATCAGGGCTTCTGCCACACGTCCTCCCAGGAGAACGACAATTTCTTCGAGCATTTCATTGCGTGAACGATAAGATCTGTCTTCCGACGGAAGTGACATTGTAAATCCGCCTGCCATACCTCTCGGTATAATAGAAATCTGATGAACAGGATCTTGTGTAGGCGAAAAATACGTGGCGATAGCGTGACCGGCTTCGTGATATGCCGTAAGTTTCTTTTCTTTATCGCTCATTACACGGGATTTCTTTTCCGTACCTACAACTACCTTAATGGTAGCTTCTTCCACTTCACTCATTGTAATTGCTTTCAGATTTTTTCTTGCTGCTAACAAAGCCGCTTCGTTCAGAAGATTTTCAAGGTCTGCACCGGTAAATCCTGCCGTAGACTTGGCAATCGTTTTAAGTTCTACATCAGGTGCAAGCGGCTTGCCCTTTGCATGCACTTTCAGAATCTCTTCACGTCCCTTAATATCGGGTCTGCCTACAATCACCTGTCTGTCAAAACGTCCCGGACGCATCAGAGCGGGATCCAATATATCGGGTCTGTTGGTAGCGGCAATCATAATCACGCCTTCATTCGCACCGAAACCGTCCATTTCAACCAACAGCTGGTTCAGTGTCTGTTCACGTTCATCGTGTCCTCCGCCAAGACCGGCACCTCTCTGCCGTCCGACAGCATCAATTTCATCAATGAAAATAATACAGGGAGAATTTTTCTTTGCCTGTTCAAACAAATCTCTGACTCTTGACGCACCGACACCGACAAACATTTCCACAAAATCAGAACCGGAAATGGAGAAAAACGGAACGCCTGCCTCACCGGCAACCGCTCTTGCAAGCAGTGTTTTACCTGTACCGGGAGGTCCGACAAGGAGTACACCTTTAGGAATTCTTGCACCAAGCTCATTATATTTTTTAGGATCTTTCAGGAATTCAACGATCTCACGAAGTTCTTCTTTTTCCTCATCGGCACCTGCCACATCGGCAAAAGTCGTCTTTCGTTTTTCATCGCCCATATTTTTAATTTTTGCTTTTCCGAAACTCATCTGCTTTCCGGGATCACCCATCGTGCCGGACAGTTTATGCATAAAGTACCACCAGACGACACCAAGCAGTACAATCAGAATCAGGTTCGGCAGCAAATTCAGCCACCACGAATTATCGGTTGCCTGTTTCCAGGTAAACTTCATCGGTTTATCGTTGTTTTTGTTGTATTCATCAACATAATCATCAATAGAATCAAGAAAAAGAGCAACACTGGCAACATTGGTTTCTATCTTTTTCCCGTTGGTCTTTTTGATGGTCAGATCACCGGAACCAAAATCAAGCGTATATTCTTTTACTTGCTGATCACGGAAAAGATAAATGATTTCCGATGTTGAGTATTCCTGCTTTGGCTGTACCGAAAACGCTATTGACATAATTATAATAAGTATGATCGGTATACCGAGATAGATCAAAAGTCTTTGCATTGTTTTCTTGTTATCCAAGAGCTTGTCACTCCTTTGTTTTATTTTGGTTTTGATAAACTTCTTCCTTCAGAATCCCTACATAAGGAAGATTTCTGTAACGTTCGTCATAGTCAAGTCCGTATCCTACGACAAAAAAATCTTCAATCACCGCACCTGCATAATCAGCATAGATTGGTTTGGTCCTTCTGGACGGTTTGTCGAGAAGCGTACAGATTTTCACAGAAGCCGCACCTTTCCGGAATATGTATTCTTTGACATAGGAAAGTGTATTTCCCGTATCAAGAATATCCTCCACGATCAAAACGTGCCGGTCGGTAAGATCCTCCGAAAAATCTTTGGTTAACCTGATATGCCCCGAAGATTCGGTGCTGGCACCGTAACTGGACACGGCAATAAAATCAAGTGTACAGTCTGCCGTTATTTTTTTCATAAGATCCGCAAGAAAAATGAAACTTCCTTTCAGAACCCCTACTATCAGAATAGATTTTCCTTTATAATCGGAATTGATCTGTTCTGATATATCCACAGTGATTTGTTCGAGTCGGTTTTCATCAAGCAGAATTTCCGAAATATCTTTGTTCATTTTACTCAATCGTTTTCACTTCTATCCTTTCGTTTCTGAATTCCGGTCGAAATGACAAGCACTTTTTCAGAAGAATCGGTGACTTTGTACGGTTCCGACACACCTAAATTTTCAGCCCATAACACATCGTTGTCACTTGCAAAGACAACCAGCTGATCACGCTGTTCGGAGGGTATTTTCTGCTCCGTCATCATTTTCCGGAGCTGTTTGGTAATATTCCTGCCGACAGGCTTAAACAGATCGCCCGCGTGTCTTGACCTGAAAACCGAGCCTAAGGGTATTGTATCATAATCAAGAGAATTATGAAATAAAAATTTATCATTTTTTTTACGGTTGTCAAATTCCGATATATTTAGTATTTCCGGTGAAATAATTTTATTATGAATAGCAATATTTTTTTGACCGGCAAATAGAATTTCGCTATCCGGATTGTTTTTTTCATATTGAAACGCTCTTAGTATTCCCTGTTTTGATATAACATATCTATTTTTTCGTATTTCCACTGCACCGCCTTTGCATACAATTTTCCTGATAAGCTCAATATGCGATGCTTCGGGAACCAGATTGTATTCTTTTAAAATCAGTCTGATAGCTTTATCAAAAACCGGAAGCGGCAATTGACTCAAAACCGCTGTGGAATATCCTGATGTTGTTTTGGCAGCTGAAAGAGCGTTTTCAGCATTTTTTTCTATAAAAACATCTGTTTCCCTCATTCTTTCCGACATTCCCGCAACAGTGTTTTCAAAACTCGGGTTAATGCTTTTCAGAACAGGAATCACTTCCAGACGTATCTTGTTGCGTGTATACTGATCGGTCAGATTCGTACTGTCTGTGACATATGAAATATGGTTGTCCCGACAGTAACGCTCGATTTCCTCTCTTGTCACTTCAATCAAAGGCCGTATGATACGATCTCTCACCGGAGGAATCCCGCTCATTCCCGCAATACCGCTCCCTCTTGCCAGATGAAACAATACTGTTTCGGCATTGTCAGAGGCTGTATGGGCTGTTGCGATCATAGCGTGATATTTTTCGGCAATTTCGGAAAAATATTCGTAGCGTATCTCCCTGCCGCACTGTTCTGTCCCGATCTTTCTTTTAGACGCTTCGGATGCCACATCTGCTTTTAAAACAAACAGCGGTACATTATATTTTCGGCAGAAATCCGCAACAAATTGTTCATCATTGTCGGATTCCTGTCCCCTGAGAGAATGATTGATATGACAAGCATAGATTGTTAAATTCATTTCTTCACGAAGCGACAACAAAAAATGCATCAAAGCACACGAATCCGCTCCGCCCGAAAAACCGACTGCTACGCTGTCACCGACATTCAGCATATGATATTTTTTAACAGTCTGCTTCGCTTTATTCTTCATTGATGGTATCCTGTGAGGTAAACCGCATAAATTCTCCCTGCCAGAAAAGCGGTACAGAACGTGTTTCGCCGTGTCGGTTTTTGGCTACAATACATTCACCGCTGTTCTTATTGGTATCAGGATCTGCCCCTTCGGTATTTTTATAATAATCTTCTCGGTAAAGAAACAGTACAATATCCGCATCTTGCTCAATAGAACCGGAATCTCTCAGGTCGGAAAGCTGCGGTCTGTGTTCTGTTCTCTGCTCACTGGCACGTGACAGCTGTGAAAGCGTAATGACAGGAACATTGAATTCCTTGGCAAGAATTTTAAGATTTCGGGTGATTTCCGATATTTCCTGCACACGATTGTCAATTCTTCTCGAAGAAGACATCAGCTGAAGATAATCTATAATCACCAGATCAACATATTTCAGTCTCCGCAGTTTTGCTTTGATCTCCGGCACGGTGATGCCGGGGGTATCGTCCATATACAGATCCGCTTTGCTGAGCACATCTCCCGCTTCGATCAGTCTTGTCCATTCATCGCTTGACAGCTGACCTGTACGGAGTTTGGTACCCTGGATAAGCCCTTCTGTCGACAGCAAACGGGAAGAAAGCTGTTCCTTCGTCATTTCCAGCGAAAAAAATGCTACCCGTTTTTTTGCTTTCACGGAAACATAACGGGCAATATTCAACGCAAAAGAAGTTTTTCCCATACCGGGACGTGCCGCCAGCAATATCAGATCGGAACGATTCAGACCCGTTATGGTATTATCCAAAAGTCCGATTCCCGTAGAAATTGCCTTGAAATTTTCATTATCAGGAGAATTCAGTAAATCAAGTCTGTCGAATGTTTCCAGAATCACATCATCAATACGTTCCAGTCCCTTGACGCTTTTATTGTCACGAATATCAAAAATTTTCTGTTCGGCAGCATCAATGAGTTTGGTAACATCATCTTCCGGCTGTGAAGCATCATCAATAATTTCTCTTGATGACAAAATCAAACTCCGGACAAGATATTTGTCACGAACGATTTTTGCATATTCTTCTGCACGGGAAATGGACGGAACAATATCGGCAAGCTGCATTAAATATGTCTTGGCGGAACGTTCATCAAAGTCCTTTTCATTTCTGAGCTGATTTAATACCGTCACAAAGTCAACCGGTTTACTCAAAGTAAACAGTTCTATCATAGCGGAATAAATCATTTTATGCATCGACATATAGAAATAATCTTCCGAAGAAAGTATTTCCATTACATCGGCAAGACAATCGGAATCCAACAAAACAGCCCCCAGTACAGACTGTTCTGCTTCGGCACTGAACGGTAAATTCATACCGTCAAAATTAAAAGACAATTCATTGCCCGCCATCATTATCCTCCATCGTCATTGATAGTAAACGACCCCGGCATCCGCCATTTTTTTATGTCGTTTACTATCGGTCACTGTCAATTACACCAATTATTTTTGTTCGGCTTCAGTTACTTTTACTTTAATATTTGCCGATATACCTGTATAGAGTTTGACTTCGGCATGATAGGTTCCGAAAGACTTGATGTCACTTTCAAGAACAACTTTGCGTTTATCAACGGAGATGCCGAAGATACGCTGCAGTTCGGCTGCCACTTCCTTGCTGGTAACAGAACCGAACAGTTTGCCGCCTTTTCCTGCTTTTGCTTTCATTTCGATAATTTTGTCATCAAGACGCTTTTTATTTTCCTTTGCTTCGGCAGTTTCAACATCAATTTTATGCTGTTTTGACTGTTCTGCATTTTTCAGTTCGTTAAGAGCCTGTGCATCTGCCTCTTTGGCAAGTTTGCGGGGCAAAAGAAAATTTCTTGCATAGCCGTCTGATACGTTAGCAAGCTCTCCCTTTTTTCCCGTGCCTTTTACATCCTGCAACAATACTACTTTCATTGATATTTCCTCTTTTCTTGATTAATTTGCCGATGCCTGCACATTCGGCTTTTTGTTAATATCCAGATCATTGATAATGGATACCAGTCTTTCTCTGGCTTCCGCCATACTGACATCTTCCATCTGACAAGCTGCCATTGACTGATGACCGCCTCCGCCCAGTGCTTCCATAATCACCTGTACATTCATATCACCAAGCGAACGTGCGGATATATTAATGGTTTTTCCTGTCTTATACATCACAAAAGATGCCTTTACATTTTCAATTCCGAGAAGTTCGTCTGCTGCCTGTGCGGACGCAATCCGTATATCCGGTATATCTTCATCCGCAAAGGCAATGGCACAGTAATTGAAAATCTCAGCTTCACTGACTAATTTATATTTTACCTTATAAGTATCGATCGAATTGGAGAACATCCGTTTTACTTCAACGGTATCAGCACCTTTGCTTCTCAGGTAGGCAGCCGCTTCAAAAGTACGTACTCCTGTACGCAGCACAAAATTTTTGGTATCAAGCATAATGCCTGCCAGAAGGGCTTCACTTTCCAGACGGCTGATCGACTCACTTCCGAGATACTGTACCAGTTCTGCTGTCATTTCCGAGGCAGAAGAGGCATACGGTTCGTGATAAAACACTAAGGCATTATCAATATGATTGACCATCATTCGATGATGATCAATTACCACGACTCTTTTACAGTTTTCATATACGGCTTTCGATTCCAGAAAATTGGGAGAATGTGTATCTACAATAATCAAAAGTGTATGCTCATCCATAATATCAAGAGCTTCACTCTCGGATTTAAAAATACTTTCAAACCCCGCTTTATCAAAACTTGCTACCAACGGTTTTGCCAGTGTCTGCTGTTTATTGATAACAATATACGCATTCCTGTGCAGTCCTTTGACTACGGCACTCCACATTCCGATCGCCGCTCCCACAGAATCCAGATCTGAAAATCTGTGACCCATAATCAATACATTGCTGCTGTTGGTAACGTGATTGGTCAACGTGGCAGCAATGACACGGGTACGAACCTTGTCACGCTTTTCAATTCCTTTGGAAACGCCCCCAAAGAAATGATAACTTTCGGCTTTTTTAACAGCCGCCTGATCGCCGCCTCTGCCGAGAGCCATTTCAAGAGCCTTTCTTGCCCAGAGTTCATTTTCTCTGTAAGTACTTCCGCCGTGACCGATTCCGATAGAAATGGTTGCGTTGATTCTGTCGTTGATTTTGATAGCACGAATTTCTTCGAGAATCTTGAATTTTTCTTCAATAAACTGTTTTAAACATCTTTCTTCCATCACAGCAAGATAACGATCACCGCTGATCTTTTTGTAGAAACCGTTAGCAGATACGACCCACTTTACAATGATTTTTTCTACGGTCACTACAATCTGAGCGGCTTTTCCGTCTTCATGTTCACGTTCCAGCTCCTCACTGTTGTCAAAAGAGATGATCGCTATGACGGGACGGGTATTGACATATTCATCAGAATTCGATTTATAGGTATGATTGTCAATAAAATAGATGACAGAACCGGGACCGTTTTTGACCCCGAAGGCAATATACCAATGATCGTTGATCAGCGTATCAACACCGTTATCATCATAAAGCGAGTCGGGATTTTGATTGGAAAGATAAAATGAAATATTATCATTAACAGGTTCTTCGTTTTTGCATACTATTTCTTTGAAAAGTTTATTAGAAACCAATATTTCATTATTTTCACCGATAATCACCGCTGCAACCGGTATATTGTTAATGGTTCGTTCGTCATTTTCTCCTATGGCGTTCATACCTCCGGCAATAACCGCCGATACATATTTTTTTAAATTAACGAAACTGGCAGCCACTACGGCGAAAGCTCCCAATGCGATAATTAATTCCGAAATGAAGATCAAACCGTTCCAAAAAACAGAGATTGCCGCCATAAGCAACATTGCAGCAGCAAACGCAATAAAAAGCGGTGTTACAAAACGGGTTCCTTTTTTCTTTTTCAAAATGAATACACCTACTTTACAAACCAAACATATCATATCGATATTTTTGGTTAAAATAATGCAGTTTCATGACAGCACTATATTTTGCTGCCGGTTTAAATTTCCATAATAATCGGAAGAATCATCGGGCTTCTTCTTGTTTTATCATACAAAAGTTTTGAAAGTTCATCTTTGACGGTATTTTTGATAACACCCCATTCGTGTACACCGCTCCTCAGACATTCTTCCAATGCTTCAATTACAGCTCTTCTGGCATTATCCATCAAAGGCTCACTTTCACGGACATATACAAATCCTCTGGATACAATATCGGGACCGGCAATAATTTGTCCGTTCTCACGATCAATGGTCACTACTACCACAATCAATCCGTCCTGACCCAGATGTTTTCTGTCACGAAGAACAATACTTCCGACATCGCCCACGCCAAGACCGTCAACCAATACCTTGCCTGCCGGTATGCTCGGAAGCTGTTTCATATAATTCTTGTTCAATTCCACAACATTGCCTATATCACCGATAAATATATTGGAGCGTGCCATTCCCATATTCATCGCCAGTTCGGCGTGCTTGATAAGATGTTTCTGTTCTCCGTGTACCGGAATAAAATATTTCGGCTTTGTCAAGCCTTGTATCAGTTTCAGTTCCTCACGGCAAGCGTGTCCCGAAACATGCACTTCATACATAGATTCATAAACAACTTTACAGCCGTGTTTCATCAGTTCATTGACAACGGAACCAACCATTTTTTCATTGCCGGGTATGGGATTCGCCGAGATGATAATGCAGTCATCGGGACCTACTTCGACTTTTCGGTGGTCAGAATATGCCATTCTCGACAGTGCAGACATCGGTTCGCCCTGACTTCCCGTTGTAACAAGCACGATTTCATCTTTGGAATATTGACCCAGCATATCTATATCAATAATCAGCCCGTCGGGTACTTTAACATATCCGAGTTCTGTGGCAATTGCCATATTGTTGACCATACTCCGTCCGGAAAAAGCCACTTTGCGTCCGTATTTTGCCGCACAGTCAAGAATTTGCTGGATTCTGCCGATATTGGAAGCAAACGTTGCGATGATAATCCTGTTCTTTTCTGCTTCTTTAAACAAAAGGTCAAAGGTATGTCCTACCTTTTGTTCTGTCATCGTATAGCCTTCTCTTTCAGCATTGGTAGAATCCGCCATCAATGCGAGAACGCCTTTTTTACCGAGTTCCGCAAAACGTGCAAGATCAATCATTTCTCCTGTTGTCGGAGTGCAGTCGATTTTAAAATCTCCCGTATGAACAATGGTGCCGGCAGGTGTATGAATCGCAATACCGACGGAATCCGGAATGGAATGATTGACGTGGATAAATTCTATGGACATACAGCCAAGCTTGATTCTTTGTCCCGGATTCACGGTGTTCAGTTTGGCTTTATTCTGAAGATTATGCTCTTTCAGCTTGCTGCTGACAAGACCAAGCGTAAGTGATGTGCCGTAAACGGGGAAATTCATATTTTTAAGAAGATAAGGAAGTGCACCGATATGATCTTCGTGTCCGTGTGTAAGAACTACACCTTTGATCTTATCTTTATTACGTTCAATATAAGTAAAATCCGGAATGACGAGATCGACACCAAGCATATCACCGTCCGGAAATGCCATACCGCAGTCCAGCAGGAACATATCATCATTACATTCAAAAAGGGTAATATTTTTTCCGATTTCATTCAGACCGCCCAAAAATGTAATTTTTACCGAACTTTTACCGCCGTTTTGATATTGGCTATATTTTGGCTGATAAGTGCTCTGTACTCTGCGGTAGCTGCGATTGGACAAGCTTTTTCCGTCACGTTCATCCACACGTTTTCCACTTGAAGACATAATGTCGCTTACCGTAAGATTATTGCCGCCTATCTGCTGATCTGCAATGCGGTGCGGCGGAACAACACGTTCAAATAATTTTGTATCCGATCTTTCCGAATAAAATCTTTTTCTGGTCTTCATATCGGGACGCTTGTAATCCGATGCGGAACGATTTCTGCCATTTTTCGGCATATTTTTTTTGTTATAATCTGACAACACTGATAAATTACCTCCATCATATTATTTTAATTTATTCATACTGAGGCAAAAAATGAAAATAATCAACCTCACCAATATATCGAACAACATTTTTTTAAATGTACATATCGGTGTTTATCCGGCATATATTCAAATTTTCACGCACAGTTTCAGCCGTTAAAAAACAAATCAATTTTGATTGTATGCAATAAAATATCCGAACACAACTATATAGAACATTTTACTATTTAACTTCGACATTGTCAATAGCATTATAAAATTCACAATTATTGTAAGGCGATTCCATTTTTTTGTCCGGCATACTCTTAATGATTGCAAAAAATACGTGATTGTTTTATAATAAAATTATTCTATCAAGAATCCGGAGGAATTTTATGAAACATATTGATATTTTTACCGATGGTGCGTGCAGCGGAAATCCCGGTGCAGGAGGTTGGGGAGCTGTTCTGAAATATAAAGATCACGAAAAGGAACTTTCGGGAGGAGAAAAATCAACCACCAACAACCGAATGGAAATGATGGCTGTCATAGAAGCATTGAAAGCACTCAAAGAACCCTGTGATGTAACCGTAACAAGCGACTCCCAATATGTATGCAACTCACTCAACAAGGGCTGGGCTAAAAAATGGCAGCAGAATAACTGGATAAAAAGTGATAAATCTAAAGCCAAAAATACCGAATTATGGGAAGAACTTCTCTCCCTGACGGAAAAACACCGGGTTAAAATGGTTTGGATTAAAGGACATGCCGGTCATACTGAAAACGAAAGATGTGACTTTTTAGCAAGACAAGCCGCAGAAAAAATCAAACAATCATAAAGGAATCTCTAATCCTTTTATTCTAAGCAGAAACCTTTTGTTTATTTATGTTTTTGTGCAAAATAAACAAAAGGTTTTACTTAAAACGTTAATTCATACTATTTTAATATGAATTATATAAATAGTATTGATTTCTTAATTTGATAGGTGTATGATGTATTTGGCAGAAACAAACTACCAATATTAATTATATGTTGTTTTCTTACCAATATTATAATAAATTTACGTATTTTAATACACAGAAACGAGGTTGATGAAATGTCAAAATTTGTATATGCCGACAACGCTGCAACAACAAAACTTTCTGCAAGGGCGTTCGAAGCGATGAAACCGTATTTGACCGAATATTACGGAAATCCTTCCAGCCTTTATCATATAGGTGCACAAACAAGGCAGGCTGTTGATAATGCAAGAGCTGAAATTGCCGCCCTTCTGAACGCATCGAAACCGAATGAAATATTTTTTGTATCGGGCGGCAGTGAAGCGGATAACTGGGCAATCAAAGGTGCTGCGGAAATTGGGGCACGAAAAGGCAAAAAACACATCATTTCCAGTAAATTTGAACATCACGCCGTTCTTCATACCCTTGAATACCTCGAAAAACACGGATATGAAATCACTTTGCTCGATGTTCACGAAGACGGTTTGGTTAGACCCGAAGAACTGGAAAATGCCCTGCGTGACGACACCGCATTGGTAACTATTATGTACGCCAACAACGAAATCGGCACCATTCAGCCTATTAAGGAACTGGCGGCTATCGCCCATCAGCACAAAGTGCTGTTCCATACAGATGCTGTTCAGGCAGTGGGATCTATCCCTGTCGATATTCAGGATCTGGGCGTAGACTTGCTTTCTTTCTCTTCCCATAAATTTCACGGTCCCAAAGGTGTGGGCGGTCTTTATATCAGAAAGGGCATCCGACTGCCGAACCTGATACACGGCGGTGCTCAGGAACGGGGACTTCGTGCCGGTACAGAAAATATTCCCGGCATTGTCGGCACAGCAGAAGCACTGAAAGAATCTGTGGAAAATATGCCTGAGAGAAATGCAAGGCTTGAAAAAATTCGTGATAAAATCATGGATCAGCTTTTAAAAATTGATCGTTCAAGAGTCAACGGCGACCGTACACACAGACTTCCCGGCAATGTGAATATGTGCTTTCACGGTCTTGAGGGCGAATCTCTTCTCCTGATGCTTGATCTGAAAGGCGTTGAGGCTTCATCGGGTTCTGCCTGCACATCAGGTTCTCTTGATCCCAGTCACGTCCTTCTTGCGATAGGTCTTCCTCACGAAGTGGCACACGGTTCGTTAAGACTTTCGTTCAGTGATGAAAACACCGAAGAAGATGCTGATTATATTCTTGAAATACTCCCCCCCATCATAGACAGACTTCGTTCGATGTCACCGCTTTGGGAAAAAATTATCAGCAGCGACAAAAAGTAATGAAGTTCTCTAAATATATAAAGAAAAGGTGATTGTTATGGCATACAGCGAAAAAGTAATGGATCATTTTACAAATCCGAGAAATGTCGGCGAAATGGAAAATGCCGACGGTATCGGTGAAGTGGGTAATCCGAAATGCGGAGATATTATGAAAATGTATATCAAAGTTGACAATGATGTGATTACAGATGTCAGCTTTAAAACATTCGGCTGCGGTGCGGCTATTGCAACCAGTTCTATGGCAACCGAACTGGTAAAGGGAAAAACCATTCCCGAAGCACTTCAGCTGACCAACAAAGCCGTGATGGAAGCACTTGACGGACTTCCGCCGGTAAAGGTACATTGTTCCGTTCTGGCAGAACAGGCAATCAAAGCCGCTCTTTCAGATTATTATCAGAAACAAGGTATCGACCCCGAACCCATTGTCGGAAAAATATCCGAATGTGAAGAATGTCATTTTGAAGAAGAATGATAGAACAACACAACAGGTTTCCTGTTTTACAGGCAGACAGCCGTAACCATATGCCGTTACGACTGTCTGCTTTTTTGTTGGACAAGTGTTTATAAAATCATCAAAAAACTGTTGTTATGTTCAAGAAAAATATGTTATAATAATGCAGATATTGTTTTGCAGCAAATGCAGAACATTTTGATGTTTTAGCATAATCGAAAGGATTGATACTATTGAAATACGATGCTCAGGATTGTATTCTTGTTTCCAAAAAACAGCTCACTTCTACTGTTTATGATTTCAGATTAAAAAATCAACACCTTGCCGAAATCACAAAACCCGGTCAGTTTGTACAGGTTTTAGTACCCGGAAAAACACTTCGCCGTCCTATCTCCGTCTGTGATGTGGAAGATGACATCATTCGTATTGTTTTTGAAGTAAGAGGTGACGGCACACGCATAATGTCTGAGATGAACGTAAATGATAAAGTCAATATCATTGCTCCGCTTGGCAGAGGTTTTGATATAGATAAAGAAAAGAAAACCATTTTTATCGGCGGAGGTATTGGTGTTCCGCCAATGCTGTACAGTGCCAGACAAGCCGGAAAAAATGCCGTTGTCATCAACGGATTCCGGAATAAAGATGCTGTGATTCTGTCAGAAGATTTTGAAAAATATGTATCCAGACTGATTATCACCACAGATGACGGCAGCTGCGGTATTCACGGCTTTGTAACGCAGCCTCTTGAAGATGAAATTCATACCGCAGAGATGATTTGTGCCTGTGGTCCCCTCCCTATGCTGAAAAACATCGCCAAAATGGCAAAAGAACACGGTGTTCCCTGCTATGTTTCTCTTGAACAGCGTATGGCGTGCGGTATCGGGGCTTGTCTGGGCTGTGCGGTTGCAGTAAAACGTTCGGACAATGAAACATTTTTTCAGCACGTCTGCAAAGACGGTCCTGTATTTAATGCTGAGGAGGTTGATTGGTAATGGCTAATTTAGGAGTAGATATTGCAGGAGTACATTTTAACAATCCGATTATTGCGGCTTCGGGTACTATCGGATTCGGACACGAATACAGCGAATTTTATCCCCTTTCTGTGCTTGGAGGTATTTCCTGCAAGGGAACCACACTGAAAGAACGTCCCGGCAATCCTCCGCCAAGAATCGCCGAAACACCTATGGGTATGCTGAATGCGGTAGGTCTTCAGAATCCGGGCGTGGAACATTTTATTAAAAACGATCTGGAATGGCTGAAACAACAAAATACAGTCATTATCGCCAATGTTGCCGGAAGTACACAAGAAGATTACTGCAAAATGGCTGAAATCCTTTCCGATACGGATATAGATATGATTGAACTGAATATATCCTGCCCGAATGTCAAGGAAGGCGGCGTTCAGTTCGGTACATCGTGCGAATCAGTCGGTACAATTACAAAAGCTGTAAGAAAATACTGTCAAAAACCGCTGATTATCAAACTCTCCCCCAATGTTGCGGATATTGCAGAAATTGCCAAAGCCGCCGAAAGCGAAGGGGCTGATGCGGTTTCACTGATTAATACATTGACGGGTATGCGTATTGATATTCATACCAGAAAACCTATTATCAAAAATATTACCGGAGGTATGTCAGGACCTGCTGTTTTTCCCGTAGCGGTAAGAATGGTCTATCAGGTAAAAAATGCGGTTTCTATCCCTGTAATCGGTATGGGCGGCATATCAACCTGGGAAGATGCTGTTGAAATGATGATGGCAGGTGCTGATGCCATACAGATCGGAACCGTTCTGTTTCACGATCCGTATGCACCAATTAAAATTGCCGATGGACTGAACCAGTATCTTGATAACCATCATATGACCTCTGTGACCGAATTGACAAAAAGCGTTATCGTATAAAAGAATGTGAGGAATTGAAATTGACAAAACTTATCATTATCAGACATTGCCAGGCAGAAGGAAATCAAAAACGATTTTTCCAGGGACGCATTGACAGTGATATTACCGCTCTGGGCAGAAAACAGATCGGGCAGGTCAGCGAAACACTCTGTGCGGAACCAATCGATGTATTTTATACCACTTCCTACATAAGAGCCAGAAAAACTGCCGAAGGCATCAATGTTTATCACGAATGTGAAATACGCACGGATGATGATCTGGCAGAAATCGATCCGGGCGACTGGGAAGGTATGTATCTTACGGAGATAGAGGAAAAATATCCGCAGGAATATGATAACTGGAAAAACCATCCCGCTGTCTTTCAGGCTCCGAACGGTGAAAGTATGAGTGATGTTTATGAACGTGTCAAAAAGGCACTGACAAGAATCGTCAATGATAATCCGGAAAAAACCGTTTGTATTGTTTCTCACGGCTGTGCTATCCGCAATATGATGTGCTTTGCACACGGTCGCAGCGTTTCCGGTATTGATACGGTACCGCTTGGCACCAATACATCAATCAATGTTGTCAAGTTTGAGAATGATATGACCCCTCACATCATTATGGATAATTACACCGACCATCTGGGGACTGTCTGATGGATGTTTTGTTTTATAACAGCGGCAATAGGGATGGTGCAGCCCGAATTTACGCCTGTGGAGTCAGTAGGTTACGAGGACGATGAAGCAGGAAGCCCATTGCTTCAGACAATGGGTATTCACTGTTGTTTGCTATTAATCAAGGACAGACCAAATAAGCTGTCCATAACGAAAAAACGGAGATATAAATTATGATTATTTTGTCTGTTGATTACGGACGTGTAAGAACAGGTATCGCCGTGTGCGATAAAAAAGAAATTATTGCCTCGCCCGTTGAGGTGATCAAAGAAGTGAATATGGAAAAGCTTGCAGACAGAATAAATGCTATCGCAAAAGAAAAAAATGCGGAACAGATTGTATTGGGATTACCTGTCAATATGGACGGCAGCGAAGGCGGCAGTGCGGAAAATGTCCGTATTTTTGCAGAGATTCTGAATCAAAAAACAGGTATGGAAATTGTTTTGCGTGATGAACGCTGTACCACCGTGACGGCACATGAATATCTGAACTTAACCGATACCAAAGGAAAAAAACGAAAAGCGGTGGTCGACAGCGTGGCCGCTGTGATTATCTTGGAAGATTATCTGAATTTCAGGAGGAATCGCCTATGAGTGTTCTCCCCAACCAAAAACTCACGATGAGTGAACTGTGTATTTCCATAGGAGCAGGTCTGATGCTTTATCTTCTTCCCAATGATGCCGAAAGCCAGACGATTTCATCCTCATTGGCGGAAGGAATGGTGTTTATTGCTGCTCTTGCCATAACAGTTGCCCTTTTTCTGATTGTGAAACGTTATCAGGCAGTGGGAGCGGCAATCCTCAGTTGTTCGTCCATTACGGTGGCAGCATTCATCATTGATATGATAAAAGGCATTTTTACAAAGGGTTCGGATTACTGGCCGGGATTCACAGAATATCGGCTGATAACGATGTTCCTGCTATGGACGCTGCCCTTTTTTACAGCTGTTTTCATACGGCTCTTATCTCACGGGAGTATGGATACCGCCGAAGCAAGAATCGGATTCAACAGATTCCTTTCATTCAGTCTGCGGGCATTGATGATGATCTATATACTGGTCATCATATTTCAAATGCTTTTGCCGTCAAAACCTAATATGACTTCCGAAAGAATGATCAACTTTGTACCTTTCGGGAGAATTACCGAATGTCTGAACGGTGTACACGAAAACGGTACGATGTATCTTTTGTGGCACAGTCTGATACTGGCTCCCTTGACATTCAGCCTTTTGATTCTGAATCCAAACATTAAACTATGGCATTTATTGATCATATCGGCTTCCGCAGGACTGACGATCGAAGTGATACAGTATTCGTTCAATACGGCAGCAGCCTGTCTTGATGACATGATGATGTATCTGATCGGGGCCGCTGTGGGCATTGTCCTCAAACGTATGATCGATAAAATCCGAAATATCACCACAGCAGGAGAAGAATACCATATGCTCCATCTTTAACCCCATCATCTTGAAAGAAAGGCATTGCAATGGAAGACAATTACAAATTTAAAGTCAATCTGGGAGGTATGATCGATATACTTTCCAATCATCTTTACAGTTCACCAAATGTTTTTGTTCGTGAACTGCTTCAAAACTGTACCGATGCTGTCAGTGCAAGAATCGCAGCCGATACAAATTTTACCAAGAATGACGCACTCATTGAAATTGAAGCAACGGACGGAAAAACCATTATTTTCCGTGACAACGGTACGGGACTGGACGAAGAAGAAATTCATCAGTTTTTATCCGTTATCGGTCAGTCCTCCAAATATGATATTATCAACAGCCGTTCTAACGGTGATTATATTGGTCGGTTCGGCATTGGTTTGCTGTCGTGTTTTATGGTGACGGATTGTATCACTGTCCACACCTCTTCCTATAAAACCCCCGGAAAAGTGTTGGAATGGAAAGGTATGTCTGACGGCACTTATACCATCAGCACCATTCATAAAACAATGAATACGGGTACGGAAATCATCCTCGAAAACAATAAAAAAAACAAAGAAGACTGGGTCAATGATTATTACCATCTTGACGAGATTGCTACTCTTATCTATTATTACGGCTTATTTCTTCAATACCCTGTCTATACCGTCAGCGGAAGTGAGCGTACACGGCTGAATCTGGAATACACGCTCGATGCAGACAAAAACAAGGAACGCTGTATGAAAATGGGAAAAATGTTTTTAGGAGAAGAGTTCCTTGACTGCTTCAATCTGAGATCCGAAAATGATCTTTTTGAAGGCATTGCCTACGTCCTCCCCTATCCCGTTGCGGCAAACGCTCATAATATGCACCGCATCTATCTCAAAAATATGCTTTTGACAGAAAGCGGTGAAAAACTTCTTCCCGAATGGGCTTTCTTTATCCGCTGTATCATCAACACCAATCAACTGACTCCTACATCATCAAGAGAAGATTTTTACGAGAATGAAACGCTTTATCAGGCACAGGAAGAAATTGCGGACTGCATTTCCAATTATTTTGAAGAACTGGACTATCAAAACAGTGAATTGCTCAAAAAAATCGTACATATTCATCATTTAGCGGTAAAATCCGTTATCGCCAACGAGGACAGAGCCGATAACGTTCTGTTGCCCTACATTACCTTTATTACCTCTCTCGGAGAACTGAACGGAAAAGAAATCATCAACTTCGGCGGCAACGTGTTTTATACGGCAGATGAAAACCAGTTCAACCAGCTTGTACCGTTTTATTCTCAGCGTTCGGAGCTTTTTATCAATGCAGGCTATGTTTACGATAATGCAATCATTCAGAAATTGGCAGAGAAAAGCACCAAAACCAATATTGTCAAAATCACCGAAACAGATATTGATCTGATGCTGGAAGATTCGGATATGGACGGCGACGAGGAAACAGAACAGTTTTTGGCAAATGTATCGAAAATTCTGCGGAAATATGACTGTAAATCCTATGTCAAACAGTTCAGTCCTTTTGATATTCCTGCACTTTATACCATTAATGAACAGGCTAAAAATGCAAGACAAATACAGCGTTCACTGGAAAGTGCCAATGATATTTTCGCAGATATGCTCTCCTCTTTCGGAAGCGATATTTCTAACAAGACACAGGCGTGTATGTATTTTAATACCAATAATCTGACAGTGCGTAAACTGATTCAGACAAAAGATCAGGAACGTTTGAAGTGCTTTATTGAAATTCTGTATGTTCAGTCGCTTTTATCGGGTCATTTTCCACTGCTTCACAATGAAATGAAAACACTGAACGAAAATCTCTGCAAAGTGATTGACTTTAGTATTGAATGAGGTGACACAAACATAATGTATTACAGTGATTATGAAAAAATGTTTTTTGAAAATATCGAACACGGAACAGTCAGATTTGAGGCTGTCAAAAAAGCTCTTGATTCCGCTATGGACAACCAGGATGCTGAAGCTGCTCTGTACCTGTATTATGAGCTGATGTACGAAGATGTTTTTCATGGTAATTGTTACAACAGCACCATTTTATTTCCGGAATACTTGGCTTACTTTGAAAAACATCCCGAACTGGAACAAGAACATTCCCATAATGTGATGTGGGCATATAAGTGGGTGATCCATAATCTAAAAAATTTCCATCAGATTCCCCTTGCTCAGATCGAAAAAATCTATGATCAGTATGCGGTATTCTGCAAAAAGTTCGGTTACAGTATGAGAAGCTATTACGAATTTCTGGCGTGTTTTATTATGGATCAGATGGAAAAAGAACAAAAATTCTGTGATCTTACTTCCATCGAAGCTCTGCAAAAAATGCTGAAATGCAAAAGAGATGATCTCAGCGACTGCAGAGCCTGCGAACTTGATAAACAGGCAGAACTCAGTCTTAAGATAGAAGACGATCCCGATAAGGCATTGAAAATCATCAAACCTGTTTTTGACGGTATGGTGAAATGTGCGGAAGTACCTGATGCAACTTATGCCAATTTCGGACAATATTATTTTGAAAAAGGCGATCTTCAGACAGCTGTACAGTATGCGGAAAAATCTTATCGAATGATTGACCGAAAATACGGAAATGACAACGGCTTGTTGGATTATAAAGCAATTTGTGCCAATATCATTGCTTATGCCAATCCACAGAAAGCTTTGAAAATGATTAAAAAAATCATTCCTTTTATTGAAAACAGCTCGAACGGATGGGATTGTTTTGAATTTTTTCTTGCTGCTTATCATACAATGCTTTGTCTTGAAAGTATCGGAAGAACCAAAGTCAAAATCAATCTTCCGTTCAAAAATGATGCCATCTATCAGGACAGCGGTATTTACAATATAGAAGACATCAAGAACTATATGTATGAAAAAGCAAAGTATCACGCTGATCGTTTTGATGCAAGAAACCGCAACAAAAAATACAATCAAAGATTATCTAAGGTCTATCAATTTGATGATCAATTCAGTTTGAAAAAAGATGAAAGTTTGGATATACCGGTTTTACAGTATATAGAAGAAAATATCGATGAAGGCATTCTCCCCGAAAACTTTTCTCTCCCTCGTCCCTCTTCCAAAGACGAATCTGCATTTGCCGACGGAACATCAGACGGTATTACATTGTATCATACCGAGCCTGTACAGTACGATATTGGTGATCTTGCAGAATTGATCCATATTGCCGGTCAAGGCAAAACAAAGCTCGCCGCTGCTAAAATCGAAAATTATTTTAAGAACAGCGATACAAAAGTCATTTATATTTTTGAAACGGTTCAGAATTATATTATCGAAAATAAAGAAAATTTGCCGGCTCAAGATATTTTTAATCTGGGTATCACTTTAACGGTGCATGGTATTCATTATGAAACGGTCAAACTCGGATTGATTATCCTGTCTTTATTTTCAGATTTCAACGAGCATCTTATGGAGGCAATCATCACGCTTGCTGCCTGCAACGAATTTACATTATTCTGTCTGATGGCTGTTGAAGAACTGGAAAATGCCAATGAAATTAAATTTAAAATGGCACAAAATGTTTTTGGCTGGGGCAAAATTCATACCCTCAATCATCTTGAACCGGAAAACGACGAAATCAAAGAATGGATTCTGTATGAGGGAATCAAAAACAATGTGCACCCCGGTTATTCTGCAATACGCTGTTTTCAGAAAGCTGATGTACATACACGTCTGGAAAATGGTCTGAAACAAGAAGAACTGACTCCTGTCGGTATGATCCTGATGTTTTTAATAGAAGACGGTCCTACCATCGGAATCGAAGCGTTTGAGGACGGTGACAATATGATTGATCGGTATCTTGACAGTGCCGAAAAACTGGAACTGAGTGAAACAGACCGCCAAATCATTGAATTTATTTCAAAAAATTATGACAACGATACTATCTGCCAGCGATGCAAAAGTCTATTACCTTAGGGTCTGTTTAAAATCTTCGCACCGTACAGATATGAAACAGGCTCTTGAATTCAGCGGTTTTAGGAAAAGGGTTTTCCCCGGGAAACTGCCCGACAACATTGATTTTCGTGTTATTTCAATGATAACACTTGCAGTCCTAAAGAAAAAATGGTAAAATAATAACGATTTCATTTCGTTATGGAGGAAAGAAAAATGAAAAATACAGAAAAAACACTTGACAAAATTGTTGCTCTCTGCAAAAACAGAGGATTCGTCTATCCCGGCTCCGAAATTTACGGCGGTCTTGCCAATACCTGGGATTACGGCCCTCTTGGCACAGCATTGAAAAACAATATAAAATCTGCCTGGCTCAAAAAATTTGTACAGGAAAATAAGTACAATGTAGGTCTGGATTCCGCTATTCTGATGAATCCTCAGACTTGGGTCGCATCGGGTCATCTGGGCGGCTTTTCCGATCCCCTGATGGACTGTAAAGAATGTAAAACACGTCACCGTGCTGATAATCTGATCGAAGAATTTGACGGTACCAACGTTGCCGGCTGGACCAACGAACAACTGACCGATTATATCAACGAAAAAAATATTCCCTGCCCCGACTGCGGAAAACATAATTTTACCGATATTCGTCAGTTTAACCTGATGTTCAAAACATTCCAGGGTACAACGGAAGGTACGAAAGATGAACTCTATCTTCGTCCCGAAACGGCTCAGGGTATTTTTGTCAACTTCGCCAATATTCAGAGAACCAGCCGTAAAAAAGTGCCTTTCGGTGTTGCTCAAATCGGAAAGTCCTTCAGAAACGAAATTACCCCCGGTAAATTCATCTTCCGTGTACGTGAATTCGAGCAGATGGAACTTGAATTTTTCTGCAAACCCGATACTGACCTCGAATGGTTCTCCTACTGGAGAGGTTTCTGCCGTGATTGGCTTTATTCGCTGAATATTAAAGAAGAAAATCTCAGACTGCGTGACCACGAGCCCGAAGAACTCAGTTTCTATTCCAAAGCAACCACAGATTTTGAATATCTTTTCCCGTTCGGTTGGGGCGAACTCTGGGGTATTGCCGACAGAACCGACTATGACCTGACTCAGCATATCAACACAAGCGGAAAAAGTCTGGAATACTTCGACCCCCAGACAAACGAAAAATATATTCCGTATGTTATAGAACCTTCACTCGGCGTGGAGCGTCTTTTCCTTGCTGTTGTTTGCGAAGCATATGACGAAGAAACCATCGACGAAAAAGATACCAGAGTGGTACTTCACTTCCACCCTGCTCTTGCACCTGTCAAAGCTGCCGTACTTCCGCTTTCCAAAAAACTGGGTGAAAAAGCAGACGAAGTTTATACACTTCTTTCCAAACATTTTGCCGTTGAATATGACGATGCCGGTTCTATCGGAAAAAGATACCGCCGTCAGGACGAAATTGGTACACCTTTCTGTATCACCTATGATTTCGACAGCATTGAAGACGGCTGCGTTACTGTTCGTGACCGTGACACAATGCAGCAGGAAAGAGTTCCTGTTGATCAGTTGGTTGACTTTATCAACAACAAACTTGCATTTTAATCCTATCAAAAACAGGGAGCAAACCGAACGTGGTTTGCTCCCTGTTTTTTTCATTACTATCAGGTATTTTTATCTACCTGATGAAATGTTTTCAGATTCCCGGTTTTTCCGCTGCGTTTTGCCAGCTCGTCCATCACTTCGTCAACGCTGATTCCCTGCTCTGCCATCATTACAAACAAATGATAGATCAGGTCTGAAATTTCAAGAACGGTTTCTTTATTATCACCGTTTTTAGCGGCAATAATGGTTTCGGAACATTCTTCTCCTACTTTTTTCAAAATTTTATCAAGACCCTTTTCAAACAGATAGCAGGTATAAGAACCTTCCTGATGTGAATTTTTTCTGCTTATAATAGTTTCATAAAGCTGATAAAGCTCATTTTGATTACTGCTCATTTTGAAATTCCTCCCATATGTTGTTAAAGAAGCAAGAATGACTGCCCGTATGACAGGCAGCACCTGTCTGCTCTACGATGACAAGAAGTGTATCTTTATCGCAGTCACCCTTTATATCAATGACTTTCTGAAGATGACCGCTTGTGGCACCTTTATTCCAAAGTTCCTGACGGGAACGGCTGTAAAACCACGTATAGCCCGTTTCAAAGGTTTTACGCATCGACTCACGGTTCATATACGCAAGCATCAGCACCTGATTAGTATCTTTTTCCTGCACCACAGCAGGAATCAAATCGGACTTTTGAAAATAATCTTCTATAAAATCAAATTGATTGTTCATAAATTACCTCATCTGATTATTGTTTGATACTGCCTGCCTCGATCGCCTGAGAAAGCTCCAAAGAACCGGTATAAATCGCTTTGCCGGTGATAGCACCGTAAATGCCCAGAGCCGAAAGATTAATAATATCTTTCAGATTTGCAACACCGCCTGAAGCAATGATATTGCATTTTACGGAGGCTTTCAGTTCGTCCAGCATCGGCAGATTTGGACCGGACAGCATACCGTCTTTGGAAATATCCGTAAAGATAATATACTGTATACCTATTTTTTCCATTTGCTTTGCCAGATCAATATAATGAACTTCGGAAGTATCTGTCCAACCTTCTGCTGATACCATACCGTTGCGGGCATCAATGCTGACTGCAATTTGCGAAGCATATTTACTAACAGCTTCCTGTACAAATTCGGGGTCTTTGATCGCTGCCGAACCAAGTATCACACGGTCAATACCGTTTTCGATGTAATAATCGACCGAGTCCATAGAACGTATACCGCCGCCTACCTCTATCTTGATCTGCGGACAATTTTTTCTGACATTCAATATTACGTCGGAATTGACTCTTTTGCCATCTTTTGCACCGTCAAGATCTACCATATGCATAAACCCGGCACCTGCGTCAATAAATTTTTTCGCTGTGTCAACGGCATCTTCGGCTACCTTATGTGCGGTAGAATAATCACCCTTATATAAACGTACACAATTTCCGTCCTTAATATCAATTGCCGGTAAAACTAACATAAATCCTCAACCTTCCTTTTTACAAATCAAATCATATGTATATCTGTTAAAGCACCCCTTTGGTAGACAAAGGTTGGCTGTTTTCAGTAGGTTTCACAGCCGCATTGAGTGCATGAGCCAAAGCCTTGTACAGTGCTTCCGTAATATGATGGGAATTCTTTCCGTAACAGGATTTCAGATGCAGCGTAATGCCTGCATTATAGGCAAATGCCCTCATAAACTCTTCTGTCATACAGCTGTCATATCCCCCGATTTTTTCCTCCGGAAAACAGCGTCAAAAACCAGAAACGGTCTGCCGCTTATATCAAGAGAACAAAATCCCAGTGCCTCGTCCATAGGAACATAAAAAGAGCCGAAACGTGCAATTCCGCCTTTATCCCCCAAAGCCTTATCAAAAGCCTTTCCGAGAACGATTCCTGTATCCTCCACCGTATGATGACAATCAACATAAAGATCTCCGACAGCCTTGACTTTCAGCCCGAAACCGCCGTGCACCGAAAATGCGGTAAGCATATGGTCAAAAAAACCGATACCCGTATCGATCAGTGTTTCTCCTCCGTCGATATTCAATTCAACACAAATCTGTGTTTCTTTTGTTTTTCTTTCTACTGCCGCATTACGCATTTTCATCACCTCGTGTTAATTGCGTGTATAGTATAACTCATTTTCTTTGATTTGTAAACACTGTTGTATGGAAATAAATGCTATTTTATAATTTTTTTACATACTCATCAAAAATTAATGACTTTCGGTAATATATTTTTCAAGAATGTATCTTTCGATATATTTCAGCACTTCTGTATTTTCGTATTCAGAACCACAAGTGATTCTGAGTGCTGATATATTGGCAAAGAAACGAACGGCTATTCCTTTATCCAGAAGATATTCAAATACATCTTTTGCAAAATCAAATCTCACCAATACAAAATTAGCACAAGGTTGAAAGATCTCAAAGGGAAGCTGATATTGATCTTTCATCACCTGTATCTCTTGATAAAGTTGTTTGGTATTGTCAATGATTTTCCGGCACTCGCCTTTCAGCAAAGCCTTGTGGGAATATACACAGGTTCCTATTTTCTGTGTCAAGGTATTGACATTATAAGGTGATTTTACGGCTCTGAGTGCCTTCGTGATTTTCTTTGAGGATACCGCAAACCCCAGTCGTAATGCCGCAAATCCGACGGCTTTTGACGCTGTTTTAAGAATAATGAGATTATCATAATCAGCAGCCTCACAAAGCAGCGGCTGATCCCAAAAATCCATATAGGCTTCATCAAGAACAACCAGAGCATTCACACTTGTAACAAGTTTCCTTGCATCTTCGGCGGTAATTCCCTGACCGGTGGGATTACAAGGATTTGAAAAAATCAGCATATCCGCATTGTTATCATTGACGGTTCTGATCAATTCATCGACATCGATCTGAAGGCTGTCGGATTTACTGAATGAAATCACCTGATTTTCGGAGATAGATGAATAAAATCTGTACATTGAAAAATCCGGTTCAACTACCACCACTTTGCTGTTTCTTTGCAGCATAGCAGAAGACAGAATATACAGCATTTCGTCCGAACCGTTTGATGCCGTTACCGTATCGGGATCAATATCGTAAAATGCGGAAAATGATTGGATCAATTTTTCCGCTGTCGGATCGGGATAGCGGTTAAAATCAATATTGTCAATGATGCTGTGTACTTCTTTTTTAATTTCCTCGGGTATATTGTAAAAAGACTCGTTGGCATCCAGTCTGATTCTGTAATTTCCTTTTATGGGTTCATAAGGTTCAAGATTACGAACCTTTTCGCAAAGTTCATATGACATAGAAACACCTCTTGAGCATTATTCCTTATTTTCAAAACGAACGGCAATGGAATTAGCGTGTGCCGTCAATCCTTCGGCATTGGCAAAACGAATAATATCATCTTGATCCGCACCAAGTGCCTCTTCCGTATAATAGATAAAACTTGATTTTTTAATAAAGCTGTCAACGGAAAGCGGAGAGAAAAATCTTGCTGTACCGCTGGTGGGAAGAACGTGGTTGGGACCTGCAAAATAATCTCCGAGCGGTTCAGGAGAATAATTTCCGAGAAATACAGAACCGGCATTATCGATTTTTCCAATATATTCCATAGGATTGACACAGCATACTTCCAAGTGCTCGGGAGCAAGCTCATTTGCCATTTGTACCGCTTTGTCCATATTATCACAAACAATAATCACACCGTAATTGGTGAGGGATTCTTCAATGATCTCTTTTCTGGAAAGTGTCTGCATCTGACGTTCCAATTCCTGAACCGTTGCATCTGCCAGCTGCTTTGATGTTGTAACCAGAATTGCTGATGCCAATCTGTCGTGTTCTGCCTGTGACATCAAATCTGCCGCAAGGAATTTCGGGTTGGCACTTTCATCCGCAAGTACGAGAATTTCGCTCGGACCTGCTATCATATCTATATCTACTGTTCCGTACAGGAGTTTTTTTGCCGTTGCCACAAAAATATTGCCCGGTCCTACGATTTTATCTACTTTTGGCACGCTTTCCGTTCCGTAAGCAAGTGCAGCGACCGCTTGTGCACCGCCCATCAGAAAAACTCTGTCAACGCCTGCTATGGCTGCTGCTGCCATAATATCGGGATTTGGTTTGCCGTTTTTCAGAGGAGGCGTTACCATAATCAACTCTTTTACCCCTGCAATTTTGGCAGGAATCGCATTCATCAGCACAGATGACGGATACGCTGCCGTACCGCCCGGCACATAAAGACCGACACGCTCCAACCCTCTTACACGCTGTCCGAGTATGACACCATTTTCCTTGGTGGTCAGCCAGCTTTGCTGTTTCTGACGAGCGTGGAAATCACGGATATTCTCTGCGGCTTTGCGGAGTGTTCTGACCAACTGTTCATCGCACTGCTGTAAGGCGGTTTCAATTTCCTCTTTGGAAACTTCAAAACAATCCGGTGCTTTTCCGTCAAATTTGACTGTATATTCCCGCACGGCTTTGTCACCGTTTTTTCTTACGTTCTCTATGATGTCAGCTACCACAGCTGTAACGTCCTTATTGGTATCGCTGCTTCTTTCACGCAGCTTTGAAAGAAATTCCACTTCGGTTTTTCCGTCTGCAATTACCGTATTAATCATTTTGTTTCGCCCTTTCCTTTTCCATTTTTTCTGCCAGTTCTTCTATTTCCGTTTTTCTCAGTTTCAGGCTTGCCGTGTTAGCGATCAGTCTTGCCGAAATAGGTGCGACATTATCTTCTATGATTTCCAGTCCGTTTTCTTTTAAAGTAGAACCTGTTTCCACAATATCTACAATCGCATCAGAAAGTCCGAGCAAAGGTGCCAGTTCCACAGAACCTTCTATTTTGATGACACGTATATCCATTCCCTTGCCCTCAAAGAAATTGCGGGTAACATTCGGATATTTGGTAGCGATTGTGATCGCATTATAACCCGAAAGAAAATCCGTTCCCTTTTTTCCGGCAAGAGCAAAACGGCATCTTCCGAATCCTAAATCGAGAATTTCATAAAAACTTCTTCCGTTTTCCATAATGGTATCTTTGCCGACAACGCCGAGATCACAGACACCGTTTTCGACATAAGTAATGACATCAGCTGCTTTGGCAAGAACGACTTCGATTTCTCCGCTGCCGATTGGAAGGATCAATTTTCTGCCTTTTTCACGAACCGCTGTACAATCGTATCCGGCACTTTCAAGAAGTCTGATCGTATCTTTTTCCAGTCTGCCTTTTGTTAATGCTATTCTTAAAGGTTTCATATTATTTAAACTCCTGTATCCGTTGTTGTTATTTCTTCGCCGACAATCGCTATTTTTTTGATTCCGTTAGCTCTTGCATAGGCAAGTGCTTCTTCTTCGGTTTCAAAAACGCTGTTTTCTCCGATAATATTCGCTTCATAAAGTGTGGAGGTATATTTGATGGCTTCTGTTTCATAGCCTTTTTTACCGTGTACCAGAACATCTGCATTTTTCTTTTGCGGAACATTTCCTCTTTTCATCATCACTCTTGCAATCTCATCTACATTGATGCCAAATCCTATCGCAGGAGCGGGTGCATCAAAACTGTCAAGGAGATTGTCATAGCGTCCTCCTATGAGTATTGGTTCTCCCGAACCCTCCACATATCCGCTGAAAACAATATCGCTGTAATAATCGTTTCTCTGAACAAGTCCCAAGTCGATGATCAATTTTTCGCCCAGCCCGAATTTGGAAAGGTCATTATAGATTTCCCGTACGTATTCCAATGTTTTCAGAGCTTCTTCATCATCACAAAGTTTGCACGCTTCATCAAGAACTTCAATTCCTCCGAAAAGGCGGGGAAGTTTTCTGATAACATTGACTGCCTGTGTCTGTTCGAGAGAATCAAGTGCAGAGTTGAGTGCGGAGTAATTTTTGGATTCTATAAAATAACGTATCTCTTCACGTTCACTCCGGCTGACGGGAAGTTTCTGTGCGAGTGCCCTGAAAAATCCTGCATGGCCGAGTTCGATACGATAATCGGGAATACATTTTGAAAGAGCTTCAAGAGCGGTTGTAATCACTTCAAGGTCGGCGTGTTTACCTTTTGCCCCAATCAGTTCAATGCCTGTCTGCATTACTTCGTTGCTTCTGCCGGTCAGTCCGGGGTTGTATCTGTAAACCCGCTGATTATAATAAAGTCTGATCGGTTGGGAAATATTTTTCAGTCTTGTTGTTACCATACGTGCAATTGGCAGTGTGGAATCGGGACGCATTACCATCAAACGTCCTTTGGAATCGCTCATTTTGAACATATATTCCATCGGGATTCCTGAAATCGATTCCGAAAACAAATCGTAGAATTCAATACCGGGAGTCAATACCTCGTGAAAGCCACGATGCGAAAATACATTTCCTAATATAGACGAAACGGTTCTGTTGGCAAAACATTCTTCAAAAAGAAGATCCTTAGTTCCTACGGGGGTTATCTTTGCATAATTTTTCATTGTAAATTCAACCTCAATCTTTCCTGTATGTCACTTCATCGTGGTAAAGTAATAATGTAATGATATGATAACATATTATTACTCTGCTGTCAAGACAAAAATATGCCCTCTGCACGAATTTTGACATCAGACAAAATTCATACAGAGGACAATCCTATGTAGATCGAACAATATCAATATAAATGCTGATAATCTTCGGCATTAAGCAATTCCAATCTTTTTCTGGCATAAATAATATGGTCGGCATTTTCGACAGTCAGTTCCGTTTTGGCGATATTTTCCCATACTTCCGATTCGTTCACCACATCACGCTTTTTATAATCTCCGGTAACTTCCATCGAATGATCGTAATATTTTCCGATTTTGTCAATGCTTTTTTCAGCAGATTTTCCCAGCAGTCCGATAACTTGGAATACTTTTCTTTTAATTCATCTCTCGACACAAACGAATATTTCTCTATCAAATGGTATATTTCCGTATTCATATCATCACGCAGTTTTTCCAGTGCCGTCTGCATATCACCGTATTTTGATACATCCAAAGCAGCAAGACGTGAGCTGTATATTTTTTTCTTGACCGGAAGATGAACAATCGGAACGATCATTGCATTTGACTGCTGTGCAATTTTGACAACTCCGGGCCAGAAATTCAAAGTCAGTTTTTCCGGCGTTTTATTCCATACCCCCTCAGGATATATAATGAGGTTGCCGCCCCTTTTCAAAAGGCTGACAGCTTTGTCAACAGACGAATTCCGGCTTTCCTTATTTCTCCTGTTGACGAGAATTGCCCCGTATAAATAAAACGCCAGTCCGTTAATCGTATTGAAAAAATTCGGCAGGCTTCCGAACAAAAAGAAAGCGTGTCTTTCAGACATAACAATCGTACTCATCACATCTTCGATGAATCCGTGATTCACAGCGTAAATAATCGGTCTGTCCTTTGGAAGTTCCTCAATTTTTTCTTTGATCAATTTTTTACCGTTTAAATATAACGGCGACAAAGCTCTGAAAAAACGGTAAGCATATTTTTGCCTTAATTTGATGGCATCATTGCTGACAATATCAATTTTGGATGCCAGCTGCTTTCCAAACAATTTTGACATCACAAAAAACAGCGGAGAGCCCTTGTTTACTTTTCCCGACTTATCTCTTCCAAGCAAATCGGATATATCACCTATATTCGGAATGTTCTCCATCACCCATTTTTCGTGTTTTTCCCGAAGAGATTTCCATAAACCGCTCATAACATCACCCTGATTTTCAACATATCTTTATGCCGCAGCATACAATCATTTCCACTACTATATAGGTTAATTATACTATTTTTTTCCACACTATACAATACTTTTTCTCAAAAATTAACAGAATATTGACATATCATATTCCACTCGGCAGTTTAGAAACCGCTGTCTGGCACAAAAAGATGAAAACGAAAAAAATCCCGAATGAATCAATCCGTTGTATGATTCATTCGGGATTTTAATTTACTGTATACTGCTGTTATCTATGTGAAATCCTTCGGCAATCGACATATCATATCGCTGCGTAATATCACTCACTGAATAAAACCTAATACAATATTATCTATCTTGGCAAGTGAAGCATCAATTTTAGCAGCATCTCCGACACCAGCCATCGCTCTCTCGGGCTTGCCGCCGCCTCTGCCGTCTACCAGTGCAGCCACTTCTTTGATAATTTTACCGGAATGTGCTCCTTTTGCCTGTGCTTCTTTGCCGCAGGCAACGGCAATATTGGCTTTTTCGCCGTCTTTTCCGAACAGTACAGCAACTGTATCCGGAGCAATCTCCAGTACACGATCACACATACTTTTCAAAGATGCTGTATTAACAGAATCAAATTTGCCCTTGATGATCCTGATACCGTTTTGAGATTCAGCTTTGCCCAAAAGACCGTCTATATTCATTACGGAAAGTTTGGCAGTCAGTTTTTCGATTGCCTTATCCTTTTCTTTGACTTCATTCACCGTATGCTCACAAGAAGTTACAAAATCATTGATGTTGGTAGTTTTCAATATTTTCATTGATTTTTCTATGATTCCCGCATACTCATCAAGCACTGCCAAAACAGCCTTTCCGGTCACTGCTTCTATTCTTCTGACACCCGAAGCAACAGAACCCTCGCTGAGTATTCTGAACAAACCAATCTTGGAAGTGTTATCAATATGTGTACCGCCGCAGAATTCTTTGGAATAGTCATCGACCATTACGACACGTACAATATCACCGTATTTTTCACCGAAAAGTGCCATTGCACCAAGTTTTTTGGCCTCGTCGACAGGCATCTCCTTTGTGATAACATCGATACCTTGGAAGATGACATCATTGACCTGTTTCTCTATTTGGGCAAGTTCTTCCTGTGAAAGTGCGGAGAAATGTGTAAAGTCAAAACGCAGTTTATCAGCTGTGACAAGCTGACCTGCCTGTTCAACGTGTGTACCGAGAATATTTCTCAGAGCAGCCTGAAGAAGATGTGCTGCTGTATGATTACGCATAATGGAACGGCGTACTTCTTCGTTTACTTCTGCCCGTACATTGTCGCCGACTTCGATGGTACCTTCCACAATTTCGCAGCGATGCATATAAATGCCGTTGTTGTCCTTCACCGTATCAAGCACCTTGACTTTAGCATTATCAGACGTTATGATACCGGTATCTCCTACCTGTCCGCCGCTTTCGGCATAAAACGGTGTTTGACCAAGAACAATAACAACATTTTCACCCGTGCCGCCAAACTGTACTTTTTCGCCGTCTTTTACGACTGCCAGTATCGTTGAATCCGCAGCAAGCTGTGTATAACCGACAAACTCCGTTCTTTCGATTCCGCTGAAATCCACCGCATCACTGAGCCACGCATCTGCACCGGCATTTTTTCTTGCGTTTTTCGCACGGACCTTTTGTTCTTTCAGCAGCTCGTTATAACCGTCAATATCAACTGTCATACCTTTTTCTTCGGCAACTTCTTTGATCAGGTCGATCGGGAATCCGAAAGTATCATTCAGCTTGAAAGCATCTTCACCGGAAATCCGATTAACAGAAGACTTTTTAATAATGTCATCAAGAAGTGCAAATCCCTGATCCAGTGTTCTGCCAAAAGATTCTTCTTCCGTTTTAATAACCTTGACAATCAGATCACGTTTTTCCGAAAGTTCCGGATAAGCGGGGTTTTCCCGGACCACCGTATCGACTACTTGATACAAGAAAGGTTCTTTGACACCAAGCAGTCTTCCGTGACGTGCTGCACGGCGAAGCAGTCTTCTGAGAACGTATCCCCTGCCCTCGTTGGACGGCATTACACCATCGCTGATCATAAATGTAGTACTTCTGATATGATCGGTAATAACACGAAGCGATACATCGGTTTTTTCGTTTTCGCCGTAAACAGCATGAACAAGTTCACTGATTTTTTTCATAATGTTCTGGACTGTATCAACAAGAAACAGATTATCAACCCCCTGAAGAATACAGGCAAGTCTTTCAAGACCCATACCGGTATCAATATTCGGGTGATCCATCGGCGTATAGTTTCCTTTGCCGTCACTGACAAACTGTGAAAATACATTATTCCAGAATTCAACATACCTGTCACACTCACAGCCAACGCCGCAAGTGGGTTTTCCGCAGCCGTACTTTTCTCCTCTGTCAAAATAAAGTTCCGTACAAGGACCGCAGGGACCTTCTCCGTGTTCCCAGAAGTTATCTTCTTTGCCTAAACGCACAATACGCTCGGGTGAAACTCCGACATTTTTTGTCCATATATCAAAAGTTTCATCATCATCTTCATAAATCGAGATCCATATTTTATCCACAGGCATTTCCAGTACTTCCGTACAGAATTCCCACGCCCATTTGGTTGCATCGGTTTTGAAATAGTCACCAAAAGAGAAATTTCCCAGCATTTCAAAAAATGTACCGTGACGTGCTGTGATTCCCACACGTTCAATATCGGGGGTACGGATACATTTCTGACAAGTGGTTACACGCTTGCGGGGCGGTGTGACTTCTCCCGTAAAGTATTTTTTCATAGGTGCCATACCCGAGTTGATCAGCAGCAAGCTGTTATCATTCTGCGGAATCAACGGAAAACTCGGAAGTCTGAGATGTTCTTTCGACTCAAAAAAAGACAAATATTTTTCTCTTAATTCATTAAGACCTGTCCACTGCATTTTTAATCACCCTTTTATTTTGTTCTGATTTTGCCGCAAATGAAAAAATAAACACGAATTTCATCGTCTGTATGGGACGAAAAAATCCGTGTTACCACCCAAATTGTATATCATTACCAATCATATACCACTCTGCAACCTTAACGCGGTTTAACGTTGTATTTTGTACAAAGCTCCGAGTCAGCCCAAACAGCCTGTTACAGAAATCTTTCAGCCAAATGATCTCTTCTCTGGAAGTAACGGTTCTGCTCTTTTTCTCATCACAGCATCAATATTTATTTTATATAGATATTATAACTCATTTTCGCCGACTGTCAAGTATCTTTTTGAATTCTCTCCGAAGAGAAATCTCAATGGAAATAAGTGTTTACTTATCCTGAATCATATAATATAATAGATATAATTCATTTAATTTTGATAATGATTTTGTATAATATATTGAAACAAAGTCAAAAACATCATTCGGGAGGAAAGCATTATGGCAGGTTTTTGCAGATATTGCGGAAAGAGTTTTTCAGACGGTGATCGTTTTTGTTCGGGCTGTGGGGCATCTGTGTCGGATATTCCCAATGCCGATGTACAGAAACCGATACTTCCTCAGGGAATGACCGTTAACAAAGACGGAAGTATCACTTGGTTTTACTCCGGACAATATCAAAAACAAAAGGTTCTTTATCATATGACCTCTGAAAAAATAGGCTATCGTTATCTAAGCGAAAAAAAGGAAGAAACAGTCGGTTCGGCATTCAAAAATTTTCTGCTGAGCGGTCTGGCAATGGCGGCAGATTCAGCGGTAATGAACAGCGATACATACAGCGGACAGGATATGCCGTGGGATTTTGATCATAATGATCCCGGTATGATCTATCTTGAATTTTTCTATATTAAACAGATCAAAGCAATCGAAAAGCAATACTGCATTAAAATCAGCCAAAATGGTACTTTTAAGCTTTATTTTGAACCACAGCATTATCATTTTGTACTGGATTATATAATCCGACATTCTCCGAACGCAAAACTGAAATAAACCAAAAACACAGCTGCAAATGATACAGCTGTGTTTTTTGTCATATATTATGCATACATTGCCGCAAGGCGTTTGTTGATTTCGATGAGGAAAGTTTCTGTGTCAACCTTGGTTTTATTTTCAAGTGTTGAAAGAGCTGCCAGGTCACCGGTCATAATGCCGTCCTCGATCGTAGCAATGGTAGCTTTTTCAAGTTTATCGGCATAATCAACGAGTTCGGGAGTACCATCCAGTTCGCCTCTTTTTCTCAAAGCACCCGACCACGCAAAGAGAGTAGCAACAGAGTTGGTAGAGGTTGATTCTCCTTTGAGGTGTTTGTAGTAATGACGCTGTACTGTACCGTGTGCAGCTTCGTATTCATAGATACCGTCCGGAGAAACAAGAACCGATGTCATCATAGCAAGTGAACCGAAAGCAGTTGCTACCATATCGGACATTACGTCGCCATCATAGTTTTTGCACGCCCAGATATAACCGCCGTCCGAACGAACCACTCTTGCAACAGCATCATCAATCAAGGTATAGAAATAGGTAATACCGGCTTTTTCAAATTTATCCTTGTACTCATTTTCAAATATCTCATTGAAAATATCTTTGAAACGATGATCATATTTCTTAGAAATGGTATCTTTGGTAGCAAACCAGAGATCCTGCTTTTTGTCAAGTGCAAAGTTGAAGCAAGCTCTTGCAAAACTTCCAATGCTCTTATCGATATTGTGAAGTCCCTGTATAATACCGGGAGTCGCAAAATCATGAATCAGCTGGCGTGTTTCGTTTCCGTCCTTGTCTGTTACGATCAATTCGGCTTTGCTGCCGCCGTCAACGACCATTTCGGTATTCTTATAAACATCGCCGTAAGCGTGACGTGCGATAGTAATCGGTTTTGTCCACGTAGGAATATACGGAGTAATGCCTTTGACAAGAATAGGTGTTCTGAAAACAGTACCGTCCAGAATTGCTCTGATAGTACCGTTGGGCGATTTCCACATCTGAGTAAGATTATATTCTTTTACTCTTTCCGCATTGGGAGTAATGGTCGCACATTTAACGGCAACACCGTATTTTTTGGTTGCCTCTGCGGAATCAACTGTTACCTGATCTTTGGTCTTTTCTCTGTTTTCAAGACCGAGGTCATAGTATTCGGTTTTCAGATCAACATAAGGAAGAATCAGTGTATCTTTGATCATCTTCCATATGATTCTGGTCATTTCGTCGCCGTCCATCTCAACGAGAGGAGTTACCATTTTAATTTTTTCCATAATCCATACCTTCCTTTGATTTTATCAGCTGTTTTGTTTTGTGTAGTCCAACAGACCGCCTGCAAGGATAATATCTCTTGTACGACCGGAAAGCTCACATTCAACGGGGATTTCCTTACCGGTTGTCTTATTGATGATAACGAGGTTTTTGCCTTCGCTTACAAGCTGTCTTACGTTCGGCAAAGAAAGTTCATCACCCTGCGAAATGGAATCGTAATCTTCTTCGTTGACAAAAGTAAGCGGAAGAATACCTGCGTTGATCAGGTTGGAACGATGAATACGAGCGAACGATTTTACAACAACAGCCTTGACACCGAGATAAAGAGGAGCAAGAGCAGCGTGCTCACGTGATGAACCCTGACCATAATTGACACCGCCTACAATAATGCTGCTGCCGAGTTCTTTTGCACGTGCGGGGAAATCCTTGTCGCACACGGTAAAGCAATGCTGAGAAATCGCAGGAATATTGGAGCGGAGCGGCAGTATTTTGGCACCTGCGGGCATAATATGGTCTGTTGTGATATTATCCCCTACTTTCAGAGAACAGGGAACATTGATATTTTCCTCCAGAGGTTGTGTTTCGGGATAAGGTTTGATATTGGGACCTCTGAGAATTTCAACACTGTCCATTTCCTCAACGGGAGCAGGTGCTATCACCATATTGTCATTATATTCAAATTTCTCGGGCAGAGGAATATCCGCCGCATCGCCGAGCGTTCTCGGGTTGGTGAATACGCCTGTCAGAGCCGAAGCAGCAGCTGTTTCAGGACTGACAAGATAAATCTGTCCGTCACGTGTACCGGAACGACCCTCAAAGTTACGGTTGAATGTACGCAGAGAAATACCCTTTGAGTTGGGTGACTGACCCATACCGATACAGGGTCCGCACGCACATTCCAATATTCTGGCACCGGCTTCTATAATGTCGGCAAGAGCACCATTTCTTGCGAGCATATTATAAACCTGTTTTGAGCCGGGAGCAATGGCAAGGCTGACATCGGGATGCACCGTTTTTCCTTTCAGAACAGCAGCCACTCTCATAAGGTCCAGATAAGACGAATTGGTGCAGGAACCGATACATACCTGATCGATCTTCTGAGGACCAATTTCTTCAATTGTCTTAACATTGTCGGGGCTGTGAGGACATGCAGCCATAGGAACAAGTTTGGAGAGATCAATATTGATCACTTCGTCATATACCGCATCATCATCAGCAGAAAGTTCTGTCCAGTCTTCTTCACGACCCTGAGCTTTCATAAATGATTTGGTGATTTCATCAGACGGGAAAACAGAGGTAGTCGCACCGAGTTCGGCACCCATATTGGTAATCGTTGCTCTTTCGGGAACAGTCAGTGTTTTTACACCCTCTCCGCCGTATTCTATAATTTTTCCGACACCGCCCTTAACAGACATAATACGGAGAACTTCCAGAATAATATCCTTTGCGGAAACCCAAGGCTGCAGTTTGCCTGTAAGATTGACTCTTACCATTTTGGGCATTGAGATATAGTAAGCACCGCCGCCCATTGCCACAGCTACGTCAAGACCGCCTGCACCGATAGCGAGCATACCGATACCGCCGCCTGTGGGTGTATGGCTGTCCGAACCGATGAGTGTTTTTCCGGGTTTGCCGAATCTTTCAAGGTGAACCTGGTGACAAATGCCGTTGCCGGGTCTTGAAAAATAGATGCCGTGTTTTTTAGCAACCGACTGAATAAAACGGTGGTCGTCCGCATTTTCAAATCCTGTCTGAAGTGTATTATGGTCGATATAAGCGACACTTTTTTCCGTTTTTACTCTCGGCACACCGATAGCTACAAATTCAAGATAAGCCATTGTACCGGTTGCGTCCTGTGTGAGAGTCTGATCAATTTTAAGCCCTACTTCGCTGCCTGCGGTCATATCTCCGCTTAACAGGTGAGCTTTAATGATTTTCTGAGCAATAGTATAACCCATTTTTGTTCCTCCCTTAAATGATTAAATTCGTTTGTATTGTATCATAAAATACAATTATATTATCGCTTAAAATCAGAAATTTGTCAATCTATTTATCATCAGGTAAATAATTTTTTGCGTCACCATCAAATAATAAGGTGTAAAACTTCACTTTGAAAAATCAACAAGTGATAAATAAAATTTATATTTGTGATAATACATCATTTTAATTGACACTTAATCCTATTCAATGGTATAATATTTTAGTATAACAAAATACGGAGGCCGAAAATGGATTACGAATATATGGAAGAATTGGAAGAACTGATGTTCAACGACAAATATGAAGAAGCCATTGAATTGATCAATTCTCTGGATGAAGATGAAATCAGTACAGAAATCACCATTCTGCTCGCACACGCATACAGCTGTATCGACAAAAATAAAAAAGCACTGAAAACACTTCTTGATATTTCCGATGACATTGATGACAGCAATATCCCGTATTACTTTGAACTTGCCCATTGCTATTACTCCATTCATAAATATCATCTTGCCATCAAAGCATTGGAAAAATGTATGGAAACCGATGAAAATTTTACAGACGGCTGGATGCTGATGTGCTTTATTGCCATTGATAAAGATGATTCGGAATTATTTGAATATGCGTCCGCCAAAGCAAAGGAACTGGACGAAGAAGATTGGGAAGAATTTTTCGGTGAAAATGCGGTTTCAAACGAACTGAGTCACTACACAGAAGATGAATACAATGCCGTGATCAACCATATTGAAAAATATTTCGGGCATATCGATCATTTTCTGGATATTCCCGAAAAAACATTTGACAACATCAAAATCGCCTGTATTCCGCCGTCCGACAAGTGCCGTATGCTGACCTTTATTACTGTGGGTATGGGTTCGTACAAAATGAATCTACCGGAGGGGTATGAAAATATCTTTTCGTCAAGAACTGAATTGGTGGCATATCTTCCTACCGAATGGGATCTGAAGAGTACATCACCCGAAAATACCTGGATTTCAAGATATATGCTGACACTTGCCACCATGATTCAGTTCGATGACTCGTGGATCGCTCCAGGACATACTATTTCTAACGGGTCCCCCTTTGCTCCGAATACCAAGTTCAACGGCGTGATTATTGATAATCTGATATTGATGAACGATAAAGCTGTCAATGCTGTTCTGCCGAACGGCGATACAATCACATTCTATCAGTTTATTCCGATTTATGAAGAAGAAATGGTCTATAAAATCAATAACGGCTGTGATGCTCTGCTGAAATTACTGACCGAAAAACTTTTTGTGAGTTTCAGAGGTGCTATTAATATCAACCGCCAAAATGTATGCGAAAATTTAAAAGAAAAAAATTGGGCAATTCCCAAAAGCAGTATCGAACATATTTTAGAATGGTCGGGTTCGGACGGCTGCTATGCCACTGATAAAATAATGGTGGAAAACAAACCCGTAGGTTTTATGTACAGGGAAAAACCGCAAAGCGAATATGACAGCGGATGGCGTTTTATGGCAGGCGATGAAACCCAGGAATATATGGATAATTCCGAAAATATGGGCATATACAGTCTGAATACCTTATGCAATTATGACATCGATATAAGCGATTATCTCGAAAGTCCTGTCGGATCGGCTTTTTATCGCAATCAAAAAGGCGATTTTGTAGAAGCGGATCCTAAAAATATCTGAGGAAGTGCAATGTGATTTGACCGCTAACAACAAATTGACCCAAAATCTGTTTTTTGTTGCCGTGATTGCCGTGATCTGCACAATGCTGTGGGGAACGGCTTTTCCGGGAATCAAAATAGGCTATGAACTTTTCAGGATAGACAGCTCCGATATTCCGTCAAAACTTGTCTTTGCAGGCGGACGTTTCGCTCCTGCGGGGCTGATCGTATTACTGATCGGACTGTTTACCAAGGATAGAAAAAAATTAAAACTCAGAAAAAAGGATCTTGTACCTGTTTCCATATTGGGATTTTTCCAGACCTTTTTGCAGTATCTTCTTTTATACACGGGAATTGTTCATATTACCGGAGCAAAAAGTTCGCTGCTGACATCAGTTGCAGCATTCGGTTCGGTGATTCTGTCCGCTTTATTTTTCAGAAACGATCAGCTTACCTTCCAAAAAGTCATCGGCTGCATCATCGGCATTACGGGAATCATTGTTATGAATATCAATGGCAGCGGTATGGGAGGATTTTCCATTGAGGGAGACGTGCTTGTGATCCTCTCTAATCTTTCGGGAGCCATCGGCAATATTATCAGCAAGAAAATATCCGATGACAGAAGTCCGATACAAATTTCAGGCTATCAGCTTATCTTCGGCGGCACGGCACTAACTCTTCTGGGGCTTTTGTCCGGAGGCAGACTGATTTTTTACGATATTAACTGTGTTTTGATTCTGATGTACCTTGCGGCAATGGCAGGAATCGCTTTTATGCTGTGGACAATGCTGCTGTTTTACAATGATGTGAGCCGTGTTGCTGTATTTAATCTTCTGATACCGGTATTCGGCACGATCTGGTCGGGAATTTTCCTCGGTGAGAATATTTTCACCGCAGAGAATATGCTGTCACTCCTGCTGGTGTGTTCGGGAATTTTCCTTGTAAACTTTACTTTAAAAAAGAAGGCTGACAACATTGAACAAACAAAATGAAGTCATCAATCAATGCTTTAATCTATCAAATGCGGAGAATGGAAAATGAAAAATATTGATTTAAAAAACACCCATATTTTAAAACAACTTTTTAATGACACAACCGACAGCTGTACAGAAAGCTGTTTTCAAGGTATTGCGGGAAGAGCGTTTGCCGATGATGACAAACAGCCCTCCGCCGCAGCCATTGTACTCGGCGAATATATGTATATGGACGGCGATGCCGACAAAAAGGATTTCATTATCAAGGCTGCCGAGTATGCTAAACATAAAAAACTCACCATCATTACAATGAACACAAAAATGAGATCTTATCTGTTATCACATTACGAAAAAAATATTAAAATCAAAAAACGTTACCAAAACAATACAACGCCCGATCTTAAAATGAAAAAGCTTTATAAAAATATTGATACACTTCCTTCTGAATTTGAACTTGCCGTTATTAATGAAAGTATTTATTTGCAGTCATTAAAAAATACCTGGTCTGAGTACTTTGTTAAAAATTTCAAAAATTACCAAGATTTTTCCGAACACGGTCTGGGGTATGCGGTACTCTGCAAAGGTAAACTTGTCAGTGGGGCATCAAGCTATTCGTACTGCCGTACAGGCTATGAAGTGGTTGTTGCAACCGATCCCGATTTTCGCAGACAAGGTCTTGCTCTCACCTGTTCGTCTGCTTTTCTGATTGAGTGTGCCAAGCGAAATAAGATTCCGTACTGGGATTGTGCCAATAAAAAATCCCTCTCACTCTCCAAAAAAATCGGATACAGTCTTGTAAGAGAATACGAGGGAATCCGTATCGTCACAACGGATACAATATCATAATTTTTCTCAAAACAAATGCGGACATTCCGATGGAATATCCGCATTATTTTTATTGGTTATTAAAAGCACTTGACGCAGCATTATCGTTGTCATTTTTTTCAAGCTGCATCGGTTGTGCCGTTGTCTGTACGGGCTGTACTGCCTGAGGTACCTGATTCTGTACAGGCTGTGCCGGTGCCTGCGGCATTTGATTCTGTACAAACTGCTGTCCGTTATACGGTGCAGGATAAGGAACATTGGCATTGGTCGGTACTGCCGCACGTACTGTACTGCGTCTGATCAGTGCGATGACACCCGCAACGAGCGAAAGAGCAGCCAGTGCAAAGAACACATATCCGATGATAGTGAAATGCAGTTCGGGGTATTTCGCAACAAAGAGATAGGAGTTGGATGACTGACCCGATTTAACAAAAAACTCGAGCAGCACACACAAAACACCAAGCGTATCAAGAACCGGAACAAACAGAACCGAAAATTTTGAAAGTGTCTTATTTTTATTGTCAAGGAAAGAGCGGGCAAACGGTTCATAGGTAGCAAATATCAATATGAATGCCAGTATAATCAACACTCCTCCGAATGCCGACAATCCGAATACATTCAGCACACGCGGCAAGGAAGACTGGTACAGACTATACGTACTGATATGAATATTGTAACAAGATGCAATCGGCAGGAACATCACAATAAAAAGCACAATCGCCATCAGGTTGGTAAAATGACGTGCAATCGAACCGATCAGATCCGGATTCTTGATAACATCAATGAAGTTATTGAGCCATCCCTTGAAATAATTGCCGGCGGTAACAGGTGGTTTCAGACTTTTTCCGCAGCTGGTGCAGTTCGGACTTCCCGGTACTGCCTGTGCTCCGCAGCTGTGACAATAACCTGCTCCCTCTCCGTATCTTGTACCGCATTTAGTGCATATAGGTCTGCCTTGGAACATCTCTTCGCCGCAGTTACGGCAGTATCCTATTTTTCTCGGAGGAGCATAATACTGCTGCTGTCCCGGCATACCATTCTGATTCGGATACGGTTGTCCGGGCATACCGTTCTGGTATGGCTGCTGCATCGGCATATTATTCTGATACGGCTGTGCCGGTGCTGCATTTTGCTGCATTTGCGGCGGTGTATTGGCAAACGGCGAATTTCCGGGGTTTAATACCGTTGTACCCTCGTCCGCATTGCCGCCGGCAGCCATGTTCGGCTGATTTTGCTGAACCTGCGGCGGTGTATTGATAAACGGTGAATCTTCGGGTCTTAATACCGTTGTACCTTGTTCTGCATTGGCATCAGCCTGTACTTCCGTTTTTGTACCACAGTTGGTACAAAACGCAGAACCGTCCGGTAATTGAGCCCCACATTTTTTACATAACATTCATATACCTCCTATAAAGTAACAAACTTAATATAATAATAACCCAATATTTGTATTTCGTCAAGATGTTTTAAAACGTCAATTCATATCGGCTGTGAAATTTTCATAATGCACTTTTATTTTCCCAGTTCCTCCGCTCTTTTTGTACAAGCTGCCATCGCCTCTTTGATGGCATCGGGAACATTTCTTTCATTCAGAATTTTTAATGCCTCTATGGTTGTACCGCCCTTTGAAGAAACCTTTTGGATCAATGTTTCCGGTGAGTCACCGCTGGAACGCAGCATTTCGGCACTGCCTTCAAACGTTTTGCATACCAGTTTCAATGCAACATCACCGTCGATTCCGACAGAAACGGCATAATCTACCATTGCTTTCGCAAACAGATACACGTAAGCCGGACTGCTGCCGTTCACAGAGATAATCTCGTTCATTTGTGATTCCGGAAGAACAACAGCTTCACCCGAAAGTGCAAACATATCATATATTTCGCTGAAATCTTCTTCTGATATGTTTTCCGAGCGGCATACAGCCGTTGCTCCTTTTCCCAGCAAAAGCGGTGTATTCGGCATCACTCTTACCATAGGACAATTTTTACCGAGCTGACGCTGCACATACTCGATGGAAATTCCCGCTGCTATCGTTACAAACACTTTATCTTGATGAACGGCACTTTTAATTTCGGATAATACTTCTTCATAATTCTGCGGTTTGACAGCAAGTACGATAATATCGCTTTTTTCTGTCAATTCAATCCCTGTTGAAACCGTATCAACACCTTTTTCTTTCATAGCGGAAAGTTTTTCTCCGTCCAGATCGAAAACAGAAATCATATTGGCTGGTTTCGCTTTATTTTTCAGTATTCCGTTAATAATAGCGGTTGCCATATTTCCTGCACCGATAAATCCTAATCGTTTTTCACTCATAATGCATTACCTCATCAAATCATTTTTTTGCTGTCGTCTGTTGGTACAGAGCGGCAGCCTATACATTACATTTTACTATTAATTGACAAATTTATCAATACCCCAAACAAAAAACACACGGAAATCAATTTTGTCGGGCAATTTCCCGGGAAAACCCTTTTCCCAAAACCGCTGAATTGTGTCATATCCTACTGACAGCGAAATCGTCGAGAAAGAAATACAGAAACTTCTTTGATGTCAGATTTTTTTAATTGATTTCCGTGCAAAAATCGGAACGGCATTTTTACCGTTCCGATTTATGTTAAAATGATAAACAAGAGGGACTTGGGAAATGATGCTGATTGCTTCTGCCGTCTGCCGTGTAATCATTATAGAGGAACATTTCGAGTTCATCTACACGCCTGTAAAGCAGTCCGTAATAACATACACTGCCGGCATGATGATAAGAAAGCAATTCTTTGATCAGAGCATTTTTATTAACGGAATTGAGATTTCTTCCGGCACTTCCGCCTGACGATGAAATATTCAGATATGTACCGCTGCAATAGCCGGTTTTTCCGCTGCTTGTTTTTACTTTATACCATACGCTGTTATATTTGGTTGTACTCAGCAATGTCACCTTTGAACCGTTAGGCAGTACCTCTAATATATTTGATGATGTAGTGGCTGATTGACGTAGATTCAATGCGTCGGCATTGACTGTTGCCGTCATCGTTGTGCTGCCGGAAATTTTCGTTCCGTCATAGGAATTCAAAAGAATATTTTTCAGGTCGGAAGAATAAGTCCAGCCTGTACCCAGATTATACGAAAAACTGACAAGTGCATCAAACTGCTGCTGATTGTACTTGATATGATTTTCCTGCAATACAGCATTGACTCTGGAGGTATAACTGTCATTATTCACTGCATCAATCAAAAGTGCGAATGCTTCATTCTTCGTCATATTATTATAAAAAGCATTTCCTGTCCAGACAACATAACCGTATCCGATGGTCGGAATATTATTAGCAAGCGTATCATAGGTGATTTCTGATACAAAACCTTCTTTTTCACCTATAAACCGAATCACATTGTCACTGGCACGCAGTGTATCCAGACCGGTCTGATTAGCTTTTGTTTTGGAAGTAACATACAGATCGCAGCTTCCGTCACTGCAGGTTTTCCAGGAACCGTCCTTGAAGGAATAGGCTTTGACTGAAAATGTACCTGCTGCTGTTGTTTTATAAGTACCTTTCCATATCAATGTATTTCCGTCTGTGGTTTTACTGGACGCCTTTACTTCCACATTTTTTCCGCCGACATTAATAACAAACTTCACGTCACTTCTTGTTTTGTCTGTAATCGCAACAAGCGTTGCATTGGAATTAATGGTTGCCGAGTTGGGAGAAGAATAGGCAAATCTTATGGGAGCTGCTTCCGTAACCGTTACGGTACAGACTGCTCTCTGACCGCTTGCATTTTTATAGGATATAGAAACCTTGCCGGGCTTTTTGCAGTATATGAATCCTCTTGAAACGGTGGCAATGGACGAATCGCTTGTTTCCCAGCTGCCGGAACCGTAGCCTTTAATATAGATAGTTTTTCCCGCATTGGTGGTTCGGGTGGAATGTGATACGGAAAGCGAACCGGAGGAAACTTTTTTGACTGTTACTTTACAAGCAGCTTTTACCGTTCCGCTTGTATTTGATACCGTAATGGTTGCTGTACCTGCTTTCAGACCGCTTATTTTTCCGTTAGAAACACTTGCTATATCTGAATTGCTTGATGTCCACTTCAGTACGGTTGAAGCATTCAGCGTTTTGGCGGTGATAGAAACGGACGAACCCGTATTAACGCTGACCGATGTCTGAGAAAGTGTTATTTTTTCAGCTAAAGTCACTGTTACTTTACAGTCTGCTGTCACCGTATTGGTAGAATCGTAAGCCGTAATGGTTGCTGTTCCCACACTGACTCCTGTCACCTTACCATTTGCATCCACTGTGGCAACAGAAGTATCGGAGGATTTGAATTTAACTTTATTGGAAGTCGCCGGCACCGTCACTGCTTTTAAAGTAAATGATTTTGCAACGTCCACTGTTTTGGCAGAAGCATCAAGGCTGACAGATGTAAAATCCGGTTCTTTGACCGTAACCAGACATTTTGCCGATTTTCCCGTTTCGGTGTCGGTTGCCGTAACGGTAACTTTACCGCCTTTGATTCCCTTTACCGTGCCGGTGGCACTGACAGATGCCGTAGCATCGTCCGAAGATGTCCAGAGAACCGTACCGGAGGCATATCTTGCCACCAGTTTCTTAGTGCTGCCCGCCATCACCGTAACAGAATTTTCAAAAAGTGTAATATCCGATGCAGCAGTTTCACTGATCTGCCTTACCGCAGCGGACGACTGGATTTTTCCCGAAACATACGCAATGTCCGAACATTCAACATATCCGCTTGTACCGTCTTCCAGTAATACTTTCGCCCAATTATTATCTAAAAACGCCGTTATATCCAAGGTCATACCCGGAGCTGCCGTTTTAATCACCGTATCTTTCACAGACGAATCGCTGTATATTTTCGTTGCCGTAAGAGATTTGGCATCGGTCGTTATATCAACAAATTCGGAAGAACAATACCCAAGTGCTCCCCCTGCTGTTTTGACATAATACCATTCGGCATTGACAACCTCAAGAATGGTAATATTTGTATTCTTTGGCAAAACCTTTACAGCAGCTGCTGTTTTATCAGCAGATTTTTGCAGATTAACTTTTGCCGTAATTTTGGCTGTGATCGGAATAGTACTGCTCTGAACCGCAGCAGCATCAGCATTAAAAGAAACTGCCGGTATTACAGATGAGATGAGCAGTGCCGAGCAAAGAAGTGCCAATTTTCTTTTGAATTGATTTTTATGGTGTTCGACTTGCAAGTCCGCACGTCCTTTCATACATATGACAAAATTGTAACTAAATCATTAGTTCCCATTATAACTTGTTTGAAGCAATTTCGCAACCGTCATTTTAACTAAACTATTATTCATAAATACAGATAAAATGACAATTTATCCTATTTTTTGATATATTTTCGCATTTTTCTTAACTGTTTTCATTAATACATAGAGAGATTATCAGACACAAAATATTTTTTTGAAATTATAATTTTAATGATTGATACAAATTTGTAACTTTTGTGTGTTTCGCTGCTTTCCTGTGAAAATGAAAATAACACTGCAGTGAGATGCAGTGTTATATCCTGTTTCATATCTGTGCCGTGCGGTGCGAGGATTTGAAATCGGCTCTTATTTCGATCAATTCTGTGATTCTGTTTTTTCCTGTATATTTTCCGGAAAATTAATACTGACACCGTTGACTTCCACTCCCTCTTCCGCACGAATCATAATATACTTGACACCGTCAATCATTTTCGTTTCAAGCATATAGCTGCGTTCGGGATTCACTTTGATCGTTACATCGGGCGTTTTTACTTCAAACTGCTTCGGATCAATAATATTCTGAGGATGCAGTTCGGTTTTTTCTCCGAAACTGGTATCATATTTTTCTTCAAAGGTGACAATATCCTTTTCATCGGCTCCGCAGTTTTCAAGAACACGCTTTACATCTTTTTTACCAAGCACCAATGGTTCGGGACGTTTATTAGTCTTATGTTCCTCTATCATTTCGGAAAGATGGTCGTGCACCGACTGTACAAATTCATAACTTCTGTCTTTTTCGACGGTTTCGGCAATCAGATTCCGGAATGTTTCCTTCTGCTCTGCCGCAGGCATAGGAATAAATGTATTAAACAACAAGTCTGCCACTTCCTTATAGTTTTCACTGGTGCTGCGTGTATAATAAAGTACGCTGTAAATATCGGTGCTTCTGTCATTGAATGCCGGAAACATAAATCCCATTTCAGGGGCATTGACAGCAGTATCCGCACCTATATTTCTGAATGAATTGTCCAGTACCGAAAAACCCAATCCCGATCGGGTCAGTTTGACAGGGCATATACTGCAAAGAAAATATTTGAACACTTCCTCCGATGCATCATCAAGTTGTTCGTCATTTTTATCTTTTCGGGGAATGTCATAAACATCACTCACCAAAAGAATCAGGTAATTGGTATCGGTGTGATAGGAAATCATAATTTTTTCGTACAGAGCTTTTACGGCATCTTCATCACCAAGTTCACTGTCACGAAGCTTCATCAATAAGCCGTGTTCTTCGCCGTCACTAACCTGAGCGGCAGAAAATTCGATATTATTCAGATTCTTGCCGATGGCACCTGAAAGCGTTTTTTTTAGTATTTTAAACAAAGATTCACTTTCTTCCAGTGACAAAAGGCTGAGCGACTGTGTAAATTCCGCTATGATTTCTTTCTTATCGCTGACATAGCAGCCTTTGAGTTTCACAATATTATTTTTATCCGGCTTAAATCTTCTGCGTATTTCCGCTACTTCTTTTTCTGTCATTGACAATTCCTCTTTCCTGTTGATAAATTCATATTTATTTATACAATCTGTTTTGCATTTTGTCAAGTACAAGACAAAATCAAGTCAGTGTAACCGCACGAAAGAATCAAGAAAATTTGTTAAAAATAATGGTTGACAAAAATTCATCATCAAAAGAACATTTGAAACGTTTGGCTTTGAGACTTAACTTAACCGAATTAAAAGATTTATAGAGATTTGTTGCAATATGCCTGAGAAGAGCGAAATTTTCACTGCTGTTGAGATCAAGTTTTTTACGGCGTGTTTGTCAAGTAAAGTGTGTAAATTATTTTTTGAGTATTAGTGATGTACAATAAAACGAACAGATAAGTTGATTGAAATAGG
>CACYDP010000003.1 GCA_902773135.1 uncultured Ruminococcus sp.
ATTTCTACTCACGCACCCCGTGCGAGGTGCGACAGCGACAACACGCTATTGAACAGGCGGGGAAAGCAAATTTCTACTCACGCACCCCGTGCGAGGTGCGACCTGGTCGCTTGATGAAAGACTTATGGCACCGAAAAATTTCTACTCACGCACCCCGTGCGAGGTGCGAAACTCTGCGTTTAATTCGTTATAGATGTGCTCTCCATTTCTACTCACGCACCCCGTGCGAGGTGCGAATTGATGATTCTATTATATACCAATCAATATTGAATTTCTACTCACGCACCCCGTGCGAGGTGCGAAATTATCGCAGTCAACGCATAGATTTTTTCTGTTACATTTCTACTCACGCACCCCGTGCGAGGTGCGAGGTGCGAAGTGTAAACCTCGTACCCATTCATCAATTAACATTGCATTTCTACTCACGCACCCCGTGCGAGGTGCGAAGCATCTCCGTGATATACATATTGTCCACATTCAATTTCTACTCACGCACCCCGTGCGAGGTGCGAACATTCTGCAAAAACACGGCTTCATAATCTCTTTGATTTCTACTCACGCACCCCGTGCGAGGTGCGAAGAATTCATCCCCTATATCATCACCGATATTTGCATTTCTACTCACGCACCCCGTGCGAGGTGCGAAACAGGTACGCCCTTCACATCCTCGTTGTAAATAATTTCTACTCACGCACCCCGTGCGAGGTGCGAAAATTGATCAAGTTGAATCACTGCAAAAAGATGAAATTTCTACTCACGCACCCCGTGCGAGGTGCGAACGATAGCCATTGTTAAATGGCTACAAGCCAACGAATTTCTACTCACGCACCCCGTGCGAGGTGCGAACTCTGATTTTGTATTTTCCTGAATCATTATTTCATTTCTACTCACGCACCCCGTGCGAGGTGCGAACCGATCTTTATATCAGCAGTTAAACCAATGGCATTTCTACTCACGCACCCCGTGCGAGGTGCGAACGCAAGATATTGTGTATTACTTGCGAACCTCATCTACATGAAGTTGCCACTCTAAAACTTATTGCTGTTTTAGAATTATAAATGCTGAATTTTTCGTATTTTTCTGGCGAACCTGTCCGGGTTTTCAGCATCACCACAGGTTCGCATATCAGCTCAGATTATTATCACTCCCTCCGGATCATATGTACTTTTAGCTCCTATATGCTCCACCCGGCGTTTCCAGTTGTTTCCAAGATAATAAAACCGTAGGCTGTCTTTTTCTATATCAATTATACTCTCCAACCTGTTTTTTAATTTCATGAAGGCAGAGTAATCCAAATCAGCCTCGAAAACAGAATTTTGTACACGTTGAGCATGATTCTGACATTCCTTAGCCACTTTTCTCAGACGCTTCTTTCCTTTTTCATCAGCGGTTGAAACATCGTAACTTATCAATACCATCATTATTATCACCTACTTCAGCAAAAAACACGGATATTCATCTATCTCACCTCTAATATATTTAGCTAACAGATTACTTTGAACGTAAGGTATCAATCCGAACTGTATTTTTTGTTTCAGGTAAGGATGAATATAATCTGTCCTTTTTTTCTCCTGCCAGCGGGTCAGGATTTTCTTTCTTCCGCTGTCATTCAGCCATACAGCTCCCGATACCTGTTTTTCAAAATCCTTTTCTGTTACAATTTTAAGATTAACAGCTGAAATAACAAACCTTTCCGCAAGACACCGTGTTTCTTCTACAAGATCACAAGCAAGAGAACTGCGTCCGCTTCTCAGTGTGTGCATATATCCGATATAACTGTCAAGACCTACCGTTTCAAGTGCTGCTGCAAATTCGTTTGTATACAGCGTATATATAAAAGACAACATTGCATTTATGTTATCCAGCGGAGGTCTCTTGTTTCGGTATTCAAACCGGAAATAAGGATTTTTGTTTGTTATCATCTTATCAAAGACAGAAAAATACACATGAGCACAGTTTCCTTCTATCCCTAAAAGCTGTTCAGTACTTTCTGCTGATAAAAGGCTTTTCGTTCCCTCAGTCAGGGTGCTGATCGCCTGATTTATTTCTTCATCAGATCTCAGCCTGGGAGAATCGTGAAGTGTCCTCTTCAATGTTTGTACACAATTGCAGAATTTTGCCGACAATGTATTCTGTGCAAGCTGCAAACTTTTCTCACGAAACTTATCGATCTGTGCTACCCTCAGAAAAACATTTCCTTTTGTTTCCCCGCAAACCTTAGCAAGAAATTTACCTTGCGGAGATACAAAATTGATAGGTATACATTTACTGACACATTTTCCCATAACTGCAGGAGAGCAGCCTGTATATCCGAAACATACAACATTTTCTATGTTATCAAACGGTATTCTGAATTTGTTCTCATTTTCTATCCTGCAAACAAGATTTTCTCCGTCAAGTGCAAGATAAGCATTTTCATTTGTAATATATAATGTATTCAGTAACTTTCTCATTCTTCATTCTCCAATAATTCTATGATCGAATCCTTCAGATTTTTACTTTTTTTAAGTTTCGGCATACAAAGATCCTTCATAGAACATCCGCTGCATTTCTGCCCTTTTCTGATAGGGGGAATAATGCCTCTTTTTTTATTTTCACGCATTTTAGCCAAAAGATCTTTCAGCTCACGATCATATTTTGCATATTCCTCACACAAAGGAAGCTTTATCCGCTTTTTGACATCCGCATAATAGATATAACCCTCACAAACACATCCGAAAACATGATCTGTACATATTTTTTGGGCAAACACCTGCATAAGATCATCATGATTATAATCCAATGTTTTAGGTTTTGTCGGCTTATATTCCACAAGAGAATATAAGCCTTTATTTATTTCCAGACAATCTGCAACACCGTATAACCTGTATTCCGGAAGATCGTTATATATACTGACCGCTGTATATACCTTTTTTGCTCTTGAAGAATATGTACCTGTTTCATGAACCCTTTCATGCATAATATCGGATTTTGTAACATAATAGTTCTCTGTCCATGCACAATCTATTTCTATCAATCCCCATCTATGAGGACAATATAAATAGTGCTGTATGGAACGTATAGATATATCATTATCCGTCATAGCTTTTCAATCATCTCCACACCATCAGGCATATTCCTGTCAATGCTGATAGTATAATTATTAAACTCTCTTGGCGGAATGGTATTTTCATCTATCTTTATTTTGTCAAAAAGTATGTGAGACGGACAATTTCCGAGAATGCTGTCGTGCCTGAAAACAATCAGCTTTCTCATACACATCTTTCCCCTTGCCGCACTGTGATCCTCTTCAAACATATTGATTATCGCATTCCACAGCAGTTCAAGGTCTTCCTCATTCAGATCAGTTATCTTATTTGCAAGTGCGGCAGAAATATACCCCTCCGCACGATACAGACCATAGGGAATAAAGCTTTTCCTTCCCATTTCATTATTTTTGTTTTCAAAGTCCTTTTCTGTTGTAACTGCCTGTCTTGTGATAGTTATATCCTGAATATTCACCGGAGAAATACTTCTTGCAAAGTTTATCTGCACCGGTCCTCTTACAATACCGCACGGATCGTCACCGGTATTCATAACAGCTCCGAACATACGAACGTCATAATAATTTCTGCACATATATTCCCTTGCTGTCTTTACGTCTTCTTTGTTTTTGCCTTTCTGACCGGTTTTCAGGTTATTTGCTTTGTAAGCGTCATTAAATTTCGTATTAAGTGCCTTATCCATCTTGATAAGTATGCTGTAACCCGCCTCTCCGCCTTTTACAAGCTCAACATAATTCCTTATCTTCCTTTTTAGGCATACGTCCGTTACATAGCCGAAACCTGTTTCTGCATCAATTCTGGGAGTGTTGCCTGCATCCGGATCACCGTTCGGATTGCCGTTCTCCACATCAAAAAGCATTACAAAATCATATCTGTTGTTGATCATTTTAGTTTTCCTCCTTGGTCTTTTTTGTATAGAAATCCTGATACTGATGATAATATCCGATCATGAATTTGCCCTGTTCTGTAAGCAAAAGCGTATCCGGAAATGTTCCTTCAATTTTAGAGATTATTTCCTCTATCATCCTATTGTAGTACACTTTCTTACCGTCATCCAGCTTTTTAAGATGGTTCTGCGAAAGGGAAAGCAGCTTTGGAAAAACAATCGAGGGTTTCGAGGCAGCAGACGCAAAGTATGAATCCTTGATTGTACGGTTCAATTTTGCCGGTGCTGCCGCCTGTTCCTGTATTTTTTCCAGCACTGCAAAAAGTCTGCCGCAAAGATACGCCTGATTTGTATTGTTTATATCGAGAGCCACGGTCAATTCCTCCTTTTTGTTCAAAGCCCTTGATTTTCTGTTTATGCAGGCTTTCACTGCACCTGCACGGACATAGTTTATATACTGATCTGTCTTTATTCTTGTAACGACAGCAGAGAGCAAATAATCCGGATAAGGTACTGCATAAAGAATCGATTTGAATATTGCCGACAGCAATGACGGGTCAATATTCTGATTATTGCTTTTCGGTGATATCAATTCCTTTTTCAGTCTCCACAGCGGAATGGGTTCTCTGCTTCCTACTATATACATATCCTCCTGATGCTTTGCGATAGAAAAAAGGACATCTGCAAACCGGCGGTGATAGATGAATTTGAGTGCAAGCCTTGATGAATTTGGTTTAATTCCCGCAATATAAAAATCAATGCTTTCATCCACTCCTGTAAGGTCAGACAATCTTTCTTTAGTCAGTTTCCCATCTTTCGCCAGTTTAAAGGTGTCGGAAAGCATCTGTTCTGTCTGCGTCTTATCCATTTTATCCTCTTCGTCCTGACTGACTGTTCCGTTAAAGAAAGCGTCAAACAGACTGCAGCAGTTTTCATCAGATTCACCGGACGTTACCCAATAGACCATTGTTATATTGTCTATAACAGTACGATGCTTTTTATCAGATAATAAATAGTTCAATGCCCCTGTATATTTTTTCATTGCTTCATCGGATATATTGCTGTTATATGACTGCTCATTTCCATAGGAACAGCCGGCTGATGTTTTGAAACCTACAAGAACAGTACCGGATGAAAGACCATCGGCAACTCCCTTGATCTTGTTATGTATTCTTGCAATAGGGAGTTTTCTTCCTGTAACGGCACATTGAGATGAGTATTCATCACCTGAAACATCAGCAGTTATATTTGACAAGAACTTTTCTTTTATCTGCGGTTCGTCATGAAGAAGAATATCTGGATATCCACTGAGACAGAATGCAAAATATATACTACTGTTATATTCCTTGGAAAGAGCGGCAAGCTTCAGATTATCTGCTTCGTTTTCGGGTATCCAGTTCAGAAGAAAATTTCTGTACGCATTTATTATCGGAGAATCCAGTCCGTCAATAAACTCAAGATTTGCCTTAACAAAAGCTTCATGAGATTTTCGTGCTTTATTTGTTTTGTCATCCGGAGTGAATATACTATTCTTTTTATCATAATTCAATCCGAAAATATACAGCGGTCTGTGTTCTATGATATTGGATTCTATACTTGTCTTTTCTGTTCTTTTCGGCATTGTCACTATTTTAGGATCTGACCGTTCTTTTGTATTGCCCTTTTTATCCTTATACGGAGTCTTTTTGCGATAGTCTGTGATACTGTCTATTTTTCCGTCAGGTGTCAGTGCAATAAGATAATGAACAGCCTGCTCCGATAAGCCCTCCGAAACAATTTTTCCATTCTTCGCCAGCTCGTCATAATATTCACACAAGGCAGTTATCAGCATTTCATCATCCCCCTGTACTTACTGACATCTATTATCCCGTTTATCATATGCGGACGGTAATAGACCGTTGATGCTTTATCAGAAAAGACCGGATTCTCCCAGTCATTATTCAGCGGAATACCTTTATCATTAAAAACCACTTTGTAGCTCATAAAGCCTAAATCAACATCACCCATAGATATTATTTCAGGACTTATCCGGCTCATATCAAAATCATCCACTAATTCAATTTTTCTGACGGGAAATTCTGCACAGCCAAAGCATGGTGTACGGAAGTATTGTCCTTTTTCCAATCGTCTTTTGATTATGTTATAATGCTTTTTTTCGTCTTCGTCTTCACTTGTACTTTTAAGCCCCGTCATTTCAAAATGAAACTCTATTCCATAGCAGACGTTTTTCAACAGCATGGAAGCTCTCTGAGTTCTGTCCTCTGATGTATAAATAAACGGTTCTTTTCCGCCATCCTTCATCTGTCCTTTTATGTTCTGAAACGATACTTTTTCTTTTACCTCATTTCTGCGGACATTGGTAAAATCAATAGGATTAAAAACAATTATCCTGTCAATTTCATATCGCACAGCAGGTTTCCAGTAAATACTTTTAAGCATACCCTCTAATGCTCCGGGGGTCGGCACATCATAGCTTACTCTTTCAACTTTCATTTCCGGTCGGGTAAACAAAGCATAGTCTCCCTCTGCTATGATTCTGAATCCTCTGCTCATTCTATTATTCCTCCTCAAATGAAGTAGTCTTTTGGTTCAAATGTTATCCCTTTTTCATGCGAATAATAATCATTATTTTCAAGACACCATATACCGCCGTATTCCTTTACAGCACCCTGATGTATAAGCTCATTCAGCTCATATACATAAACCGTAAAAGTATATTTCTGAAGTCTGCGATAATTTGTAAAGCCTGTTGTTTTAAGCTGAGATATAAGCTCTTTGCTTTCATCATCACATTCAACCGCTACTGCAACAGTATTATCATCTATCATATGAAAGTCTTTTGCATAAGTGGCAAACGGAATAGACTCAAATTTTGTCACACCATCAGCAATGGAGTTTTCTCTGATCTGTTCATCAATAAAGCTGTACAGTCTTTCGTAATATTTTTTTATACATTCAGGCGAGGAAATATCCTCATATTTGTCAATAATAGCTCTTGTTATATTTGTTTTTATATCTTCAATAGGTTCGTCAAATCTGAAAATATTTATTACAGAATTTTCTCTTCTGCCCTCTCTGTTACACCGTCCGCCTGCTTGTAAAATACTGTCAAGTCCGGACAGTTCCCTGTATACAGTAAAGAAATCAAGATCAACGCCTGCTTCTATCAGCGATGTAGATATCACAGTAATACATCTGTCTGTCGGCACATTTTCAAATGTAGGATAATCACAATACAGTTTATCAAGCTCCATTTTTACTTCATCAATAACACGTTTTCTGTCAAAGGCTGACATATAGGTTGACAGATGATATTTTTTCCCTGGTGCCATGTCGTAAAGCTTTGATGCCGTTTTTCTCCTATTTACTACGATCAGTACAGACGGCTTTAAGTATGTACTTTGAAGAAGCTGTTCTTCATTTACCGTACCAATATTTACATAGTTCCCTTTTTTGAAGTTGTCATTCAATGACTTGTCCGTAATCAGTTCAGTAATACAACTGTTTTTCAGTGCATACTTCTGAATCAGCTTTTCAAAATCGGGCATTGTTGCTGTCAGAAATACAGCTTCACTGTTAAAAAGCCTTGTAAGATAAGAAACAGCACAAAGACATGGTTTCAGATAATCTGCGGGCATAAGATGTGCTTCATCGAAGATAATGATACTATCAGCCATATTGTGTACTTTTCTAAGTTTACTGCGTTTATTTCCGTACAGAGATTCAAAAAACTGTACAGATGTAGTAACTATTATCTGTGCATTCCAATTTTCTGTGACATTTTTTATCAGAGTCCGGTAATCCTCATGATTATCGGTATCATCAATACAAAAAGAAGATTGGTGCCGCAGTATCTGAGCACTGTCTCCGAATATTTCTTCAAATACTGAAACTGTTTGGTCTATGATACTGTTATATGGTATTACATATATGATGCGTTTTTTGCCGGAAAGTATGGCTCTCATTAATGCAAATTTCATGCTGCAAATTGTCTTGCCGCTCCCTGTAGGCATTTCCATCAGAAATATTTCCGATTCAGCACTCACCTTTTCGTACACTTGCTTCTGAAGTGCAGAACGTGATTTTTGTAGGCTGGTTTCGTCAGGAAGTCTGGATATTTTTTCTTCCAGCTTATACAGACATTCCTTGAAATCGGATATTAATTCTGTTTCAATACGTCCGCTGCAAAATTCAGCTGTATCAATAGAATCAGCATCCGTCAGACAAGAAAAACAATACCGCACAATAAATGCAAAAGATTCAATAAGACTTTCATTATCATACGCAGTTTTTGACAGAATTTCTCTTAGTTCGTTTTCATTCGGCTTATTCAAGAAAATCTCCGATTTGTAATCAGAATAATCTTCAAGTAACTCCTCTCTTTTCAGTCTTCCGCAAAGAGAGGAAGCGTCCCTTGTATCCTTTGGAGTACCGCCGTCAGGTATACCTGAATGATGTCCGGCAATACAGTATTGAATCAAAGTTGTAAGCGAGCTTTTTCCGAATAGTTTTGTGGCTTCAATAGCTCCGCAGGTCGAATGATCAACTCTGATTCTTTTGCTATATATTATTTTTCTCTGAAAAGAATCCTGATATTTGCCGATATCATGTAGAAGCCCTATATTATAAAGCATATCCTTGAGTGGTTCAACAGCAAATTTTTGTGCAAGATCAGCCACATTACTGGAATGATCTTTAATCGACTGGACAACATCGCTATCAAACTTTGTATGTGCTATTTTCATAATAAATCACCACAATAGAAAACATTTTTGTCATTTAAAAATATTTTATCACATTTAACATAATTGTCAAGCATCATTTTTTCAGATATATAATTTATTGAACAGACAACCGAATTTATAATTTATTCCCTTCTCGTTTACTAACTATCCCCATTTTTCTAAAGTTAACAGACTATGTATATTCCATTCAATTTTCCAGTCATTCTGATTTTTCAGAACGGCAGGAAACCAGCCTGTGTCCGAAAAATAAAAAAAGTTTCAATATAGTTTAAAATATCCGCTTATTTTTGAAACTTTTCAGGTTTGACAAATAATACCAATAACTAACTTTTTTGACGGAGGAAACTCACATACATATCTTGATATGTATGCGTGCATAGAAAAGTACTGCCGGTGAATCGAAAAATCTCCCTCCGAGTCATCAAATAAAGACTTGAAGGGAGATAAATGTTTTTATAACCTTTTATAATTTTAAGGCACTCAGGGTTTTTGAATGAGTAAACAAAATGTTAATGACTATTGAAGAAAGATATGCTACACTGAAATAGAGGTGAGCATATTGTGAAGAAATTAAGCTTAATGGAAGTATTAGAGGGAATAGAAGATACAAGACGAAGCAGAAGTGTTATATATCCATTACATGAAATAC
>CACYDP010000004.1 GCA_902773135.1 uncultured Ruminococcus sp.
CCAACTGCTGCATACGGTCAATCACTACTGCTGCTTCTGCTATGATATAGCAGTCAAGTTCGCCTAATATGTCACTTTTCTCATAGGCTTTTTTGATTCTGGAAAATATTTTTTTCTGCTCTTTATTCAAAGGGTAAGGCGGTTTGACATTCACCGCCGAACCTTTCAGTTGATCCTGCACTTTTTTTCTTTTGCTGATTTCTGCCTTTGTATTGTGTCTTGATTGTAACTCAATTGGTTTCGCTGGTCTCGCCATATCTTCACCTGCTCTCTGAAATTTTCATTTTGGGAATTCTTTGCGTCTGGGTAATGCTCCTTTTCGCTGTCACTTTAGTAAGATTTTCTCTTGTTACATTCCGGGGGGGAGATTTGTAACGGTTCATCGATCAGCTGCAAAAGCTGAGCAGCTGAAATAATACCGCTTTCTGCCAGTTCGTGATGGCTGCGGCATAAAGTTATCAGATTATTGTCATCTAATCGCCTACTGTAATCAACCGCCAAAGGCACAATATGGTGCACACTCAGCCCGCTTGTCACTATTTTCTTTTCCACCAAAAAACAATATCGGCACATATAACAATCACGCTGTTGTATACGGTTGCGTTTGTTTCGCCATTTTGCTGTATTTCTGAACTTGTCAGCTTCGCTGTTTCTTTCGTACTTACCTTTATACTTGCTTCTGTTTAATTTTCTGAAATATTCTTGTTTATTTTTGATTTGTTGAGGGCAAATTTCATTGAATCGATGCAACTTGCCGCACGTTGAACACGTTTTCAGCATATGGTCACTCTTTTCGGCAGCATAAAAGCCGGTGCGTATTCATAACGAATACAACAAACCGGCTTTTATGCTTATTTTCTCGGAGGATACGATAAAATGAGATACGTCATCATTGGGTGCAGAGGTCGGACTTGAACCAACAACCTTAGCTTATGAGGCTAACGAGCTGCCATTGCTCTACTCTGCCGTATGCACAAAGTTTACTGACCTGTCACTTTGTGTGAAATTGTACAAGTGTTGAATCGTAACAATCGTCGGCAGTGCAGACAAGAAGGAAGGTAAGAAAGACTTGTCTGCCGTCTGCCCACTTGTTACAGTTTACAGTTTATCATATTTAGATACTGCATTACTATGACATCGACTGCCAAAATTATAATAATCCTGTAATTTTTCTGAACTCTTCAAGAGCCCCTCCGTGAATTCTAAATAGATTGCGTTCTGAAATATGCATCTTCTTTGCAACCATTTCCCAAGTTTTCACATTCAGCAAATAGTAATATCTGAGTACATCACGATAATCCGAATCACTGATTTGATTGATATATTGCCTGCAAACCCACCATTCATTATGTAACACCTTCCGCTCACGAATAACTTTTTCTTCCTGATCAATCAGCTCATCAACAAGGTTACTGTAAGTAATTGAGCTTTTTACCTTTTCAGAAATTTCAATTGATTTCAGCCCGTCTTTTCTTGATTTTATTACTTTCAATTCCGCATTTAAGGCTACAATTGATTTTGATGTGCTTTTCACAGACAATAAATATTCCTTTGCTGTCACCGTATATTCCCTCTCTTTCTCTCTGTACGCCCCTATAAGCGTTTTTTAGCTTATCTTAGAGTAATTTATCATTTATAACAAAAAATCGCTTACAGAGGATTTACAGGCTTGTTAATCATCGTTTTTCGTCATTTTTGAATCGTCTTGTGTAATATTCTTGTTCGCCTCCACAAAACGGACATGCCTTAAGTTTCTCCATCTGATACCCTCCTGTTCCATGCTTCTGCAACTTTCTTCTTTGCCCATCTTCCTCTTTGTACTCGTGGTCCTCTTGCATCACAATGATAGCAGTAAATCCATACCAGTGATCCATCTGTATCAACTGCCGGTTCTTCTCCGCAGAACGGGCAAGGTTTAAGTTGTTCCATATCTGTATTTCCTCCTTTTACCGTAATGCTTTTTGTGCAAAATCCAGTTCACATAATCCCTATATGACAACGTACAAATATCCCAATCGATATAGAAATTTTGATAAAATTCACTCCACATCATCCTCACCCCACTTCAAAGCCTTTTCGTCCATCTTCAAGCTATATTCAGGACATTCTTTACTGTGTATAAAAAGGCAATCATCACATCCCCCTGAATTATAATTGCAATTTTTACAACTAACCTTTTCGAGCCCCATATCATCAGCAATTCCATACCCGTAGTGCTCATTTGCTATATCAATCTGAAAATTCGGACAATCGTATGAGCAATGAGCATTTACAAAACACTGTCTATATTTCATCATGCTATCTCACTTTCTATATCCCAATACAAAGTATAATTACAGGCTTGTTATGCGTTTAGCAATTCCTGATCGGTGTGTATTCCACCAATAAATTCTTCTTTGTTTACCCTCCCATACTTA
>CACYDP010000005.1 GCA_902773135.1 uncultured Ruminococcus sp.
GAACTGACCGTTCTGACCTGCTGTGGAGAGCTTACCGAGCATATATTCATACAGATCGCCCTGCATATCAAGGTCAGCAATGTCATGCTCATAGAGATCATCAAGCCCCGTTATGATTTTCTGCAACACCTGAGCATTAGGAATCACAAACACTGCACTATCCATATATCGGGAGAAAGCGGTTTGTACCTGTTCTTTATTTTCACGATCATCTATTTCGATCAGCTCGCCGGATGCATCAAAATCGGGTAACTTGCCGTACTTCATCTTTTTTACCGCCGGAAAGGCATATTTCGAGATAATGCTGAAAATATCACGAGCGTCCTTGTCCTTGAATTTGCTCCACCGCATAGCCTGTCCGATTTCCGATTGAGGAAAGATCAAGTCAGCAGTATCACCTGTCATATTGGCAAATTCCTCATTTTCAAGCTCTTTTTCATCGAGTGAGCGTATAAACATCAGATAGGTGAGTTGTTCAATGACCGTCAGAGGATTGGTGATGCCGCCAGCCCAAATATCCGTCCATATTTTATCTATTTTGTTTTTAATGACACCAGTTATCATCGTTTACCTCCTGAAACTGCTTCTTGGAAGCATAAAAAATCCATCTTTATCGTATCACAATTTGCCTAATTTTTCAACACTGCATCACGATTTTTTAGTTAAAATAAAGTTTCACATATTTCTATTATAAATCATAAGCACCGTGAATATCGATACGCAAAATTTCAGAACTTGTTTAGTATCTTTACCCAAAGGGACATAATATGATAAAATAAAAGCAAAAACAAAAGAAGAATAAAAATGCGAAAAAGTTATCTATTGCTGATATGATCCATTTATATCCTATTATCACATTTATCCTATGTTGATCATAATCCGGGTGCTGATCAAGAAGCTCCACAAATTCGGGCGATATTTTGATCGCATTCTTGCAGTATAGTCTGAAAACGTCAAGGTACTGGTGTTCCATCTCATCACTCCGTTCATCAAGTGTATCTGTTACAATAATAATATACCTAAATGAAAAAACAATTATAAAATATCAGAATTAACTAATGCACAATTTATTGTACATAGTATTGTTTTTTGCAATTTTGTGTCTTGTGTTTGTGAAAATATCGTAATATAATATTGTAAAGAGCATAAAGAGGTGATGAAAGATGACCATTAAAGAAGCAAAAGAAATCTGTGCAAAGCTGGAATGCTATGACGAAACGCTTTCCGAGGAAGACTTTTTTCTCTATACGGAAGCCCTTGGCTTTTTGATAGAAAAAACCCGCAAACCGAAATATATGGTCGCTCTGGGCGGAGTATATTATGCCAGAAAAGATTTTGACCTTACCCTGAAATACTATGAAATGGCGGCAGACCTCGGATCTGAACCTGCCATTGAAGGATTGGGTTACATATGGTACTATGGCAGAACGGGAACAGTCGATTATGAGAAAGCATTCCGTTATTTTTCTTCTCTGAAATATAATATCGTAGCTCAATATAAGGTAGCTGATATGTATAAGAACGGTTATTATGTAGCAAAGGATTACAACAAATACAAGCAGATCATCGAACGGCTGTATGAGGAAGTAAAGGATATGGAAAATCCTTTTGCACCGGTGCCGGAGATATTCACACGATTTGCGGCTATCCGCACAAAGGAAGGAAAAAACGATGAGGCAATCCATTTGTACTGTGAAGCAAAGGATGTTCTGGCACAGCGTATAGAGGAAAATCCGTTTTTTGGTAACCTGACGATTATGAAATATCTGATAAAAAATCTGTATGAACTGAAGGACCTTGACCTGAAACACATAAACCTGTTTGACCTTTATGAACTGCTGACAAAACCCGTCAAAGTATCATTCAAATATGATGGTGAGGAGTTTGTTGTGGAATCGGTCGAAGAGGACGGAGAAGTTGTCATAAATTTTGATGGAAAATGGTTCAGAAACGTTGATGATTTTTTTGCAAAGGCTTCGATAGACGGTATGAGGCTTGTGGTGATTGGTTGGGAACTGTATGATTTTGGGGTGATCTTATGAGCGAAAAACAGGAAAAATATGAACAATATGAAAAGCTGCTTTTTGAACGTGATAAATACAAGAAACAGGCAGGAGAATATTTGCGTGAATATATCAGGGAATTTGGTGAGCTTATGACAGATGTATTCCGCAAAAAGATAAGCTGCATTGAAAAGAAAAAAATGATCAGCTACTGTCAGATCAGGATAAACAGGGACGAAATGATCGATGCACAGGCTATGAACGAATATATTCAACATGAAATGGAGGAGTACAACGAGCAGCTTGCCGGCATGATGCACAACAATGAGCTCTGCCGAAAGGGCATTGCTATTTCTAACAGTGATGTAATGCAGATAAAACGTATCTACCGCTGTATTGCCAAAAAGATACACCCTGATATCTATCCGGGGACACTTGATCTGCCTGTTCTGTCTGAACTGTGGGTCGAGGTTATGGACGCTTATGACCGCAACGATCTGAAAGCGTTGGAAGAGCTTGAGATACAGATCAATAGTATTCTCCGTGAACTGGGCGATGATGTGCCGGTTGTGGAAATACCTGACATTGACGATAAGATCAAAGTGCTTGAAGCAGAGATCGAAATGATACTTTCAACCGATCCTTATCAATACAGGTTTCTGTTGGAAGATGAAGAAAAGGTACAGGAATACAAGGTGGAGCTTAAGGAGGAGCTTGAAGAATTTACCCGCTATGAAAAACAATTGATCGGAATTTTGAAAAAGTATGTGGCAGGAGGTGCAAAATTCACATGGGAGAGCTGATGATAAAGAATGACGATCTTGCCATTCTGACACAAGCAAAGGGGATAGGAGATGTTCTTAAGCCGCTTATTAATGAAATACATCTTTTCGATACATATGTTGCAGGAACTACACATCTGAAGGATAAGAGTGTACTTGATGAAATTGAAGTCGGACAGAAACTGAACCTGAAACGTGAGATTAACAAGTTTGATGAAAAAGCGATCATCATTAATACTGAAGACGGAAAAAAGGTTGGCTATGTTCCCGAAAAGGATAATATTATTTTTTCTCGTCTGATGGATGCCGGAAAGCTGCTGTCGGCAAAGGTGACAGATATAAAGGCACGCAAGGGTGATTTCATGCAGATAAGCATAGGTATTTATCTTATTGATTTTTGATAATTTAGGAGGTATTATAATGGGGGTTCTGATAGTTAAAGGTAATGCTACAAAAGAATTTACATGCGATATTATGTATATAAGGTTAAAGGTATTATTGAATTGGATGCTCAACATATTAGTTCTAACTTTGATGATGACTGCTTTTATGATCCAATAGCTGTTTATAGTAATTCCAACTCTGTTTCAGACAAATTACAGGCTCCTTTGACGAAAGAGTACGAAAATGTTGAGGTGAAATGGGAAATTGAATAAATAATTATCAAATCATGATTTGATAAATTTTATCTGCATTTTTTCAGCTCTGCTTCGTCAGAAATCATTTAGGGTTGACTACACGGGACGGAAAAACCGTTCAATATAGGGCAGATACATAATTTGCCTGCTTTATAAAGCTTATCGGAGGTAGTGTCTTATGAAAACTGTTTTTGATTCACTTTGTCATTTATTTGCTTCGGTAAACAAGGTGCATATCGTATGGTGTGCAGCTATACTGCTCATTATGCTGATACTTGCGGTGCTTCATCACCGCTGGAAAGACGATACAAAGAAGCTTCGCATATGGCGGCTGTTATGCCTTGTGCCGCTGCTTATCTGCGGTGTCCACGCTGTAATATATGTTGTCGGTGCACTTGATTTCCTCGGCGATTTCATGGGAATATATATCATCATGTATATCATCGGCGTTCTTGCACTGATACCCATGCTGTTTGCAAAGCACAGGATAGGTTACAGGATAACCGCTGTGCTGACGGGTCTGCTGAGCTGTCTTTGCGGCTTGTATTTCTGCACGTTCTCGCCCGATTGTTTTAATCACTCGCGTGAAAGCTATACTGAGTCATTCCACTCTCTTGTTCGGGATATGGACGAGCACTATGTCCTGAAGGAGTGGAAGGAGATCGATTTCTCTGCACTTGAAGCAAAGTATATGCCGATGGTAGAGGAAGCGGAGAAGAAGCAGGATCCCGTAAAATTCTGGAAGGCTGTGGATATGTTCTGCAAAGAAATGCACGACGGTCACATTGGGTGCGGTATCAGGTTTGATTACAGCGAATATAGTACCGAGCCGCTGATACTCGATCGCGGTCTTGCACTGATACACGATCACGGTCTTGCGATGATACAGCTCGACAACGATGATGTCATAGCGGTATGCACATCAAAAGAGGCTAATGCTTCCGGCATCGAGGACGGAACGGTCATCACAAAATGGAACGGTAAGCTGATACAGCAGGCTTTAGCTGAGGACGTTGTCGACAGAGGCTTTTCCGTAAAAGCCAATGCAGACCGTCTTGCCGCACTGGAGCTTTCGCGCTGCGGCGGAGAAACGGTTGAGGTATCTTTCATAGACAAGTCGGGCAAAGAACAGACTGTCACCCTCGAAGAGCTTGAAATGCCACACACATTCGGTGAAGCCCGTAGAGCCTTTTCACATTCTCTCGAAGATGAAGAGGACAAAAATTTCAGCACCAAAATGCTCGATGACAAGTGCGGTTATCTCAGACTGAACGCCGAGGGCACGGACAATGAGCTTCAGGACTTTCTTGGTTATCTGACAGGCGAACACAAACAAGCAAAGGAGATGTTCCGCGAAAAACTGCGTGGTTTAAAATCGCAGGGCATGGAGTATTTGGTCGTTGATCTGAGAAACAACATGGGCGGTCTTGATGTTATTGGATATGCACTATGCGACCTGCTGACCGACAAGGAATGGTACTGTCAGGGGCTTGGTGTCCGAAAGGACGGGAAGTATGTCAGCCAGTGCGATCAATATATTCACGGTGACGGGGAATTTGCTGACCTTAAAGTCGTTGTACTCACAAATTATAACTGTGCGAGTGCAGGTGATGGTACATCGTTGTTGCTTTCAAAGCTGCCGAACGTCACACTTGCCGGTATTACCGACCCCAGCGGCTGCGATCAGGAAACGGGCGGAATAAGCATTCTTTCGGGCGGACTGATCTTTGTGGGCTACCCCGTGGGGCTTGTTCTGAACGAGGACGGCGAGCCGAACGTCGATACGGCTGCCGACCGAGTAAGCAGAAACCCCGTTGAAGTGCGTATCCCTCTCGACTATGATGCGGCGATGAAGATATTCCGTGACAAGGAGGACTATGAGCTCGACTGGGCGGTGAAGTATATGGAAGATAGTGCAGAATGAATACTATTTTAATACTGATTAGCAGTTTCCAAGTTTTAGAGAAATAAAAAGTGAATTACTCTCCAAAAGGTGTAAAATGGTAAGTAACCACACCGACCGTTTGTCACCTGAAGGGAGTAATTCACATGAAAGCATTATACACCCAAACAAGTATAATAAGCAAACTCCAAAAAGTATTTTATAAAATATTTTCTGCTGAAAGTACTCCCATAAAGGAGCATTTATTTGATTTGTTGATGTTTGTCCTGTGCCTTAATGGATTTCAGAGCGTCAATTACAACTTTGAACACTTCATCGAGTATATATCGAATAACAAGTTGAAATCATATTATTTCACGCTGAACAAGAGCAAAATAGATCTGTCTCAATGGATGAAGAACATGGTCAGGATAGCTTTATCCTTAATTTCCGAAAAACTTCTTGCCCACTTAATCATACTGTCCATAGACGATACCATGGTAGAAAAGTACGGCGAACATTTTGAAAATCGTGAAAAGCTTTTTGATCACGCCAAACACAACGGTTCCAATTATCTGTATGGTCATTGTTTCGTCAGGTAATCACCAATCTCTTTGGCAAAAAGCCTGTTCATGCCATCGTTACCAAAAACAAAAGCGGCAATCATCGACTGTTCATTTGTACAAAAGACCCACATCAGCTCACCTTTGCTTTCGATTCATCAGAATTGGGAAAAGCATCTCTTTTTGCAAAAGCTGATGTACAATTTCTTCCATTGACTGTTTACTCTATGCGTTGGCATATTGAAGTGGCTTATTATGAGCAGAAGAAGTTCTGGTCTTTGGGAAACTATATGCTCCGAAGCAAAGTTGGTATTGAAAGATTGACAAATTTGCTTACTGTTTTGTATTCTTTTATGACTGTGCTGCCTTTTTATGATAAAACCTTTTCTGCTTTATCACACAACAGTCCTCAGCAATCACGCTTTATTATTGGAATGACTATCTGGCATGAATTATTTTCTGCCGCTTTCGACAATAACTGCATATCTTCAAAAAATATATTTGCTTTTGCTTCCTTTGGTGTATAAGACATTCTACTTTTATAAAATTTGGAAACTGGTGTTAATAAAATATATTGACAAATATCTATTTGAAGTATATAATTACACATAGACAAACTTCTATATATAGAGGTGATTGAAATGAGTATGACAGAAAAACAAATTACCGTTATATTTAAGGCTTTATGCGATGAAAACAGAGTAAAAATCATTAGACTTCTAAAAAACGGAGAACGGTGTGCTTGTAAACTATTGGACGAATTGCAGTTTACTCAACCAACTCTTTCCCACCATATGAAAATTCTTTGCGACAGTGGATTAGTAGTCGGAAGAAAAGATGGTAAATGGATGTATTACTCTTTGTCCAAACAAGGAATTAAAAATGCTGTTGACTGTCTTTCAGATCTGACATCAGCAACTCCAAATCAAACGAACAATTCATAACTATTATTGTTGAGCCGTAATGAAATACGGCTTTTCAAAAAGAATATATATTTATACTTTTGAATATATCTATCTATATGGAGGTGATTCTATGAACATCTGGAGCTTTATTCAGGATGAAATATTTGGTATGAAATGGCTAAACAGCGTGATAGGTTATTTACTGAACGCTTTTGGGCTTGATACAAATCAAAAAATCGGCGGCAGCTTACAGTTTTTTATTTATGATTTGATAAAAATAATGCTGCTGTTGGGACTGCTTATTTTTGTCATTTCCTATATTCAAAGTTACTTTCCGCCCGAAAGAACAAAGAAGATACTCGGCAGGTTTCACGGTATCGGTGCAAATTGTATAGCAGCCTTGCTTGGCACAGTTACACCATTCTGTTCTTGTTCCTCAATACCTTTGTTCATAGGTTTTACAAGTGCGGGGCTTCCGCTTGGTGTTACTTTTTCGTTTCTGATTTCCTCGCCAATGGTCGATCTTGGTTCGCTTGTACTATTGATGAGTATTTTTGGATGGAAGGTTGCTGTTATCTATGTTGTTGTCGGTCTTGTGATAGCTGTTATTGGCGGTACGCTGATAGAAAAGCTGCACCTTGAAGAACAGGTAGAGGAGTTTATCAGGAATGGTAAAAACATTGATACTCCACAAAACGAACTGACAAAGCGTGACAGGGTAAAATATGCTTGGCAACAGGTTGTTGAAACAGCCAAAAAAGTCTTTCCCTATGTCATAGTGGGAGTAGGTATAGGAGCCTTTATACACAATTGGATACCTGAAGAATGGGTAGTAGCCGCACTTGGCACAGGAAATCCGTTCGGTGTTATAATTGCTGCACTTTGCGGTATTCCGATGTATGCTGATATTTTCGGCTGTATCCCC
>CACYDP010000006.1 GCA_902773135.1 uncultured Ruminococcus sp.
TAATAATAAAAAAACATATAAATTAACATATCATACTCAAGATACATTGGATAAAAGCTTAATAGATATTGCTATAATTTATAAAGATTCTGAGACAGATAATATCAAGTATGATTTGATTTTTTATAAATTTGGAGAATACTCTTGAATCTAAGGTGGAGGTTTACTAAAGGAGGTGATTAAAGTATAATATAATTATTGTAATAACAACCAAAGAAGGAGAGTTGATGGTATGAAAATGAAGAAAAAAAGTATATCTGTGATCGTAATTGTATCATTGTTTGCGGTGGGATGTAGTGCTGCTGTGATATTAACGGCATCAGCATCAACATCGGATTATCATAACCCGCCTAATTACTATTTGGGTTCTAATCCTGAAGAGGAAAAGAAATATAATGAAACAAAAGAAGTGGTTCATTATACAGATGAATATCAATTAATGGAAACAAAAGTAGCTAAATATACTGAAGAATTTAATGAAACGTTTTCCCGTCTAAAAGAAGAACGTGCTTTAAATGATACAGATAAAGACGTGGAATTAATTATTGCTCGTTCAGATGCTTCCGATGTAATTTTAGATGAAATGAAGCAGGAATCCTTAGAAATTCTTCAAAAGTATGGTTGTATCGATCAAGATGTGACTTTGGATGATTATAATTATCGATTAGAAGAATTTATTGAAGTTGCCTGCAATGCGGTTGTTGATGGGGAATATGATTTGACCGATGATGAAAGGGCAACATTGAAATTGATGATTGCTCATACTCATGATAATTGTACTACCGAATTTGCTGAATCAATTGAATCAAAAATTGATATGAATAGTATTCCATATATGTATTTGATGTTCTGATGTTCTGATATTGGTTAAATTATCTGTTATTAGCTGCCCCGCACCAGATGCTTTTCTTGTGCGGGGCAGTGTTGTATCAAAATAATTATTTGATATTGTCACAAAATATACAAAAAATATTGTGAAATTTGTAAGAGTTATCTATTGATAATTGCACTTTTTTATCTTATAATAATGATAATAGGACGAAGATAATGTGACAAGACAGAGAAAGAGATGATAGTGATGAGAATAAGAAAGAAAAGCATCGCCATCATTGCCATTGCGGCGGTATGTGCGGCAGGGTGCAGTGTCGCAGCCATTATGACAGCATCGGCATTACAACCGAACACTCCCGAACCTCCGGCTTATTATCTCGGCTCTGACCCCGAAGAAGTAAAAGCATATGAAGAGGCAAAAGCAGCAGCCCGCAATACCGATGAATATCGGCTGATGAAAGCGAAAACAGATGAATATACCGAAAAATTTAATGAGGTATTTTCTCAATTAAAAGAAAAACGAGGCATAGATGATAATGTATCGAGTACAGGTCTGGAATGGAACATTGCTCATTCCGATGCAGCTGATGTAATTTTAGATGAAATGCAGCAGGAATCAAAAGCCATTCTGCAAAAATACGGCTGTATTGATCAGGACATCACCTTTCAAGAACTTGTGGAAACCGCCTGCGATGCGGTAGTTGAAGAAAAATATGATTTTACTGATGAAGAAAAAGCCGTACTGAAATTAATGGTTGTCCATCATTATTGCGGCTTTACGCCCGAATTTGCCGAATCAATTGAAGCCAAAATGGATATGAGCAGTATTCCGTATATGTATTTGCTGTTCTGATCATCATTCATTATAGCACTGCCCCACACAAACTGTGATTTGTGTGGGGCAGTGTGATGATCAAAATAAAATATCTTTGAAACATACCATCTGGCAGTTTGTATCGTAATTCCAGCTGTGATAAGAACCGCCGCTGCAAAAATGGCGTGAGTCGCAATGGCGGCATTTGTCGTTCCGTTCCGAGAGCGGACGGCGGAATATGTCAAAACGATTGTACCATACGTCTGTAAAATCATCTGTTAAAATATTGCCCTGTATGGTTTCGGGACGGCGTTCGATGTCAAGACAGGCTCCGATGTCACCGTTTGCCATAATGCTTGCGGTGTACAGTCCGGCATTGCACAGAAAATACCAGTCACGGACGGCTTTTTCATAATCCAGACCAAGATAATGCGTACAGCCATAGGTGACGGGATAGCCCTCACTGCGTTTGCTGCGTATAAAATCGAACAGGCGGCGGTAATCTTCGGTATCAAGCATATAGCCGTCAAGCCGCAGTGCTCTGCCGATAGGCTCTAAATTGATGACACGCCACGAATCAACGTCCAGTTCTTCCATCAGTGCAAACAGAGCGTCCAGTTCTCCGATACTCTTTTTGGTGATGACGCTTGTTGTCTGAACAGCTGAAAAATCGTATGGCAGAAGATTTTTGATACCTTGTATTGCTTTTGCGAATCCGCCTTTGGTTCTTCGGAAACTGTCGTGGGTTTGTTCTAGTCCGTCAATGCTCACCGAAATGGTCCTCATTCCTGCGTCTTTGAGTTTTTTGGCTGTGTCGTTTGTAATGAGTGTGGCGTTGCTCGTCATTCCCCATTTGTAACCGAGCTGATGGGCATAAGACATAATCTCGAAAAACTCTTTTCGCAGCAGGGGTTCTCCGCCCGTCACACAAAGCATAGGGAGGGGGTCAAAGTCTTTTTTGACGGTGTCAAGCAGTTTAAAATAGGTTTGCACCGGGATTTCTTCGGAGCGTACATCACCGCAGGAACTGCCGCAGTGCAGACAGCGTTCGTTGCAGTTCATTGTCAGCTCTAAAAACAGGAATTTCAAAATAGGCTGTTGTCTTAATTGATTTCTGTAATCGGACATTTGTTTCAGCTGTCCGTATTTTTTTATGTATTCCATAGACAGTCACCCGTTAAAAACCGGACGGCGGACCGTATACGGTAATCGGCAGGTCGTCTTCGGGAAAATAAGCATCATCGTTACTGTTTTCGTCTGTACGGTCGGAAGTTTCTTCTTCGTCATCGGACAGTTCTTCCTCTATATCCGACGGCGGACCGTATACGGCAATCGGCAGATCGTCTTCGGGAAAATAAGCATCGTCATTGCTGCTTTCATCTGTACGGCTGGAAGAATCTTCTTCGTCATCGGATGATTCATCATCTATATCCACAGGCGGACCATATACATCTTCGGGTATGTCGTCTTTGGGATCGTAACTGTCATCGGGTGAGGCTGATGAAGAAGATTCATCAGAAACCGAACTTTGTGCGGAAGATTCCGGAGCAGAGGACAATACGCTTTCTGCCGAAGATTCGGGCTTGACAGACGATTCTGCGGAACTGCTCTTCGATACAGATGATTCAGCTGCTGTATCGCTCGAAAAGTTACTGTCCTGCTGAGCGTCTGTCGGAGGACCGTAAACACAGCCGTTCACACAGCCGCTCAGTCCCATTGCGGTACTGATTGCAGCGGCGGTTAATGCACCTTTGATAAATCTTTTATTTTTTCTCACGAATGATCACCTCATTTGTTAGTTGCTTATCGGGCGAAATTTGTTTATTTTCATTATAACATGGCGAAAAAGTGATTGCAATACGTCGGTATGATATTACCTAAAATAATAAATTTTTAGATTTTATTATTATACTACTTGACACAAATATAGATTGGTATTAAAATAATTATTAACAAATTATTAATTTTAATGATTGCAATTATGAATAAAAGGTGATGAAATGCCCGAAGATAATATGAAAATTCTCGAAGAAAAAAATATCCATTTGTGGTTTGATAATTCTCCGCTCATTTTATGTTCAATGAAACTGGTTCTGGACAATGATGCAGGCGGTTTGTTTGCGTATGCCAAATTTATGAATGTACAGCCCGATCCCATCAGGTCTGTCACGGTGGATATTATATGCTACAATGCTATTCGGCAGGAAATAGACAGGATTACGGATTTTACCTATGGCGGTATGGATATTGTCAGAAATGCGGAATTCGGTTTTAACCGCAAAGTTCCTGTCAGAAATCCCGATACAAGAAATGTGGAGTTTGTTCTGAAAGCAATGACCAATACCATCGGTCAGACCTGGAGCAATCAGGAGGAAAAACGATTTGATAAAGCTTTGGAGCAGGAAAGCATTTTCAGTGTACAGGGAGATCTTAACAAACAATTTACCAATGCCTGTGACAGAGCAGGTATTATTAACAGCAATAAATATGTATTCAATCCGATCTTTGAAAAAAATCATTGGATGTGTGCCTGCGGTTGTTTTAACTGGGGAGCGGAATTTGAATGTTATGACTGCGGTGCTAACCGTGACTGGCTCAAAGAAAATACCAATCTGGATACACTTCTTGTTTACAAAGAGGCATTTGTCAAGCAAAATACGATTAATCTGGAAAGATATGGTTCACAGCATGAAGCAGAAGAACGCAGAAAACAGCGTGAAGCATTTCAGGAAAGAAACCGTCAGTACAATGAACAGCAGAAAATACAGAAACGCCGCAGCAACAGCAAAAAACCACTGGTCATTATTTTAGCAATATGTATAGTGGCGGCTCTTGCGGCAGGGGTGGTATTTTTTGGTATACCGTATGTCAATTATCTGAGTGCCGGCAGTGCTATGTCGGAGCAGCAGTATGACGTTGCCATCAAGTACTATACCGATCTGGGAGATTTTTTGGACAGCAAAAACAAACTGACGGAAGCTGTCTACGGAAAAGCCGAGAATATGTACCGTATCGGTGATAAGACATCTGCGTCCCAACTGTACCGCAGTATTGAAGAATATCAGGATTCCAAAGAAAAATACCAGCAGACACAATATGAAATTGCGGAAGAAAAAATGGAATCCGAAGAATTTATCGAAGCCGCACAGATTTTTGAAGAACTGGGCAATTACAACGACTCCAACACAAAACTGGAACAGTGCTACGGAAAAATTTACGATCAGGGTGCTAAGCTGCTGAAACAAAGAAAAATCAGTTCCGCCTACACAAATTTTGAGTTTTTAGGAGAGTATAAAAACTCGTCAGAAAACCTGAGCGAATGTATCTATCTTAATGCGGATATTCTTTATCAGAAAGGTGATTATTTGACTGCTCTCGAAGAATACAACAGAATAAGGGGCTACAAAGATACCGATAAAATTCTGAAAAAACTCTCCGCCTTGTCAAAGATACTCAGTGCCGCAACGGAGGAACAGCCTGCGGTATGGTCTGCGGATGGAATGTTCTGTTTCTTATGCAATGATGAGGACAGTTCCACTTACTCGCTTGCTTTCAGCGGTGACGGAACCTATGTCTTTAAATCGACCTGCGAAAATCATGACGGTGATGTTAAAAATATTACCGGAAGATACAAGATCGAAGATAACATCATCTATACAGAAGTGCATAAAAACGGCAATTCTTCCTGGGAAAAAATGTTGGAGATCAAATCCATTAAGGGACTTGATACGGAGATGGAAGGAAAAAATATGGTGATGATCATCACGAATCCCTTCCGCAAGGATACCGAACTGACAGTATACGGAAACGTGATTTCCGAAGACAGCATTGATTTTTCATAACAAAATAAAAACAACGGCAAATTGACATTGAGCAATTTGCCGTTGTTTTTTAGAGCCTGTCAGGAAAGTGTGATGGTTACCAGATAATAATCTGCAAATTTCCACGTTCTTGCGGAAGCACTCGCTCCGTAACCCGACGGAATATAGGGGAAGAAATCATTCTGTACGACTGCACTTTCGTTGGAATTTTCTTTGTAACGAATGAATGTTCTTGAGGATGTGCCTGTATTTGCCATATTTTGAAGCTGAGATTTGATTTCGCTTGTGCTGTTGACATAGACATAGCCGTACTGAGTGGCATCGTCGCTGATGGCGAGCGGTATCAGCTGAGAGGTCGGCTGTTCTGCGGTACAAGTATGGTGCAGGGCGGCACCCTCGCTGTCGCACACGTGGTCTTCATTGATAACGGAGTCGGGAATCAGAAAATAGGTGTAGCAGAGATTACTGTTATCCGTAATACCGTAGATGATCGGGTCGTCCCACGTTACGTCTACATTATACCAGCTGCCGTTGACTTTGACCTGATTCCAAGCGTGGCTTTCCGAACCTGATGAAGTATAGCCTGTGCCGGTAATTCTTACAGCCTCGAATCCCGCACGTTTTGCCATTGCCTCAAAAGCCTTTGAGTAACCGTCGCATACCGCAACACGTGTTTCAAAAAGTCCTTCGGCGGTAAAATCGGTACTGGGCATATATCCTGAACTGTAACCGTTGGTATCATATTCCACGTTATTGACGAGCCAGTCGTGGATTGCCTTGATTTTTTCAAGTTCCGTCATATCATTGGTGATGATCTCAGAGAGAACAGCGTCTATCTGTTTATTCAGATCTGTTTTTGCGGATTCGTCTACAACGGTGACTGCAAAGATTTTTTCTGCAACTGTGCCGTCCGAATCTTTGACTCTTGCGTAAAATTCGTATTCACCCTCATTTTGTACGGTAAGTGACATTTGTGTTACCTTTCCGTAATCTCTGATGGTATACCACGAACTTGAACCGGCAACTCTGTAACCATAGGAATAGGTATACGAACCTGAACCGCCCGATGCAGAGGCTTTGATGGTAACTGACGAGCCGGGAGTGATTTTAGACGCATTGATGGTAGATGTGTTAGAAAGTCCTGAAACAGTGAGATCAAAGTATTTAGTGACAATCTGACCGTTTTCATCTTTAATTTTAGCGGCTATGCGGTATGTGCCGGGTTTTTTCAGGGTAAGGGAAGTTTTGGAGCTTGTTCCGTAGCTGAGTGCGGTGGTCCAGCTTGATGCGGACTTCAATTGATAAAGAACGGAGTAGCGATATGCACCCTTGCCGCCCGTACCGGACAATGTTACTGTGACAGAGTTGCCTGCCAAAACGGAATTGGCACTGATTTTGGAGTTATTGGTGATGGCTGCTGCTGTGTTGACGGTGAAGTCTTTGCCGAGAATCATACCGTTGCTGTCCTTGACCTTCACACGCACATCGTATGTACCGGCAGCAGAAGGTTTGAAAGTGACGGTCTGATTGGAGCCGTAGCTTTGTTTTGTTGCCCACTTTGTATCAGTGGATTTTTTATAGAACACGGCATAGGTA
>CACYDP010000007.1 GCA_902773135.1 uncultured Ruminococcus sp.
CGAGGTCATTAATCATTTTTTAGAAACCGGCGAAATTGATGCTATTTAAAAATTGTGTAACACATCATTGACAAACCAACAAAAAAATTTTGCCAAATGAAAAAGTAATTGTTGAAACGTGAGGAAAAATATGATATTATATGAATATCTATTATTGCTGACAATAGTTTTACCGGAGGGATTTCTTATGAATACAGAAGCACTTTTTAATGTATGGCTCGACAATGCGAAAGATGACAGCGACCTCATCAGCGAACTGGAAAGCATAAAAGGCAACGAAAGCGAAATTTATGAACGCTTTTACCGTGAACTCGGATTCGGTACAGCCGGTCTGAGAGGCGTTTTGGGTGCAGGCACCAACCGTATGAATGTTTATACCGTCCGCCGTGCAACACAAGGACTGGCAAATTTTCTGAACCAGAAGTATGACCATCCGTCTGTTGCCATTTCACACGATTCAAGAATCAAAGCAGATCTTTTTGCAAGAGAAGCCGCAAGAGTTCTTGCCGCAAACGGTATCAAGGTATTTATTTCGACTGAACTTCAGCCCACCCCTGTTGTTTCCTATGCTGTTCGTGAACTCAAAACCGATGCCGGAATTATGGTAACCGCAAGCCATAACCCTGCCAAATATAACGGCTACAAATGTTATGGCAATGACGGCTGTCAGATGACAGATGTATCGGCAAACGCTGTTTTTGAAGAAATCAAAAATGTTGATTATTTCAACGGTGACATCAAATTGATCTCTTTTGATGAAGGTCTGGAAAACGGTTTAATCGAGTGGATCAGTGACAGCCTTTATGAAAGCTATCTCGACAATGTACAGGCACAATCGGTCAATCCCGGTATATGTCAGAATTCCGGTCTGAAAGTGGTATATACCCCTCTCAACGGTGCAGGCAACAAACTGGTAAGAAAAGTTCTTGCCCGTATCGGTGTTGAAAATATCGTCATCGTTCCCGAACAGGAAAATCCTGACGGCAACTTTACCACCTGTCCGTATCCCAACCCCGAAATCAAAGAGGCTCTTGCTCTTGGTCTTGATCTTTGCGAAAAGGAACAGGCAGATCTTCTTCTTGCCACAGACCCGGACAGTGATCGTGTGGGCATTGCTGTAAAAACAAAAGACGGCTATCGTCTGATGTCCGGCAACGAAACCGGTATTATGCTCATCAATTATATCCTCAGCAACAAAAAGAACAACGGAACACTTCCCGCTAATCCCGTTGCTGTCAAGACAATCGTGACAAGCAAACTGGTAGAAAAGATTTGCGATAAATACGGCTGTGAACTCAAAAATGTACTTACCGGATTTAAATATATCGGCGAACAGATTCTTCTTCTCGAACAAAAGAAGGAAGAAAACAGATACATCTTTGGATTTGAAGAAAGCTACGGTTATCTGGCAGGAACCTATGTCAGAGATAAGGATGCGGTTGTCGCTTCTATGCTGATCTGCGAAATGGCTGCTTATTATCGTCAGCAGGGAAAATCTCTTGATGAAGTGATGAATTCCATCTATGAGGAATACGGATATTATATTAACCAGACTGAAAGTTTTGAATTTGAAGGCTCAGCAGGTATGCAAAAGATGGCGGACATTATGTCTTCATTACGCAATTCTCATCCGACGAAAATTGCCGGCTATCAAGTAACAAATATTGCAGATTACCTTAATTCTTACAGCAAATCACTCGAAAACGGCAAGGAAGAAACCATTGACCTTCCGAAGTCAAATGTTCTTTCTTATTCTCTGGAAGGTGGCGGAGCTGCTATCGTAAGACCTTCGGGTACAGAACCGAAAATCAAGGTTTATATTACAGCTGTCGGAAAAACCAACGACGAGGCTGCATCCGCTGCTGATAAAATGGTAAAATCGATGGTTTCAATTTTAGGAATTTAACCACAATAACAAACAGGAACAGCCAATCAAGCTGTTCCTGTTTTGATGTCATAAAAAACCTGTCTGATCAGTTATCAGACAGGTTTTTTTATTTACGTATTTTTAAAATAGAAAATATCATTTTCTATTTCATCCATATTACATTCCATAAAGTGCGAAACCGAACAGACACCTGATGCTCCGTTAGCATACACATATGCTGTACGCTCCTTGGTGATACCTCCCGAAGCAAGCACCGGTATGCTGACAGCAAACACAATATTTTGCAAAAACTCAAACCCGTTGGGTGTTTCGCCGTCAGCGGCACTGCATATATTTTCCGCAATAATATAAGATGCCCCGAGCTGCTGTGCTTCTTCGGCTTCTTCTTTATTCCGGACAGATACCCCTACCGTGCGGAACTGCTTGACGATTTCCGGCTGCTTTTTCAGTTCGGGCAACGATAAATGAATATCACTATGCACTTCTTTTGCAATACTGATATGACTGTTGACAGAAAAGTCCACATCATACAGTCTGCATATTGCCTGACAATCATAAGCGAGCGTTCGATATTCTTTTTCCGGCATATTTTCTTCTTTAAAAATAACACGATCCGGACGTGCCATTGCTATTTTTTCCATTCTCGTAAGAAAATTATCACTGCATATTTCGGTAGAAGTAACAATAAAAATCATAATTTTTTTCCTCAAATTAAATAGTATCATCAATCATTTTTCATCGTCTTATATATGTAAACTCCCCATCGTCTGAAAGGGTTTTTCTGCAATAAAGCAAAGAAATGAAATATTATATTTTAATTATAATATCATTAAACAATCTTGTCAACAAAATAATCAGGTATCGGACAGAATAATTATTCAGCTCCCCGCACTCTCATAGGCTTTGAGTCCCTTATTCCATATCAGTACAGATACAAACAGCATCACCATCGATATGATGACTGCTCCGCCAATATTAAACAGCGGATTTTCACCTGTCATAAGATATAAAGCAGGATAGTAGCCCGTAAAAGCAAACGGTATGATATAGGTAACAAAAAATTTGATGATATTACTGTATATGGTAGTCGGATATTTTGAGAATTCATTCATACCGTAAAGCATCTGTATAATATAGCCGCTGCTCTTGATCCAGAAAGCAAATGCTGCACACGCAATTTTGATAGAGGTATAGATCAGCGTACAAAACGGAATAGCAAAGACAAAAAGTGTTACCGTTAACGCATTGACACACAGTGCTGCATGGGGTGCAGCATAAATCATCAGCGAAATTCCTACCACCAGTTCTCCTGCTGCATCAATCTGGAACGTTTCTGCAATCACATGAAAAAGCGGATTGATCGGGCGAGTCAGATATTTATCGAAATCACCTTTTTTGACAATAAAATATCCGACCGACCAGAGATTGTCTGTCAGCAGATGATCAATTCCTTTGGGTATCTGTGAAAATCCATAGATAAAAACAATCTGTTCAAATTGAAATCCTGCCAGCTGCGGTATCTGTGAAAAGATGATAAAGATAAAGGCAATGCCTATCGCCTGATCAATCAGAAAACTGACCGCACCCGTAAAAAAATCCGCCTTATATTCCATTACACGCTTCAGATTCTGAGCCACCAATATTTTATAAATTTTCAGTGCCCTGTGCATAAGATCAGCCTCCCTGTACACTCAGTTTTTTCACAGCTCTGAACCATATCAGTTTTGACAAAGCATATGTGATTAATGCCCATATTGCTTGTATTGCCAGTCTGAACAATATTTCGTCAATATCGTATTTTCCCATATAAATCATCACGGGGGTATAGTTCATCGATGCAAACGGCATATATTCTAAGATGATTTTTAACTGCTCGGGCATAAAAGCCAGAGGAATCAATGAGCCGGAAAGAAAATTGATGATACTGTTTTTCAGTATGCCGATTCCCCACAGATTTTTCACATAAAAGGCAATGAATCCGAAACAGAGATTCACCCTGAACGATATTAAATATGCCAGCACAATGCTCAGTAAATATAACAAAAACCGAACAAGGTCAAACATAATTGTTTCGCAGACAACATAACGATAAATCTCAATGCCCATCATTACAGGAACGGCAAAGACCGCAAACCGCATCAATGCTGCACCTATTTCAGCAGCAAGATAACTCATATCAACATTAACGGGTTTGATCAGCCTCATTGAAATGCTTCCGTCCCTGATCTCTTCCCCTACATCATTGCTTGCCGAACTAAAAGTTAATTGCCCCGTAACATTGGACAAAAAGATATATACCACCATATCCGTCATCGAGAAGCCCATAAAACTGCCGTCACCGGACGAAAGAAAAACAGCCTGCCACAAATAATACATTACGAAACAATAAATCAGACCACCGATAATAAAGCCCATAAAATTCATTCTGTATGCAATGAGGGTCTGTACACCTGCACGGACAAAAGGAAGATATTGTTTCCGAATTTTATTCATTTGGTTTCGCCCCCTCTTTATAAAGTCGGCGAATAATTTCTTCTATATCAGCATCCCGTACCGCTATATCCTTCACTCTGGCTGCCGAAAGGGTATAATTTAACATATCGCCTACCGGAATGACATCGCTGTTAAAACGTATTTTGAATACATTTTTGTCGTTTTCAATAAAAATATCATCTTTAGATAAGTGAAGACCGCTTTTGAATGTTTCGGCACTCATAGAACATTCATTGTCACACTCAAAAGTCAGTTCCCTCATTTGACCGTAATTTTTCTTTAGTTCTGTCAGCGAACCATCATAGACATTTTTTCCTTTATCAATCATCACAATCCTGTCACATAACAGTTCAATGTCGCTTATATCATGAGTAGTCAGAATGACGGTTGTCTGTTCCTCCTGATTAATTTTCATAATGGCACGGCGTATATTGTCTTTCACGACCACGTCAAGACCAATGGTAGGTTCATCAAGAAACAACACTTTCGGACTGTGAAGCATCGAGGCAGCTATATCGGCTCTCATACGCTGACCAAGCGACAATGTACGAACAGGCGATCGGATAAACTCTTTCAGATCAAGAACCTCGTTCAAAAATGACATTCGTTCCTTAAAATTTTCGTCACTGACTTCATAGATTTCTTTGAGTACCGAATAGGTTTCCACCAACGGCAAATCCCACCAGAGCTGTGTTCTCTGCCCGAATACCACACCAATGTCACGTACATATTTTTTTCGGTCATTCTGCGGATTTTTCCCGTTGATTCGGCATTGCCCCTTCGTTGGTGTCAATATACCAGTGAGCATTTTAATCACTGTTGATTTTCCCGCACCGTTTGGTCCTATAAATCCGAGTATCTCTCCTTTCGGAACGTGAAAACTAATATTGTCTGCTGCTACTACAATTTCTTTCCGGGGTTTGAAAAGGGCTTTGAAGCTTCCTTTCAATCCGGGATCTTTGATAATTTTTGTGAATTCTTTTCTTAAATTTTCTGCATATATCATAAGTACCTCTAAAATTCAGTTCAGTTAAATGAATGATTCTCCGTGCGGTCGTCCATACTTTTGTCATAAAAACAAACGGAGGCATCAATGTGATTTACAGTAAAGTGGAAATTTGCGGAGTCAACACGTCCAAACTGCCCGTTCTGTCCGAAAACAGAAAAAAAGAGTTGCTGACAGTGATCAGAAACGGAACAGACACTCAGCGTAAACGGGCAAGAGATGAAATGATAAAAGGGAATTTAAGGCTTGTACTCAGTGTCATACAACGCTTCTCCAATAGAGGAGAAAATCCCGATGATCTTTTTCAGGTAGGCTGTATTGGTCTAATGAAAGCAATCGACAACTTCGACTGTGAAAAAGAGGTAAGATTTTCAACCTACGGTGTTCCGATGATCATCGGTGAGGTAAGAAGGTATCTCAGAGATTACAATTCCGTAAGAGTAAGCCGTTCTATGCGTGATACCGCCTACAAAGCCATGCAAGTCAAAGAAAAACTGACCGCACTCAACAATCGTGAGCCTACCATAGAACAAATTGCAAAAGAACTTGAAATCCCCAAAGAAAATGTTGTCATCGCACTTGAGGCAATTGTGGAGCCTGTTTCCCTGTACGAACCGGTCTACTCCGACGGGACTGATACGATTTATGTAATGGATCAATTGGGAGATGCCAATGACGAAAGCAACTGGATTAACGGTATTGCATTAAAAGAAGCAATACGTTCCCTCAGCGACAGAGAGAAAACGATCCTTTCATTAAGGTTTTTCAAAGGTAAAACACAAACCGAAGTAGCAGACGAAATCGGCATCAGTCAGGCACAGGTATCACGTCTGGAAAAAACGGCCCTCAAAAAAATTAAAAAAGAACTGTAATCCGACAGAGCGGAATAATAGTAACTCTGCCGACAATCGATGAATATCGGCAGAGTTATGTTACGAAAGTTCTTTTCCGTTTTCAATATCTGTGAGAAGGTCTACACGGCGTTGGTGCCTGCCGCCCTCAAATTCTGTTGCAATAAATATATCAACCAGTTGATTGGCAAGTTCGGGTCCGACCACATTCTGTCCCATACAGATCACATTGGCATTGTTGTGTCTGCGGGTCATTTCCGCCAGCATTTCATTGGTACATACGGCGGCACGTACACCCTTTACCTTATTGGCTGCCATTGAAACACCCAGTCCCGTTGTACAGCAAATAATACCAAAATCATATTCTCCTTTTGCAACTGCCGAAGCTGCAAGATAGGCATACTTTGGATAATCAACTGATTCCTTTGACATACAGCCGAAATCCTGATATTCTATTCCCTTTTCGTCAAGGTGTTTTTTAATGGAATCTTTCAGTTCAAATGCACCGTGATCCGCTGCGATTGCCAATTTCATTTTTCATTTTCCTTTCTTTGTTGGAGTCTGGCTTTCAGTTCACGTTCCGCCTGAGGAAGACGAAGATACAAGGGCTGAAGCTCTGCGGAAGAACATTGATATTGTTCCGCTGCGACAGCTGTCCCGTAAGCGTGCTGATAACGTATATTTTCCGGTACAAGTATCACATTGTCAAGTATATCCGAATATTCCTTGAAACATAATTCCGCACCGTCACCGACAAGATAGATGCTGCCATCATAATGTTCCAACTCTTTTTGGAGTTCATTAATACTTAAAGCTCTGTCTTCTGTCAGCCTGTCAACTTTGCCGCCGTCAAGCATAAACAAAGCATTATATACCTGGCTGCATCTTGCGTCCATCACCGCACAGACAATGCCGTCGGAATACGGCATACAGTACGCCATTGATTCCAGCGTGGATACCGAAGCACAAGGCTTATCAAGCGGCATAGTGATTCCTTTGATGGTAGATACGCCGATTCTCACACCGGTAAAAGAACCGGGTCCCGCATTAACGGCAAACAGATCAATCTCGTGGATATCCGTACCGGTCGTCTTTAACAGGGTATCGATCAGCGGCATCAGTGTCTGGCTGTGGGTGGTTTTGATATTCAGAAAAAATTCTCCCGACAGTTTACCGTCATCAACAAGTGCCGCCGATACAGGAGATGCTGTTGTGTCAACAGCAAGAATTTTCATATTTTCCCTCTCCCTCTATGATGATTTCACGTTCATTTTCCGACAGATATGTAAGGGTGATGCGAATAAGATCTTCAGGCAGAAAATCTTCTACATTTTCACTCCACTCAATGACCATAATTCCGTTATTTTCATAATCAAAAAATCCCGTAGAATATAAGTCATCATAGGAAGTAATCCGGTACATATCAAAATGATAAATCGGAAATTTGCCCTCATATTCATTCACAAGTGCAAAGGTAGGGCTGGACACCACATCGCCTGCACCTAAACCCTTTGCAAGACCTCGTGTAAATGCTGTTTTTCCTGCTCCCAGATCTCCGAACATTGCAATCACTTCCGTACCCTTGAGTGTTCCGGAAAATTCATAGGCAATGTTTTCGGTTTCCTGAGCCGATTTGCTTAAAAACTTTTGCAAGTTTAAAACCTCTCTTTGAAAATGATCAGAACAGACCTGTTATTTTTCCGTTGGAGTCAACATCGATCTTTTCCGCTGCGGGTACTTTCGGCAGACCGGGCATCGTCATAATGCTGCCTGTATAGACAACGATAAATCCTGCACCGTTGGAAAGTCTGACATCACTGACCGTAATATGGAAGTTTTCAGGTTTTCCGAGAAGTGTCGGGTCGTCTGAGAGCGAGTACTGTGTTTTGGCAACACATACAGGCAGTTTGTCCGCACCAAGCTTTTCAATATCTGCAATGGCTTTATCCGCTGCTTTGGTGTATATCACATCATCAGCACCATAAATTGCTGTCGCAATGGTCTTGAGTTTCTCCTTGATGGGAAGTTCTTCGGAATAGATGGGACAGAATTCAGACGATTTTTCTGCTGCTTCCACCACTTTTTTCGCCAGTTCGATACCGCCGTTTCCGCCGTTGGCAAAAACTTCGGAAAGAGCAAAATCTGCACCGAGCTCTTTGCAGTAATTCTTGATATATTCCAGTTCAGCATCAGAATCCGTATGGAATCGGTTGATAGCCACCACTACGGGAATACCGAACTTATGCATATTATTAATATGTACGCCGAGATTGACAATACCCTTTTTGAGAGCATCCGGGTTTTCAGCAGAGAGTTCGTTTTTAGCGACACCTCCGTTATATTTCAACGCTCTTACGGTAGCAACAATGACTACGGCAGAAGGTTTCAAACCGGCTTTGCGGCACTTGATGTCAAAGAATTTTTCCGCACCGAGATCCGAACCGAATCCTGCTTCTGTAATACAGTAATCGGCAAGTTTCAGTGCCAATTTGGTTGCTCTGACAGAGTTGCAGCCGTGTGCAATATTGGCAAAAGGTCCGCCGTGCATAATAGCGGGTGTACCCTCCAATGTCTGAACCAGATTGGGTTTGACCGCATCTTTCAGCAGGGCTGTCATTGCCCCGTTAGCTTTCAGGTCTTTTGCATATATGGGAGTGTTATCCGTGGAATAGGCAACAAGTATATTGCCCAGACGTTCTTTGAGCTCATCAATATCAGAAGCAAGACAAAGAATTGCCATTACTTCACTTGCAACAGTGATGATAAATCCGTCTTCACGGGGTACACCATTAACTTTTCCTCCCAGACCTGCCACAATATTGCGAAGTTCACGGTCATTCATATCAAGGCAGCGTTTGATTAAAATCCTTCTGACATCTATCTTCAGTTCATTGCCCTGCTGAATATGATTATCAAGCATTGCACAAAGAAGATTATTGGCAGCGGTGATGGCGTGCATATCGCCGGTAAAATGAAGGTTAATATCCTCCATCGGTATTACCTGAGCATATCCTCCGCCTGCTGCACCTCCTTTAATGCCGAATACCGGACCGAGTGAAGGCTCACGGAGCGTTACAATTGTCTTTTTCCCTATTTTTGAAAATGCATCTCCAAGACCTACCGATGTAGTTGTTTTTCCCTCGCCGGCAGGTGTCGGATTGATGGCGGTAACAAGAATCAGTTTGCCATCCTTGTTTGATGAAGTCCGGCTGATCAATTCTTCTGACAGTTTGGCTTTATATTTACCGTAAAATTCAAGATCGTCCGATGAAATCCCGAGTTTATCGGCAATTTCAGTGATCGGCTTCGGCTGTGCCTGCTGAGCGATTTCAATATCTGTGAGCATAGTTCATCTCTCCGTTTTCAACATAATTTACTATTATATTAGCATAAATTTTTTTTTTGTACAACAATTTATATCATATTTATCAAAAGTAACAAAATTATGCCGAACTGATAAAACTTTATTGCTGTAATATCAGATACCAAGAGATAAACATCAATTTCCGATATAGTTTTTCGGTATCATAATATTGGCAGTAAAAATATAATTTTTTTCACCTTTTTCGCAGGAAAAACCGCTTTCCCCTCCGTACTTTTCGACAGCAAGATTAATATTGGAAATACCGAAGCCGTGATTTTCCTTATCATCTTTGACAGTAGAAAAAGTCCCCACATAATTCTCAGACGGATTTCTGACACTGATCAGAATAAAATGCAGATTGTTCTTAAACTCTATTTCTATTTTTCTATATTCCTCAGGCAGTTTTTTGACTGCATCAACAGCATTGTCAATCAGATTGGACATAATGGTGCAAATATCGATCGGTTCTGCCGTGCATCGATCCATTGTTCCGGAAACATTGATCGTAATGTGATCGGATAATGTTTTTGAGATTTTATCATTGATAATGACATCGGCTATATCGTTTCCGGTACGTACACTTTGATCTGCTGTATTGAGCCGTTCCGATAATTCCGACACGTAGTCTTTTAATTCCTCGTATTTTGCTTTCTCACACAGATCACTGATGCAGATGAGATGATTTTTCATATCGTGTTTGATACTTCGTATTTCACGATCCGCTTTCAGCCGGCTGTCATAATAATTTTTCTGTGATTTAATATAATTTTCCGTAACTTCACTGATGCGGATATAATATCTGTTCTCGGTATTCTTAACAGCCATCATAGCAGCAAAAATAATCAGTACAAAACCCAGTATGACACTCAGATGTGAGTCGCTTTTATCATTTTGTACCAGCATATACCACGACGCCAGATAGACCGAAATCGCAAGAATATACATATTCCATACGGACATTGGTTCTTTGATTTTGCTTTTGCCGATATATCCTATCATCACAATGAATATCACTGCCAGAAAGTCCGAAAAAAACAAGACAACAAGTGATAAATACATTTCAATTGTATTTGTACCGGAAACATATTTAATCAGTTCTTCCGACAAAGAAGAGGTAGAATAGGTAATAAAAGAAGAAAACATTGATGCGGCAGTGGTTACAGCAAGCATTTTGGGCTTTTTGTCTGTCACAAAAATCCATATCATCAACGAATAAACCAATATACATTCTTCCGGTGAGAGCAACATACGATAGGTATTCTCGATGTCAGCACTGAACAGTGACGTAATTTGCGACAGTACAGGTTCCAGAAAAGCTGCTGCCAAAATAAAAATGGTGTATTTTTTGATCTTATATCTGAAAATTTTGTCGATGGTTCGGCACGCACCGAAAATCAGCGACAGGTTCAGAAAATATTCGGTAAGAAATCTTAAACATAAAAACAATACACACTCTCCCCCTTTCGCATCTGAGCATAGGCACCGCTGTATGCGGAAAGCTTTTATATGGCACTGTGCTTGATATAAGAAAACATCCGGCTGCGGAAATTTTCACTGAAACTCCTGCTGATCGGTATGACCTCCCCGTTATCCATATAAACTTCTTTATTGGTATAACTGCATATATGGGCAAGGTTCACTACCGAACAGCGATGAATCTTGACAAATACCGGCTTGGCATCATTGAGCATCTCAAATGCCGCCGAGAGTTTCATTCGCACGGAATATCTGCTGTCATTGGTAATAAAAATAACATTGTTATTATTGGATTCGGCATAAATAATACTTTCGGGCATTACCACATATTCCTGTAACGCTGTTTTCAGAATAATGCGTTTGCTTTTTGAAATATGTTTTTCAATATCCGTCAGGGCTTTTTCCAATTTTGATTTCGGAGATGACTTCGGAAGAAACCGAAATGCCCCCACTTCATAGCCGTCAACCGCCATATCGGTATGAGATGTCAAAAAAATAATGAGCACATCACCGGAAAATTCACGCACTTTTCTGGCTGTTTCCATACCGTCCAACACAGGCATTTCTATATCGAGAAATATCACATCAAAATTTTTACCCGACAAATAGGAATCCAGCAATGCCTTTCCGTTTTCAAACTGCGAACATACGACATCAGACTGGCTGTAAAAAGAATATATCATATCACAAATTTTACTGCGAAAGACCTTTTCATCATCAACAACAGCTATACGCATTTTTACCCCTCTTTATCCCAAATGATCTGATCGGAAATACCATCACCATTGTAGCATATCCGGAGCAATATGAAAAGAAAAACATCATACCAACCAACAAAAATCAAGTGAGAATCACGGCTTCACCCCGTACAGATATGAAACAGGCTCTTAGAAAAATGGCAGATCTGTCCGAATCCGAACCGATCTGCCTCGTCATTTATCCTAAAATTTTACCTTCCCGCAGAGTGACTATCCTGTTTCCATAGGAGGCACACTCTCTGGAATGTGTTACCTGCAAAATGGTGATTCCCTGTTCGTTGAGATACTCGAAAAGATTCATAATATCAGCACCCGAAGCTGCATCAAGGTTACCGGTGGGTTCATCGGCAAGTATAATGTCCGGTTCGCCCAATACGGCTCTTGCAATCGCCGTACGCTGCTGCTGTCCGCCCGAAAGCTGACTCGGATAGGATTTTCTTTTATTGGCAAGTCCTGTAATTTCCAGTATATCCTCCAGCCGTTCTTTGTATTGATTGACGTTGTCGCCCCTCATTTCTATCGGCAAAAGAATATTTTCTTCCACGGTAAGATTCGGAGCAAGATTGTAAAACTGAAATACAAAACCTATTTTTCTGCATCTTATGTCAGAAAGACGCTTATCATCAAGACCGGCAATATTATCATTGCCTACATAGATTTCGCCCTGATAATCTCTGTCCAGTCCTCCTATCAGATACAGAAGAGTGGATTTACCGCTTCCCGATTCACCCATCAAAGAAACAAAACTGCCTTTCTGTATCACAATGCTGGCATCGACCAGTACGTTAGATGCGGTTTCGCCTTTACCAAAGGTTTTAGACACATTTTTTACAGTAATTACATTTTCCATATCAATTCTCCCATCATTCGGAATCAATTTTGATTTCCTGTGATATATTCATTTTTGAAAGTGTGCTGACCGGTTTTATGGTGATAAGCATCAAAAGTGCAAACACAATAATGCCAAAAATAACCGCATACAATCCGGGTGAAAACAGCGGAACACTCATTCTGACAGCCGAAAGGGCCTTGCTGACCATTTCAAGAAGATAGATACCGAAAATCACAGAACAAAATACCGAAATACCCGATAATGCCGCTGTTTCACAGATAATGAGCTTTTTCAGTTTTGCACGGCTCATCGATGTTGAGTAGAGTACGGCGTATTTTCTTTTGGATTGTTCAAAACCGATCAATACATTGCTTGCCGTTCCCAGAATGGATATAAACAAGCCTATCACGATCAGGGCATAAAGAATAGATACAATTCCGCTTGCTGCTTCCTCATTTTCTGCTTCAATCATTGCCACTGTTTTAGTCATACATTCATCATCAGAATTGGTGATGTCAAGCATACTAAGCACATCAGCTGTTTTGCCCGGCTCTGTCTTGATAAGAATCTGAGCAGGATGATCAAAATAAAGGCTTTTGTATAATTCCTGATTGATCAGTATGGTGGTTCCGGTAGTATTAAAATAAACACTGTCGCACAAAGAGGTAATTTTAAATGTCAGGGTCTGCGGCAGATATGTATCTGTCTTTAATTTGATATTGACAGTGTCACCGATATGCAGTCCCAGATGGGAAGCAAGTTTTTTATCAAATACGACTTCATCTTCAGCGATCTGAGCAGGGGCATTGAGAATCCCTTTAAAATACTGTGAATCCTGATAACCTACCACATATAGCTCTGTATCGACATCATTGATGTATGCCCTTGTTTCATCGAGCATCACGGTATAGTACAGCATTTCTATGCCCTCGACACCCTCTGTTGAGGCAATGTATTCATAATTAGCGGTCTGCATAGAAAGGTTAGTCATAACAATATCACAGTTATAATAGTTCGAGGCATAAACCTGTATCACCGACAGTGCCACAACCATTACTGCCACTGTCAGAGAAACTGCTGATATGATCAGCTGTGATGAAGATATATTGCTTTTTTTGCTGCTGGTTTCTTTCATCGCCAGTTTGGCAATCGGCATATGCAGTTTATCGAAAAGACAGATACCTGCTTTTGAAGCAGCCGTGATAACCCACGGAAAAGCCAGAACCGCACCTACCGTTGTCATAATAATACTTAATACGGATAATTCAAATTCCTGTGCTATGAGTGACAAAATAATTCCCAGACCAAACAGCACCGCTCCGGTGATCACTTTCGGTTTTGACAGCGTATAGGCGGTTTCCTTAGTACCGAATATAATATCTCTGACAGGTGTTTTCGCCGCTTTCAGAATAGACGCTGCCGAACACAGACATGGCAGCAGTGTTACCGCTGCGATTACTGCTGTAACAGAAAAGAAATTGATTCCGTCTGTTTTGTCAGCTGATTCCATACCGTATCCCTGGAACATATCAAAGACAACAACATTTTTCAAAATAAGGAAAAGAATACTTCCTATGATGCCTCCGGACAGTCCGTAAAAGACATTTTCCGCAAATAATATTCCGCTTGTTCCCTTGATGCTGCCGCCAATACTTCTCAACATTCCGACAGAAGACATTCTTTCGTTGATGATATGTTTTGTCATAGAAAGAATCAAAAATGCTACCATCAAAACAACAACGAAGAAAATCAGATAATAGATGCTTTGTGAACTGTTAATCATATCTTCCGACTCTGCCGATTTTGTTCCGAATACAACGTAATCGGGATATTTTTGTGAAATATCAGCAATGGAAGACTCCACTTGTTCATCAGGTACATCAACATATAATTGTGTGATCTTATCTTTTTTACGGTCTGCAATCCGGTTAGCTGTTTCGATATTGGTAACAATTGACAGCTCTGACTGATTGAGAAATCCCTTTTGTGCGGCTATTTGAACAATTTTAAAATGATACTCTTTGTTTGAATTGCCGTAAAAGGAAATTGTATCCCCTACTTTTTTATTAAGTCTGTCAGCAAGATTCTGTGTAATCACAACACCGTCTTTTGAATCGCTGATCTGCTCTCTGAACAATCTTAAATCATAGGCTTTTTGTACATCAGTTCCTACAACATTGACATTCAGCCGTGTAACATAATTATAATATTTCGGATTTCTCAATGAAATATTAATATTACAAGTCGACAGCTCTACATATCGGCTGCCTGCCGGAAAATCATCAGGCGATACCTCAATCGTTTTCCCGACGTTGAATATCATAATATCCGAATCGCCGATATATTCGTGGAAAAAATCCGCTGTACTTTCTTTTGCCATTATCATTCCCGAGATACAAAACAGTGCTGCAAAGGCGGCGGCTGCCAACGACAGTATCATAATAATCGAACGGAACGGTTTGCCGAAAATATTGCGAATGATTAATTTTAATCTTATCATTTGTCACCATACCTTTACTCTTTTTTCGGGTGCAACGTACATTTTATCGGTTTCCTTAATATCATAGACCTGATAAAATTTTTCCGAATCAGACAGCAACGTATTGACTCTTATTTCATTCGGACTGTGTTCATCGGTAGTTATCTGACTGATGACTGACGATACACTTTCCACTGCTCCCCACGATTCTGCATATTTGGTGAAAAACTGTTTAATTTCTTCTTCATCATCAAGCAGATTCAGGATACATTCCATTGCCGCCAGATCCGCCACATTTTCTCCAAGTGTCGTTTTGCCGTTGACACTGTATACACCCAGCAGATGATAACTTTCAAAATATTTTTCAGCTTTGTCAAGAACTTCCTGATAGGCTTGTTTATCTTCTTCGCTCAGCCAATCCTTATTGTAATTGGCTTTATCATCAAAATTAATACAGTTAGCATCAAAGGCATGATTCAGCTCGTGTGCAAGAACAAAGCCTACGTCACATAACTGTTTAATATAAGGATCGTCCGCATCAAAACCGGTGATCAGTTGTGCTGCGGGTATACTGATATTATTCAGATAAGGGCTGTAACAAGCATTGACTTCGCTCTGGTGCATCTGCCATTCGTAACGATCTACTTTTTGTCCGTACATTTTAAGATTAGACTGTATTTTGTTCCTTTTGATGGTCACAGCATTAGCGAGAAGATTACCGCCTTCTTCTGCAGGTACAATATCAAAATCAGAACCCTCTTTTTCATCAACACCAATCAAAAAGATAACGTTATCGAGTTTCTGATGCAGTTTATTTTTTCCGTCATCACTCAGTCGTTCGCTGTTATCAATCAGTTGTCCTAAAGAAGAACATATATCTTTCGCTATTTTTTTGGCTGCGGCAGTATTCTTTTCGGTACAAATCTCATTGGCAAAAAGAACATCTATATCGTTGATCAGATCATAATACACTAAATCAACCGCATCCTTGTCTTCGTCGTAACTTAAAGCAACTTCATCCGTATCAAAATCAGGGAGTTCTGAAGCGTATAACCGGGTCAGCATCGTAAGAGCATAGTCTTTCAGTGTTCTCAAATGCTCGGAAGTCAAATATTCATTGATCTTTTTAGATTGTTCTATATCAAGGACCACCACACTGTCACAGGTCAAGCCAAAATCATTAAACAACTGATCAATATTGACATTGGAATAAATTTCGGAAAGTTTTTTCTTATCATAAACATTATAGGTTCGTTCAATGTCATAAGTCAAGTCGTGCTGGGACATCGCAGGTTTTGCTGTTTCATACGCCATAGACGCAACATCTTCCGCCCTTTTTCTGGCTTCTGCTTTATCTGTACCAAGATATTTTAATGCTGTTTCCGCCGCATCACCAATCTTATCGACCGAATCAGAGGATTTTTTCATAGCATCGCTGCCCATACCGGCATAGGACAGCGGATAAAATACAAACATATAGCGGGAACTGTCATAATAATCCGATAACACCCTCGGATAGAAAAAAGTATCTACACCATAGTCACAATACAATGCAGCAACCACTTTGACATATTCATCTATTGTCTGTACGGATTCGATCTGCTGAACAATATCAGCCAAAGGTGCTATTCCTACTGCACTCCTGGTTTCTTTGTCTTTGTACTGCTCATACAGGTCTTTGATTTTCTGCTCCTTGCTGCCTCTTTTCTGATCTTTGGAAGCACATTTGTGAACAATCTCTGTCATTTTTTCCTTTACTTTGTCCATTGCCAAATCATCTCTGCTGTAACTGGATGAACCGTAAGGAATCTGACTATCTGAAATAAAATCAAAATTGGCATATCCGTAAAAATCATCTTTCAACTCGGGGCGTACTGCTTCTGCCTGTTCTGTCGGTACACGGTTATACATCTCTTCGGGCATTTCTTCTGCAGGACTGCAAGAACTGAACATCAGCAATGAAGAAATAAGCAGACTTAATATCGCAGATTTCTTTCTCATAATTTCAACTCCTATTCTGACAAGACATCGTACTGATTGGCTGTTGGATTTTGATAACCATCGATATATCAAACCGAAGCCGCATAATCACTGATTTTATTATAATTTATAATTTTTGAAAATGCAATAAATGTTGCGAAATATAGAAAATTTGTTGTAAAACGACAAAAACGCAGCAAATTTTTTAAATCAAAAATTTGCTGCGTTTGTTATAATCTTCTTTTGAAATCACTGTAATCAAATTTTTTTAGTAATTTGATATTGCCGCTTTTCTCCAATAAATAGATAGACGGCAAGGGCACACCGTTAAAAGTATTATTTTTAACCATAGAATAAATTGCCATATCGTGAAAAACCAGTTTATCTCCGATTTTCAGCGGTTCCCGGAACGAATAATCGCCGATGATGTCACCTGCAAGACAGGTCGCTGCCCCTAAACGATAGGTGCAGGGAAACACGTTTGCTTCTCCGGAATCCGTAATATACGGTCGGTACGGCATCTCCAGAACATCGGGCATATGACAGGCAGCCGATGCATCTATAATAGCGATATTCATACCATTTTTGGTAATGTCAAGAACAGACGTGAGTAAATAACCTGCATTCAATGCCACCGCTTCTCCGGGCTCCAGATACACTTGTACACCATACCGATTCTGAATATGATCGATACAGCGAACCAGTGTATCGGTATCATACCCCTTTTTGGTGATATGATGTCCACCTCCGAAGTTGATCCATTTCATATTGCTGAAATATCTGCCAAATTTTTCTTCGACAACTTTCAAAGTTCTTTTGAGTGTTTCCGCACCCTGTTCACACATTGTATGAAAATGAAGTCCGCTGATACCGTCCATTTCATCTTCTTCAAAATTGGCAAGCGTAATGCCCAATCTTGAATTCTGAAAACAAGGATTGTATATATCCGTTTCAATTTCGGAATACTCGGGATTGATTCTTAAACCAAATTCCACCTTGTCAGAAAATGATAAAGCCTTGCTTTTGAAATGTTTCCACTGGGAAAAAGAATTGAAAACAATATGGTCACATATAGTCAGCAGTTCTTCAAAATCTTCGTCTTTATAAGCAGGAGAGTAGCAGTGTATCTGTCTGTTCCCCATTTCTTCATAAGCAAGTTTTGCCTCATACAAGCCGCTGGCGGTTGTTCCGCTGATATACTGTGCAATGAGCGGATATACGTGATAATTGGAAAAGGCTTTTTGGGCAAGCAGTATTTTACACCCCGTCTGTTGTTCAATCGATTGAAGAATTTCAAGATTTTTGATCAGGGCATCTTCCTCTATCACATAGCACGGTGTGGGTAAAGTATAGATATTTTTATCATTCATATTGCATCACTCAACCAGATCGGGATCGTAGCTTTCTTTCCACGGCAGACCGAATTGATTCAAAGCATCCATAAACGGATCGGGATCAAACTCTTCGATATTGTGTACACCCGGTTTGTTCCATTTGCCTGTCAGTATCATTGCCGCACCGATCATTGCGGGAACACCTGTTGTATAAGAAACAGCCTGCGAACCCACTTCCCGATAACATTCCTGATGATCACATACATTATAGAGATAATAGGTTTTCTCTTTGCCGTCTTTCTTTCCGATAAAGATACAGCCGATATTGGTCTTTCCTTTTGTTCTCGGACCGAGTGATGCCGGGTCGGGCAGTACAGCTTTCAGGAACTGGAGCGGTACGATCTGCTTTCCTTCAAATTCTATCGGTTCGATGGAGGTCATTCCAACGTTTTCAAGGCATTTGAGATGGGTCAGATAACTTTGTCCAAAGGTCATAAAGAAACGTATACGCTTGATACCCTTGATATTCAATGCCAGGGATTCCAGTTCTTCGTGATGAAGAAGATACATATCTTTTTCGCCTATTTCGGGGAAATTGTAGACCCTCTTGATTTCCATCGGTTCTGTTTCTACCCATTTGCCGTCTTCAATATAGCTTCCCTTTGCGGAAACTTCACGAATATTGATCTCAGGATTGAAATTCGTTGCAAACGGATAACCGTGATCGCCTGCGTTGCAGTCAAGAATATCAATATAGTTGATCTCATCAAATTCGTGTTTCATTGCGTAGGCACTGAAAACACCCGTGACACCGGGGTCGAATCCGCTGCCGAGCAGTGCGGTAATTCCTGCTTTTTCAAATCTTTCACGGTATGCCCACTGCCATTTATATTCAAATTTTGCTGTATCGAGCGGTTCGTAATTTGCCGTATCGACATAATGCACCTTTGTGGCAAGACACGCATCCATAATCGTCAGATCCTGATACGGCAGTGCAAGATTGACCACCACATCAGGCTGAAACTGATTGATAAGAGCAATCAGTTCGTCCACATTATCGGCATCTACCTGTGCCGTGCTGATTTTCGTTTTGCCGCCGTCCAGTTTTTCTTTCAGAGCGTCACATTTCGATTTTGTTCTGCTTGCGATACAGATCTCCTCGAAAACTTCCGGATTCTGACAGCATTTGTGTATACATACGCTTGCGACACCGCCTGCACCTATAATTAATGCTCTACCCATTTTTTTACATTCCTCCCAATGATACTGATCGGGGTATATCTGAATCATATTTCAGACAGCCCGGTTTTGCCAAAAAACTTAAAACCTGCTTAAAATCTTTGCACCGCACGGCACAAATAGGAAACAGGCTCTTACTCTCCCTCCATCAGCTGTTTTGTCACATATGTAGGAAGTGCAAAGCAGCCTTTATGAAGTCTTGTATTGTAGTATTGTGTATCAATACCCAGTCTGTTCCATTTTCCCTCATCAAGATCATTAACAGGATGGTACTTTTTTGATGCAAATCCAAAAAGCCAATGCCCTGACGGATAGGTGGGAATATGTGCCTGATATACTTTGCACACCGGAAAAAATTCCACAATTTTCCGATGTGCCTGTTTCATTGCTTTTGAATAGGTCTGATAAAAAGGGCTTTCGTGTTGATTGACAAGAATCCCCTCTTCGTTCAAAGCCTTATAGCAATTACCATAAAATTCGGTCGTAAAAAGTCCCTCTCCGGGACCTATCGGATCAGTTGAGTCCACGATAATCAAATCGTATTGATTTTCAACATTTCTTACAAACCGCAGTCCGTCATCAATAAAGATATGTACACGGGGATCGCTGAGTCTGGAAGACACTGTCGGCAAAAATTCTTTGCAGGCATCAACCACCATCCTGTCTATTTCAACCATATCAATATTTTCGACTGTTTTATATCGTGTGAGTTCCCTTACTGTTCCTCCGTCACCTGCCCCTATCACAAGAACATTTTTGATATTCGGGTTGGTAGCCATAGGAACATGAGCAATCATTTCGTGGTAAATAAATTCATCTTTCTGTGTCAGCATAACTCTGTCGTCCAGCACCAGCACATCACCGAATTCGGGAGTGCTGAAAATTTCAATTCTCTGGAAATCAGACTGTACCGAATACTTTTGTTTATCACATCTCAAAGAAAAGCGTACATTTTTTGTTTGCTCTTCTGTATACCACATTTCCACAAAATCACCCCTTTGCCATTAATGAGATGCCTTCACCATCACATTGATTTTTTCTGTATGTATATCTTCCGCACCTGTGAGATTACAGCCTTTTTCTTTTGCGTAAATGATATATTCAAGAGCATCATTCGTAATCAATTCCCCCGGAGCAAGTATCGGTATGCCCGGCGGGTAGCACATCACAAATTCCGCACATACTTTGCCCAATGTTTCTCTCAGCGGCAGCTGCACTTTTTCGGAATAAAAGGCTTCCTGCGGAGAACATACCACCACAGGCTCTATATATTCGTGATTCAGCATTCCCGCAGGGTCCTTGGCATATCTTCTTTTGATCTCGGACAATGCCGAAATCAATCTTTCGATATTCAGGATTCTGTCACCCACCGAAACAATGGCAAGAATATTTCCTATATCTCCGAATTCTATCTGAATATCATATTTATCACGAAGAATATCATACACTTCTATGCCGGCAAGACCAATCTCTCTTGTATGAACCGATATTTTTGTCGGGTCAAAATCAAATATATCATCGCCGTTGATCAGTTCTCTGGAAAAGGCATACAGCCCGTCTATCTTATTAATCTCCTTGATGCCGTAGCCGGCAAGTGAGGTGACATTTTCAAAAATGCGTCTGCCGTTGAGTGCAAGATTTTTTCTTGATATATCCAATGATGACATCAAAAGATAGGACGCACTGGTTGTCTGTGTAAGATTAATAATTTGTCTTACATACCCCTCCGAGATACTTTCCCCGAGCAGCAGTGCCGAACTTTGTGTCAGGGAACCGCCTGTTTTATGCATACTGACAGCCGCCATATCTGCCCCCACACTCATTGCCGAAAGCGGCATATAATCCCCGAAATAAAAATGTGTTCCGTGTGCTTCGTCTACAAGAACTTTCATTCCTGCCTGATGGGCAATTTTGACAATTTCACGCAGATTAGAACACACCCCATAATAAGTAGGATTATTGACAATCACTGCCTTGGCATCGGGATTCTCTTTGATGGCTTTTTGAACGGATTCCACCGACATTCCCAACGGAATACCGAGCTGCTTATTCACACCCGGATTGACATATACGGGAACGGCACCGCAGACAATCAAAGCATTAATGCTGCTCCTGTGAACATTGCGGGGCATAATGATCTTGTCGCCCCTTTTACATACGCTCATGATCATTGCCTGCACCGCACCGGAAGTTCCGTTGATCATAAAGAAAGCATGTGCCGCTCCAAAGGCATCTGCCATCAGTTCCTCCGCTTCTTTGATGACGCTGACAGGGTGACAGAGATTATCCAGCGGCTTCATGGAATTGACATCAACACTCATACAGGCTTTTCCCAAAAAATCGGTCAGTTCGGGATTGCCTTTTCCCTGTTTATGCCCGGGAACATCAAAGGAAACAATCCTGTTTTCTCTGTACCGGCACAAAGCTTCATATACCGGTGCACGCTCTTGTGAAAGTTTCATTTTTCACCCTCATTCATATACATTTGATCCGCTGAAAATCTCTATCATTTCACGTCTTAAACTGTTAGATATTTTCAGACGTTCTTTCGGCGGTATTTCATAGACATCTGTTTTGAACAGATAGTTCTGGAGTTCCATCTCCTTAATCAGCAGCTGCGTATGAAAGATATTTGCCTGGTAAACATTGATGTCCACCGTATCATATCTTTTCAGCGTTTCATCTTTGATATAATCCTGAATGGACGTGATTTTATGGTCAATAAAAAGTTTTTTTCCGCTTGTATCCCTTGTGAATCCCCTGACACGATAATCGATAGTAATAATATCCGAATCAAAACTGTCAATCAGAAAATCAAGTGTATTCAGAGGAGAAATCGTGCCGCAGGTTGAAACATCAATATCAACACGAAAAGTGGCTATTGCGTTATCCGGGTGATATTCCGGATAAGTATGAACCGTAACATGACTTTTATCAAGATGTGCCGCTATTTCAACCGGCAAAGCAGACAGATATGCTCCGCAGTTACAGGATTTATCGATTTTTTCAGGCAGTCCTTTTTCTGATATAAGAAGTGTGACACTTGCTCCCTGAGGGTCATAATCCTGTTTTGAAATATTCAGTACGGTAGCACCTATCATTTCCGTCACCTGACACAGAATATTTGTCAGACGTTCGGAATTATACTGCTCGTCAATATATGATATATAGTCTTTTTGCTCTCTTTCGGTTTTGGCATAGCATACATCATAAATATTAAAGCTCAATGTTTTTGTCAGATTATTAAATCCGTACAACTTTAATCTGTTCTCCAATTTTTTGTCACAACCTTAACCTTTATTGACCGCAGGAAGCCATTCATCCCCTGCTTTCACCGACATTCTATTGTACCAGTTATTCCTCTTTCAGCTTGTCCATTATCATATTGGCACACATATAGACATTGCCGCCCCCTATGGTAATGATAAGATCGCCGGGTTTTGCTTTATCCGTCACATAATCAGTAATTTCCTCAAATGTTTTGAACCATACGCAGCCCTTTATCTTATCGGCAAGATCCTTGGCGTAAATATTATATGTATTGGTTTCTCTTACGGGAAGTATTTCTGAAAGAACCACGTGATCCGCAATGGAAAGAACTTCTGCAAATTCGTTCAGAAACATATAGGTTCTGGAATAGGTATGAGGCTGAAAAACGGCCCATACATTTTTAAATCCCATACTCATAGCGGTGGTAAGTGTTGCCCTCAGTTCTGTCGGGTGATGAGCAAAGTCATCGGCAACCGTGATGCCCTGAGGTTTCCCCAGTATTTCAAAACGTCTGTGAGCACCACCGAATGCTGCCAGTGCCTTTTTGACTTCTTCCGGAGGAACTCCCATTGAAATAGTGGCAGCTGCAGCCGCAAGAGCATTCATCACATTGTATTTTCCGGGAACTTTCAGCGTAACATCCGTGATCTTTTCACCGTTATGATAAATATCAAAACTATCACATACAGAAGATTCTCCGGTGATTTCGGCACGGAATTCATTATTTTTGCCAAATCCGAAAGTGACAATTTTCTGTCCGCTGTTATTCATATTTTTAATGCATACCTGTGAATTTCTATCATCGCCGTTTACTACGACCATTGCTCTTGTCTGGTCTATAAAATCAGTAAACGACTGCTGTATTCTTTCAAGATTGCCAAAGTAATCAAGATGATCTTCATCAACATTCAGGATAACCGAAACTTCGGGAAAAATACGGAGAAACGTATCTACATACTCACAGGCTTCACAGACAATAATGTCTGACTTGCCTACACGGCTGTTGCCGCCTATAAAGGGCAGTTTGGCACCGATTACTGCCGTAGGATCAAAATTTGCCATCGTAAATATCTGAGTGATCATCGATGTGGTTGTAGTTTTTCCGTGAGTACCGCTGACCGCAACGGATTTCTGATATTGATCAACAACCGCACCAAGCATCACCGAACGTTCGATTGCCGGTATACCGTGTTCGTTGGCAGAAACAATTTCCGGATTATCCAGTTTCACTGCTGCCGTATATACTACCAGATCAGCACCAATGACATTTTCGGGATAATGTCCCATTGTAACCGATATGCCATAAGAACGGATACGCTGAAGTGTATCTGATTCCGCTGTATCCGAGCCTGTGATTTCATATCCTTGATGATGCAGAATTTCGGCAAGCGGACACATTCCGGAACCGCCTATCCCCACAAAATGTATTCTCTTAACGTGATCTAAAAGATGTTTATAGCTTTCAACCATTACTCAGCACTCCCATTTATCATTATTGACAACACGTGACAGAAAGATGCAGGGCATCATTCAATTAGTAATTATATAATAATTTTTATCCGATTTCAATACATATCAAAAATTCATTTCCGTTCATCTATCTAAAGTTCCGGCAGCCGGTTCAGTTCATCATCAGACCGTCTTCTTCTCCCGAAAAATCCCGCATTTGTATTCCGCCCAAAATACCGTTGGCATACTCAAACGAAAAAAGTTCACCGCTTTCATCATAATACAGATTTTTGATGTACTGACGGGATTCCAGTTCTTTCAGTACGGTTTTAGCCATTTTAGTTTTTTCCTGCTTGTCTGCCTGCTGATAATTTTTACTGTCCATCATCTGATCAATTTGTTCCTGTGCATAAGCAGCTTTACTGTCAGGTGATTCCGATTCGGTTTCGCTTTGATCTGATGTCAATTCACTGACGCTGTCTTCGGTTTTGCTTGATTGTTCCGGTGCAGCTGTATCAGACACTCCACACGATGTCATTGTCATTACCGAAATCATTCCCGACAAAACCAATATTGGCAATATCTTCATATAGATTCCTCCGAAATATGTATGATGTACGTTTTTATTTTCAGGACACAAAAAAAGAACGTAGGAAATACGTTCTTTCGCTGGAGCGGATGACGAGGCTCGAACTCGCTACCTCAACCTTGGCAAGGTTGCGCTCTACCAGATGAGCTACATCCGCATTTTCAATTTTGTACGTCATATTTCCCTGACGACTTTTTCATTATATAACACACGGAATAAAATGTCAAGACTTTTTAAAAAAATTTTTAAAAAATTTTCGGGTGCGGATACACCCGAAAATTACAAATCCCATTTTCTGCTAATCATATTGCACAAATACACGATGGGAATACACAAAAGTCCCCAAAGTACACTGTACAGCAGACATATCTGACCGCATAAATTCATCGGAAGTCTGGAATAATCCCATACCTTCATTTTCATACATAAATTAAAAATACAGCCGGAACAAAATTCGATGAATGTGATAACGGCACTTCCTATCAGACATTTGACAAATGCACAGCATTTTTGTGTCATACAAAAGATACGGTATAAAGAAACAAAGCACAAACCGCCTGTTAAAATCATCGACCAGTGCGTATAATTTCTCCATACAATCTCAATCAGCCCGTACACGATGCCGCCTGACAGAAAAAGCAGACAATTTCCTTTTATTTTCTTTCTCATAAGCAAATACCACTCCGCCAAATATAAAACCTGTTCGGAGATAGTATTTGCATTTATTCATCATTTTAATCACAGTCCGCTCAGCGTATACATCAAAATGGAAAACACTCCCAAAACCATCATAATGCAAAGAATAATGCTGATAATTCTGATTATGAGCTTTCTCTTTTTAAACATTGATTTCACTCCGTTTTGTTATATTTTTCATATTACCAGTTATTCTACAACGTGGTTTTTATTTTGTCAAGACTCCGCTTTGACCGTCATTTTTATATTTTCAGAAAATTCAGAAGTGTAAAAAAGATAAATTTCCTGCCACTGCATTCCAAAGAGAAAACGAAACACACATAACAGTCACCGCAGTGCCGACAAAAAACAATATCCGATTAACAAGTCCGTTAGCTTTGCAAATACGGAATGCCACTCCTTTTTTAAGAGGGAAAAATATATCCACTTCTTTTTTGTTCAATGTATCCAGTATAATATGAGAAGCATAACCTATAAAAAAATATGCTGCCGCAGATGGTATCGCCATACCAACACAAGCTGTAAATATCACAAGCCCCATAATCGAATGCATAAATGTCCTGTGCTTTGTTCCTTTTCCATAGGCACATACCGCTATAAAAATCATAATGGGTATAATGATTTTCAATAAGTTTTCGTTTGCCATCAGAGAATCTTTGATTCCCGCATTAAAAAACCAGTCTGCTATGATAACCGCTGCGGCAATGATTCCTGCTATGCCGGTAATAAAATCTGCTTTTTTATGCGAATCGCTTGTTCCCACGTCAATGTCGGGCAAAAGCCCTCCGAGTGCCGATACACCCAGTCCCAAAACCAATGTGGGCAGATCTTTCGGCGGAAGTATGGCAAGTGCCGCTGCCGTACCCATTACTAAATGCGTATGTCCTAACATCATTAAAACTCCTCTGTTTTTAAATTTCTGTCACTATGATTATTTTAACATTATTGAGTTGTCATTGCAACTGTCAGCTGAAAAACCCCGGATACAGTACGTTTTTTTGGCCTATTCAAAATTTCTTCCCGATCGCAAACGGTGAAAAACCGTTATTTTATGCTATTGACAGATTGATATTTTAGTGATATGATATTTTCTGTAATCCGATATATCCACAGTTTGCATACGATTTTGATTCCCGGAAACAGTTTGCTGCCAAGGATAAAAACGTATGGTTCGGGATATGGAAGAACTAACGATACAGAATACCCGAAAGGAAGTTCTTGAAAATGGATAAAAAAAATATTGACTGGTCAAATATCGGTTTTGGTTATATAAAAACCGATAAAAGATATGTTTCCAACTATTCTAACGGAAAATGGGATGACGGACAAATCATTGATGATGATATGATCACTATGAGTGAGTGTGCCTGTGTGCTTCAATATGCCCAGACTATTTTTGAGGGTCTGAAAGCATATACCACAAAGGACGGACATATCGTCGTATTCCGTCCCGACCTGAATGCTGAGCGTCTTGCCAATTCCGCGAAGCGTATGGAAATGCCCGTATTTCCCGTTGAAAAATTTATAGATTCCATTGAGCAGGTTGTACGTGCCAACGAGGCATATGTTCCCCCTTACGGAACGGGGGCTTCCCTCTATCTTCGTCCGTATATGTTCGGTATCAATCCCGTAATAGGCGTTAAGCCCGCTGATGAGTTTCAATACAGAGTATTTACCACTCCCGTAGGTCCTTATTTCAAAGGCGGTGCAAAACCACTGACCATCAAAATAAGCGATTTTGACCGTGCTGCTCCCAAAGGTACAGGCTATATCAAAGCCGGTTTGAACTATGCGATGAGTCTGCACGCTATTGTTACCGCTCACAATGAAGGCTTTGATGAAAATATGTATCTCGATGCCGCAACAAGAACCAAAGTAGAAGAAACGGGCGGTGCTAACTTCCTGTTCGTAACTAAAGACAACAAAATTGTCACTCCCAAATCCGACAGTATTCTTCCCTCTATCACCAGACGTTCTCTTATGACGGTTGCCAAAGATTATCTCGGTCTTGAAGTAGAAGAACGTGAAGTATACCTCGATGAAGTAAAAGACTTTGCTGAATGCGGTCTTTGCGGTACTGCTGCGGTGATCTCTCCCGTAGGCAAAATCAACAACCACGGAGAAGAAATCTGCTTCCCGAGCGGAATGGACGAAATGGGACCCGTTACCAAAAAACTTTATGATACACTTACCGGTATTCAGATGGGCAGAATCGAAGCTCCGGAAGGTTGGATCAAAACAATTGATTAATTGCTTTTTATGTTTCTTTTTGTATATGAAGTAAACTCAGGGGGCTGTACAGTACGCAACTGTACAGCCCCCTGTCGATGTGATTTATGAACGGAACTGCGAATGATACAGATGATAGTAAAAACCCTGCTTGGCTATCAGCTCCTGATGATTGCCCTGCTCGATAATATTGCCGTCTTTCATTACAAGAATGACGTCGGCTTCTTTGATGGTGGAAAGACGATGTGCCACAATAAAACTTGTCCTGCCCTGCATCATATCATTAAATGCTTCCTGTATTTTCATTTCAGTTCTCGTATCAATACTGCTGGTTGCTTCATCGAGAATCAGCATCGGCGGCTTACATAACATTACTCTTGCAATACAAATCAGCTGCCGCTGCCCCTGCGAAAGATTAGCTCCCTGCTCTGTGACGATGGTATCATATCCGTTCGGCAGCCGTTCAATAAAATGATCAATATATGCTTCTCTTGCCGCTGCCTTGATTTCTTCCATATTGGCATCCGGCTTTCCGTACGCAATATTATCACGGATCGATGCATTATACAGCCAACTGTCCTGAAGAACCATTCCGTAAAGGGAACGCAATCGGTTTCTTTTGATATTTTTGATATTAACATCATCAATACAGATGCTGCCCTTAGTAACATCATAAAAACGCATCAGAAGATTGATCACCGTCGTTTTGCCGCAGCCGGTAGGTCCGACAATTGCTACCCTTTGACCCGGTCTGATATGTAAATTAAAATCTGTAATCAGCTTCTTTTCGGGAACATAAGAAAAACTGACGTTGTTGATATCGATTTTTCCTTGACATTTTTCCATATCAACAGAATTTTTACCATCGGGTATTTGTGATTTTTCGTCAAGAATTTCAAAAATTCTGTCCGCACCCGCCATTGCTGACTGAAGCTGCGGAACCACTCCCGTTACTTCATTAAACGGTTTGGTATACTGATTGGCATATGTCAAAAAAACCGAAATCTGTCCCACAGAAAGATTGCCGTTAATGGTGCTGACTGCCCCCAGAATACATACTGCTGCCGTTACCAATCCGTTGACAAATCTTGTACAGGGATTGGCAAGAGAGGAATAGAACTGCGATTTCTGACCGCATACACGCAGCCTTTCATCGATTGCTTCAAATTCTTTCTGTGATATTTTTTCGTGTCGGAATGCTTTTACAATCTTCTGCTGACCCACATATTCTTCCACATACGAACTGATCTCTCCCTGTGTCTTTGACTGTTCCCGGAACATTTTCTGCGAAATTCGTGTGATAAATGCCGCCACAAACATCGAAAGCGGTGTAATGACTACCACGACAAGAGCAATATACGGATTAATAAAAAGCATAAAACCCAATGTACAAACAATCATCACCAGACCGGAAAAAAGCTGTGTGATTCCCTGCAAAAGACCATCACCGACAGAATCGGTATCATTGATGATTCTGCTGATCAGATCACCGTGAGGATGATTGTCAATATATCGTAGCGGAACGCTGTTGAATTTTCGGAACACATCACGCCGCATATCCCGCACCGTAAAATATGCCGCTGCATTGATAAATATTCCCATCAGCCAGCGAAAAAATGCACACGCAAGCACAGAAACCGCTGTCATCAGCAAAAGCTGTGCCACTTCTGAAAAATCCACTTTCCCCTGCCCGATGATGTGATCGATCGCATCACCGATCAGTATCGGTGCGGTGAGATTGAGGACAACATACAGCAACGCACAGATCATTGCCGCAATCAGTCTGCTTCTGTAAGGAGAAGTATAACAAAGGATTCTTTTGACAGTATTGAATTTTGCACGCTTCATCGATTTCTGACCTCCTCCTCTTTCATCTGTGTCAGACAAATTTCCCGATAGATACCACAATTGTCAATGAGTTCGTTGTGAGTACCTATACCGGCAATTTTTCCTTTATCCAGTACAATAATTTGATCGGCATAACGCACGGTTCCGACTCTTTGCGATACATTGATAACAGTGGTTCCTTTGGTTTCTTCTTTCAGGGATTTTCTGAGTGCCGCATCGGTAGCATAATCCAAAGCACTGGCACTGTCATCAAGTATCAGTATCTGCGGTTGGGACACCACGGCTCTCGCAATCGTCAGACGCTGCCTTTGACCTCCGGACAGATTTTTTCCGCCTGCAATCAGCATAGAGTCGGTTTTATCCGGCATTTTTGACACAAATTCATAGGATTGGGATATTTTAAGAGCTCTTGCAATTTCTTCTTCATTGGCACTTTTTTTGCCCCATCTGATATTGTCTTTGATTGTTCCCGAAAACAATACAGCCGTCTGCGGCACGATGCCGATACAGTTTCTGAGCTGCGAAAAGGAATAGTCCTTTACATTATTTCCATTTACCAGAACTTCTCCTTCAGCCGCATCATAAAAACGGGGAATCAGGCTGACAAGTGTCGATTTTCCCGAACCCGTACCTCCGATAATGCCCACTGTGGAACCTTTTTCAATTTGAAAACTGATGTCCTTTAAAGCGTAGCCATTTTTTTCGTAAGCAAACGAAACATTGCGAAATTCTATGGCAGGTGATTTCTCATCAACAGCAATTTCTTTCCGGTTAGTTTCCTTAACAGATGGTTCCGTTTCAAACACTTCGTTAACCCTTGCCGCTGAGGCGAACGCTTTTGTGAAAATAATAACAAGATTGGAAACCACTATCATAGCAAGAAGTATTTGTGTCATATAGTTGACAAGGGCGATGATCTGGCCGGACATCAGACTGCCGTGAAATACAAATTTTGCTCCGAACCATACAACAGCAATAATCGCCGCCTGTGCGATCACATATGTAAGGGGGTCAAGCAATGCCGAAATTTTGCCCACGATAACGGCTGAACGGGATAATGCATCGTTTTTTTCATTAAATCGCTGTTCTTCGCTTTGCTGCTTGGAAAAAGCCCGTATCACACGATTGCCGGATAGATTTTCTCTTGCGATCAAAGATACTTCGTCAAGTTTTTTCTGTATGGATTTGAAAAACGGCACCGATCTGTTCATTACCAGAAACAGCACCAATGCGATAAAAGGTGAGGCTACAAGAAAAATCAGTGATATTTTCAGATCAATTGTCATAGCCATTATCAATGCACCTATTACCAGAAAAGGTGCTCTTATCACAAGACGTATCAGCATTGCTACGGCAAGCTGGAGTTGATTGACATCATTGGTTATTCTCGTTACCAGTGACGGTGTGCCGAATTTGTCGATTTCCTGATAAGACAGACTGTTGATGTGCCGGAACATTGCGTTTCTGACCTGTGTTCCGAAACCCTGAGAAGCAATGGAAGCAGACTTCTGGCATATCAGGGCAAACCCCAGTCCCAATGCTCCGAGAAGCACCATCAATCCTCCTTTTTGAAGCACATAGCCGACATCATTGTTTGCAACACCATTGTCAATAATATCGGCTGTAATCAGCGGAATAAAAAGCTCAAATACTGCTTCGGTCAGTTTACAGAGAGGTCCGATGATAAGCTGAAGTTTATATTTTTTTAAAAATCGTCTTAACTTAAACATTGAAAGCTATCTCCTCTTTTTCAATCATTATCTCATATTCTACAACACATACTTGAAAACGTCAACGTTGTCTGCTGTCTTTTAAAAATGAATTTCATTTGAAATGCGGTGATTTTTATCAAAAAAGCATTATTTATCAAAAACGGAATTATTATGTCTGCCACATCACTGATGATACGCTGTATTGCTATGATTGCAGGCATCTATATGGCTGATGTCATAGGCAGCGAAGGCATAGGTCTTTACAGACTGACAGTCAGCATCTATTTTTTCTTTGCATCAGCGGTCAGTTCGGGATTTTCTCTGACCGTTACCAGACTGACGGCAGATTATTTGTCGATGGGAAAACGTTCGGCAGCAAAATATGCTGTGGAAAAATGTATGATGATTTCTTTTTTGTTCGGAGCAGCCGCAGGCGGTCTGATGTTTGTTTCTTCCGATTTTCTCGGAACCGCTTTTTTGGGAGATCCACGAGCTGTGCCATCACTGCGTCTTTTATCTGTCAGTCTGCCATTTATGGCATTTTCGGCAAGTGTAAGAGGCTATTTTACAGCACAGAGAAAAACGCTGCAAAGTTCGGGCGAACAATTGCTGGAACAGATTACGGAAATTCTTGTATTGGTTATGATAATGTCCTTCGGGAACTGCAATGATCTGTCTTCTGCGTGTATGGCAGCCGTTACAGGAACAGTTGCTGCGGAAATCGTATCATTTATTTATGCTTTTCTCCTTTATACAGCAGACATCAGAAAATGGAACATACAAAAAGAACCTGTGCGTAAACTTTATCAAAAAATCATTCCCATAGCCGCCCCCATCAGTCTGAATTCTTGTCTGCGAAGCGGACTTTCCGCTGTTGAAAACGTCCTCATTCCTTTCGGGCTGAAACGTTACGGGAGTGATCCCGCACTGGCACTTTCACAGTACGGAATTATGAGCGGAATGACAATGCCGGTTCTGACTTTTCCGTCCGTGTTTATCATTCCGTTTGCGGTGCTGATCGTTCCCGAAATCGCAGAGGCAAGAATTAAAAAATACAAAAACGGCATCAGACATATGACGGAAAAAATGATCAATGTTACTTTACTGTATTCCATACCTGTCACGGTGATATTGATCTTTTTTGCTGTTCCGATCTGCCAGATCCTTTACGGCAACAGTCCTGCGGGAGAATTCCTGATGATGCTCGCTCCTGTTATTCCCTTTATGTATCTGGATTCGGTGGTTGACGGTATGCTGAAAGGGCTTAACAAACAGACCAGCTATCTTGTTTTTAATTTGATTGATTCGATCATCAGAGTAATACTGACATATATACTGGTGCCAATTTACGGCATTAAGGGTGTCGTAGGCGTGATTATTATATCGGAACTTCTGAATACGACGATGAGCCTTTTAAAACTCATTTCTGTCACAAAAGTAAAAATTCGTCTATTCAGCTCAGTAGTTTATCCGATCATTTGTATCAGTCTGCCGTGTTTGTTATGTAATATGATCCCTCCTTTGCATCATCTGACGGTCGATACCATTTTAAAGATTATTTTTTGCCTGATGTTCTATTTATTCGCAGTGGGAGCTGTCAAGCAGAAACGCAATACTGCTGCTTCAAAAACAGTAAAATGCCCAAACCAAAATATGTCTTAATGCTTCTGAAGAAAGTTTATTTTGGAATCAGAATGATTTGTCCGGGATAAATCAAATCCGGATTGGTAAGCCTGTTCATATTGATCAGATCACATACGGAAACACCATTGTTCCTTGCAATCAGGTAAAGTGTATCGCCGCTTTCCACCGTGTACTCCTCATAGTTTTTTTCCGGATCATCGGTTATGGGTATTCTGAGCACCTGCTCCACATCAATCACGTTTGGATCGGCTATTCCGTTGAAACGTGCAATATGATTGACGGTGGTATTGTATTTTTCCGCTATGGCATACAGAGTATCTCCCGGCTGTACAATATAGATAACACTTTCCATAAAATCACCTCATCTGTATAATATGCTTGTATTTGCAAAAAGTTAAAAACTATGATACAATTACCGCATATTATCATTTCGGAGGTTTGTATGCAGCGTCAAAGAATCGATAAAATTTTATCTTCACAAAATATTGCTTCACGAAGCGAAACAAAAAATATGATCAAAGCAGGCAGAATCAAAGCGGATGGCATCACGGTCAAACGTGCCGATGAAAAATTCGACCCCGAAACAACCGTTATATCCGTTGACGGACAAACCATCTGCTTTAAAGAATATCTGTATATTATGATGAACAAACCCGCCGGTGTCTTATCTGCCAGTAATGACCGCTATGCCAAAACGGTGATCGACTTGCTGCCGAATGAACTGAAACGAAAAGGACTGTTCCCTGCCGGAAGGCTCGATAAAGATACAGAGGGTCTGATGCTGATCACAGATGACGGCGAACTTGCCCATAAAATGCTCTCTCCGAAAAACCACGTCTTTAAACTTTATTATGCCGAAACAGATAAAATACTGACAGACGAGGATGTAAAGGCATTTCAAAGCGGCATTCGGTACGGCGATGTTATTTGCCGGAGTGCCGATATGAAAATTATCGGTGAGAAAAACGCTTTTGTCGAAATCTGCGAGGGAAAATTCCACCAAATCAAAAAAATGTTTGCTTCACTGGGGGCTAATGTCCTATACCTGAAACGAATACGGATAGGAGAAGTATCGCTTGATGAAAATCTGCGTCCGGGAGAATTTCGTGAATTGACAGAACAGGAAAAGACCGATATATTAAAGAGAACAAAGGAATAATAGGATATAAAAAATCGCTTTCGATAATTTATTTCACATTCAATTGAATTTCTCTCCTATTTCCTTATGCATTTTAGCTAAATTTTAATTTGTATTTTCGGCATATGTTAATTATATCTAAACATAGACACTTGTTTTTAGTAAAAAAAAGTATTTCATTTTCTTTTTAAATCTGTTATAGTAATAGTGTTGAATTTAAAAAACGCTTTAGTACATGGATATGCAGCAGCAAAGATGTTTTGACTGTCTGCCTGTTTTATGTTACTATATACGGCGAACTCAGGAGGATTATTATGGCAAGTGTATCATTAAAAAATGTTTACAAGATCTATGACGGAAATGTTGTAGCTGTAAGTGACTTTAACCTTGAAATCGCAGATAAAGAATTTATTATCTTTGTTGGCCCTTCAGGCTGCGGTAAGTCAACCACGCTTCGTATGATTGCAGGTCTTGAAGATATTTCAAAGGGCGAACTTCACATCGGTGACGTTCTCGCTAACGACATTTCTCCCAAGGACAGAGATATTGCAATGGTGTTCCAGAACTATGCTCTCTATCCCCATATGACAGTTTTTGATAATATGGCTTTCGGTCTTAAACTTCGCAAAACTCCCCCGGAAGAGATCAGAAGACGTGTTGAAGAAGCTGCAAGATCACTTGACATTGCTCATCTTCTTGAACGTAAGCCTAAGGCTCTCTCAGGTGGTCAGAGACAGCGTGTTGCTCTCGGTCGTGCTATCGTTCGTGATCCTAAGGTATTCCTTCTCGACGAACCGCTTTCCAACCTTGACGCAAAACTCAGAACTGCCATGAGAACCGAGATTTCCAAGCTCCACAAAAGACTTGGTACCACATTTATCTACGTTACGCATGACCAGACAGAAGCTATGACGATGGCTGACCGTATCGTTGTTATGAAAGACGGTTTCATTCAGCAGGTTGATACTCCGCAGAACCTTTATGAAAGACCTTGTAACCAGTTTGTTGCAGGATTTATGGGTACGCCTCAGATGAACTTCATCGATTCTACCATTGTTCGTTCGGGTGATGATTACGGTATCCAGTTCGGTAACTATACTATTCCGCTTCCCGAATCCAAAAACAAGAAAAATATCCTTTCACACTTCGTAGGAAAAGAAGTTGTTCTCGGTATTCGTCCCGAAGATATTCATGATGAACCCGAATTCCTCGAAAGATCAGAAGAAAGCATCATAGAAGCTCAGGTTGAAATCACAGAATTGATGGGTAATGAGATTTACATCTATCTGAACATCGAAGGCAGCTCTGCGATTGCCCGTGTTGACCCCTCTTCTACTGCTGAAGCCGGCGAAGAAATTGAAATTGCTTTTGACGTTGAAAAAATCCATATCTTTGATAAGGAAACAGAAAGAACGATTACTAACTGAGTTATCAGTTTGTTCTTCTTTTCAATACGCTATGAAAGATGTCTGTATTTGTCAATACAGACATCTTTATTTTATTCAAACAAAAATCACTGTTAACACATTATAATGTGTTAACAGTGACTGTGAATGGGTTTACCATTATTTTGCACGCTGTGCAATGATAGATGCCATTTCTCCTACATTTTTCATAGAGGAAATTTCGCCCATCTTGAATTTCATTTTAAATTCACGCTCCACAGCGGCGATCAATGTAATATGTTCCAGGCTGTCCCAGTCATCAATATCGTCTGCGGTGGTCTTAGGGGTCACTTTGATAGAATCATCATCAAAAACATCACGAAAAACCTTATTCAGTCTTGCATAAATTGTTTTGCTGTCCATAATTGAATTCTCCTTTAATTTTATTGAATCGAGGAATTATCCTCAACTTTAATAACGTGATTTTTATTTTCATAAGAATCAACGTTTAATTGCCATACAGTATTTCCTTCGTTGTCTTCCTCTATTTTTTCAAATCCGAAGGTTTGATAGAGGTCTTTGACCATCTTATTTTTTGCTGTGGGATAATAATAGCCTTTTATCGTATGTATTCCCTGTTCTTTACAGCGTTCTGTCAGCCTGTCGAGCATTGCAAATTCCATATCTCTTTTCAGCACACGGCAGCTCATAATCCAAAGATCCATATGAAGCGTATCACCGTCTTTTTTACCTATCACGACAGAAACAACACCGTTGTCACCAAATTTATCGATCAGCTTTCCGTACAGTCTGATATAATTGCCACTGTGGAATACTTCTTCCATTTCGGTCGGCGTATAGCGTTTAGTGGTAACATTGAACTGATTGCTTTTATTGGAAAGCTGTGTAATTCTTTGCAGATAGATCGGGATAAAATCATCGATCACTGCCGTCATATCAAGACTCAGAAGATATTCGTTATAATCTGTAAACGAAGCCTGCTGTGCGGCACGTTCGGCATTAGCTTTATACATTTCATTCCGTTTCAGATCGTCTTCACTGAAATTTGTGACTTCAAAATAACCGTTGCGGTCAATAGTAGTAATATAATTTTCCACGCTGTCCATTACAGGTGTACTGATACCTGCAATCTGGGCGTTAACAATGGCACGTTCAGCAGGATTATCATCGACAAAAACAATAGAATCCGGCAGTATGTTCAGCTCTGCTGCTGTTTCAATAATATTCCGGTCTTTATTTTCCCAGTTTGCTTTGATAATGATGAAATCATCAGGTTTCAATGCACCTTCGGGATGATTCAGTCCGGCAATGGCATTTTCGTGATCATTTTTGGAACAAACCGTCAAAATAATGCCAAGCTGTTTCAGCGATTTGATATATGACTGGAATTCATAATAAGACTGTGAAACCCCTGTTTCCTGCCCTATCTGTATCCCCTCCACACCGTCATCACCGACCACTCCGCCCCAGAGTGTATTATCCAGATCAAGTGCCAGTGCCTTTTTATTCTTGCCGAAAACAGATTTAATGATATTGGCAAGATTCAAAGAAAATTCCGGAATGGCTTCCACACACATTGCGTATTTATACATATTCCAATACAGAGGATTGCTCCATTCTTTCAATCCATAAGAAGCAGAAATGAAGTGAATATCATTGATATAAAATCCTTCTGTTTTTTCTGCATATTCATAGAACTTCTCATTCAGTCGGTTCACAAAATTGGAACGTCCCCGATAATCACAGCAATCCTTATTGCCCATTATTCTATAAAAGGGCATCTCAAAATTATTCTGAATAATCGGGCAGTGATAGGTATCACTGATTTTTTGCCACATCTGTTCAAATTTCTGGTATTCCGCTTCAAGAAGTCCAGACACTGCCTCTTTGCTGTCGGCAGCCGTGGGATACGCTGTGATATTGCGGCTGGTGGTATGTATAAAAACAATATCCGGCTGAAAATCAAGCAGTTCTTCGCTCGGGAACATCGCATCCTGCCAGTAGCGGGCATATTCCGACTGGTAAAATTCCGGCTCTATGCCATTATTGAGAAGAAACAGTTCCAGATATACCACAATATCATTAGTGGTAGAACCGCCGAAAACAGCGATTTTCTTTTTCAGTCTTTTAGTACCGTCAGCCAAAAGTGTTCGCCGGAGCGATTTTCTCTTTTTCATTACATATTCATTGTCAAAAGGATATTCCAGTTCTACCATTCTTTTATTCTCCTTCTATTGCCGCTGATGATTTGTTTTCTTCTTCAACGGCAGCGTCAATAATCGTTTCACCCTTTGCCTGCGTAATAATAGTATCGAGATTCTCAGCATTGTCGCCAAACGCTGAGAATGTCACCATCGTAAACAATACGTCTGTAACACCCATCTGTTCGGCAAAATCGACAAGATTCAATTCAAAATATCTCATATCGACAACATAAATTTCTTCAAACGAAGTCAAATAACAAGCCGCCTCTGCATTGCCGTAACTGTCCTTGATCATCAGAAGTTTTCTGCCGTTATGAACATTGGTTTTAACCTTTACAACCTGTTCGTCACCGCCCATAAAGATCATATAGGCATTGGTCTGAGGATCACCCACCTGATTGAAGAAATTGCCGTCATCGGAATAACGGAATGCCGTGTCGTAATAATAAGCCGTGCATTGATCATTATTCTCGGGAACATAGTATACAAAATCTTCGGGGTCATTCTTGATATTAATATCCTGCGTAAATGCATACATCGTTCCTACAAAACCACTTACTGTTTCAGGCTGATAGGTATTAATGTCCTTAAACGGAACACCGGCTGTCTTTGCAAAGGCTTCGGCTGCATAATAAGCACCGAGAGCGGTCCAGTGGTGGTCTGTTCGGAGATAAATGTCTTCTTCGGTATGCTGTGCCAAGGCAGAATCCGCATCTACCGATACAATCCCTTTATTCAGACGTTTTGCTATATCATCAAAATATTCTTTTTGATTGGCAGTAAATTCAGAATAGTTTGCCGGTGTATAATATTCGCTGGCAAGAGGAGCAATCATAGAATAAACTTTGATTTTGCTGTCGAGCGACTCTCGGAATTCATTCAAAGCATTGACATAGGCATCTCCTGAGCCTCCGCCGAACATTTCAAGTGCACGGTAATGTCCGTCCTGATTAACAACAATGATACCGTTTTCAACTGTATATTCTGCATTTTCTTTTGTATAGTCTTTCTGTTTGCTTTCTTCGGAAGTACCCTGTGATTGACTGTCCGATGACGGAGTATCGGATTTGCTGTTTGCGGAAACTTCCGTATTGCCCGACGGGTTTGTATTCTCTTTTTTCTTTGCCGTTGTGAGTTTACCGGTAGCAGATACAGAATCACCCGTCTGTATGCCAAAATTCGATTTAAAACGATTGCCGATATTTTTAAAATCATCTCTGAACGGCACGGTATCGTCATAATAATGGGTTACGCCTGCGGTAAACGCTCCCGAAAAATAATTCTCGAATGAGAACTGCGGAAATTCCGCAAGATTTCGTTTTTCGATATAAGACACTGTGGAATGAGGAAACAGCAGTAAAAACAGTGCCGTAAGAGCAAATACCGGAACCAATACCAACAAAGACAATGCCGAAGAAAAGCGTCTGACAGCAGAACGTTTATATCTGTTATAGCTTTTTTTACGGGGAGGATTCTGAGGCTTTTGAGAATTTTTTTCCATTTTTCATTCTCCTTTATGTAAAATCAGAAACGGAAATACAAGAACGGATTGTTAGTCGAATCGACAAGCAAAATACTTGACATAATCAGCAGGAAAGCACAGCCCACCGTGCCGAGCATTTTTCCCGTTGTATAGACGGTATTGTTTGCCCATTCAAAGAAGAAGTATTTGATTTTGGGCAGAACGGGCATCGAAATAATCACTGCGAAAATAATCAGGAAGATATTTGCCAGGAAAGAATTCCAAGTAATAATATCCGCAAAGCTGTTGCCGTTTGTCAGCATACTGATACCGCTGATATTGAGGAAGAATTTTCCGAGCTGTCCGAGATCGGAAAAATAGAAAATACCGAAACCAATAACAATGACCAACTTGCTGTATAGATGTGTCAGCCACAGCGGCCATTTTTTCATACGTTTCTTGCCGATTTTAATTTCGAGAAGAAGGAACAGCCCGAAATACAGTCCCCAGAAGATAAAGTTCCATTCTGCACCGTGCCACATTCCCGTACAGAACCATACAAGAAACAGATTCAAATACTTGCGGGGTTTTCCGAAAATCGGCACATAGAACAGATAATCTCTGAAAAATGTACTCAGAGAAATATGCCATCTCTGCCAGAACTCACTGATGGTTTTGCAGATAAAGGGATAATTGAAGTTTTCGTTGAAATGAAACCCGAAAATACGTCCCAGACCGATCGCCATATCCGAATAGCCGCTGAAATCGAAATAGACATAAAGCGAATAGGCAATTACGGTATACCACGTTCCAAGGAAAGACAGGTTGCTGATGTCATTGCCAAAGAACTGTGTCACGATTGCATAAAGATTGTTTGCAACAATAACTTTTTTGGCAAGTCCCACGATGACACGCATTGCACCTTCGCTTATATCATCAACCGTTGATCTGCGTTTATCAATTTCGTCCATTACGACACTGTAACGTACGATGGGCCCCGCAACAAGCTGCGGAAACAGGGATAAATAAAGGAGAAATTTTTTAAACGACTGCTGAGGTTCCACTGTTTCCCAATAGCAGTCGATAACATAGGATATTGCCTGAAAAGTAAAGAAACTGATACCAATCGGCAAAGCAATTTCAGGAACGGGAAGGGATAAATGCAGCAGACCGTTGATATTTCCCACGATAAATCCGCTGTACTTAAATACCATCAGCAATGCAATATCAATCACCACTGCCGCAGCCACAGCTGTTTTGGCAGCAGGTGTTCCTTTGAACTGCCCGATAAGACGTCCGGCATACCAGTTAAGAAAAGCAGAAAATAAAAGCAGGAAAAAACACAATGGTTCTCCCCATGCATAAAATATCAAGGAAAAAACTACAAGCACTGTATTCTTATTTTCTAATTTTTTACAAGCAAAATAAAAAATCAGGCATAATGGCAAAAAGAAATACAGAAAAAATAAATCTGCAAATACCATGACATCATTCTCCTTTATCATATATTTTTCTTTATTACAACTATTAATTTTACCTTATCGGACAATGAATATCAAGTAGTTTTGGGAATTTTATTTTATGTATCGCATATTAATATCCCGACAATCCTTGTGCCCGGTTTCATATAATGCATTTCTGAATAGCGGGGCAGGATTGTCGGGATACAGCAGATCTATTCGATAAGTCTGGTATTATTTTGGAATCTTTCTGATAGATTCATAAACACGTTGACAGCTGTTTTCATCAAAGTAAGGATAAAAGTCTTCGATACGCTGAATATATTTTTCTTCATTTTTGCAGTCTCTTTCAATTTCTGAAATCATCGCATTAACAGTGCTGTCCAGATCATAGCAAACAGGTCCGAAACCGTTGTCTTCATAACTGAAGTAACCTTTTTTGTAGGCGTGTTCACCGGCAAAAAATTCATCTTTGTCAAACTGTGAATACACAATCGGTTTTTTGAGATAAGCAAAATCAAAAAATACACTGGAATAATCTGTTACAAGCAAGGAAGAGGACGTAAATTCTTTCTGATAATCAACATAACCGTGATTGACCGTAAATACATCATTCGGTGTAAAATCAACATATTGTTTTGTATGCGACGGATGCATACAGAACAAACCTTTATAGCCGTGTTTTTTCATACATTCGCACAGACGCTTATCACTGATCAGATCATTATAGAATTTGAAATAGTCCGTATTTTTAAATTCATCATAGTAAATACTTTCACCTGTCACGGGATTATAGCTTCCCTTGATGCTTTTTCTCCAGGTCGGAATGACAAGTATTTTCTTTTCCTGTTCCGATGGGTCAAGGGCCTTCTGCATACGCATCAAATTGTCATGGCGGGGGAATCCGGACAGAATCGGAATATCGGGTGTATAATAATAGTCACCGTCACAGAATGACTGGTATTCGGGTCGTCCTGCCGTAACAAGAGCCTTGATATTTTTATTATACTTGTTGACCCAATCCGACAGGTCGTCCTTTGTAACACCGTGCTGTAAAAATACATAATCAAAATTATAAAGATCAGAAAGAAATTTTCGGTCATTTTCAAAAGCATTAATCACATATTCATTTCCGCTTGAAGATATAATTTTGTCGGAAAGCAGAAAATACAGTCTGTACATCGGCGTATTGTACGGTATGACTTTGCCGATACGTTTCATCTTCCGGTAATCTTCGCTTGTTTTATCAATATAATAATAAGCTTTGATGTCTTTGGGATGAATAGAGTTAATATATTTAAACAAATGTTCACCGTTGTCATTTGCTTTATTGACACGGTCCGAAATCAGCCATATTTTTTTCTTTGTCATCTTGCTCATCAAGCTGTGCAGTTTTCTGTACTTGATAAGATAGGCTTTGCCCTTCTCTCTGAGAACTTTACGATATGATTTCTCACATTTCTTATGCAGTCTGCGGGTATACGGAATAGACCACAGACATCTGCCCTCTGTTGTCAGGATATAATTATCCTTGACATAATAGCCCTGTTCCACCGCAGGAATATGAGCAAATTTTCCCAAAGAAAAGTAGATGTCCTTTTCGTATTCTTTATATACAAAAAATAATTTCAGCTGCGTTTCTTCATCTTTTATCAGAGGAATGGCAAACTTCATTGCTCTTCCTTTTTCAATCACACCGTCAAGTCCCTCTACATCAAACTTGGGACAATCATAATATTCGGGACGATAAATATTTTCTCCGTACTGGATATAATAATCATAATCGCTGTTGTCTAACCAGCAGTTATCTTTGCCTTCCATATACAGCGTATCATTGATAATATCAATAAACGAAAATACGGCAATCGTTTTGGCATTCACCAGATTCAAGACAGAGTAGTGATTATATAAAAGACGATTGTGGTCGAAAACCAGTTCTTTTCTTACATCTCTTCCGTATTTTAAATTCAGAGTATATATTTTCATATTCATATACATACTCTTCTGACTGAGTATCAGTCTGTCATCGATTTCTTTGAGTATGTCCATCAAAACACGGCGGTACCGGGCATATTGCTGCTCGTCCAGAACATCTTGAACCGGCTTTTGCATTCTCCACTGAAGATCATACATTACCATATATTGTACATATTCAATAATCTCTCCGTATTTTTCGATCGACTGTCTGTACATATCTTTATGGAAAAATTCGGGAGAGTCGAAAAAATAACTGTCCGATGTCAATTCATTCTGCAGTGCAGAAGTTTCATCAGGACGCTTTCTGTATAAGTGAACCGCACCTCTGACAACACCCAGTTTGCATTTATCGAGAATAATAGAATTGACAAACTGTGCATCTTCACCATATTTCAGTTTTGTTGAAAAACGGTGATCTCCGATAGCCTCCGCCTTGATAAACGCACCGGTGACATCCATCTGTATAAATTCATAATCCGTTTTGAGATCAACCACACAAGTTCTTTTAAATTTATAGTCAAGACGATGAAAACCGTTTCTGGCATCAAAAAATTTTTTTCTTGCCGCTACAACGTCCACTTCATCGTAATGTTCTTCAAAGAAAAAGTTGACTCTTTCAAAAGCAAGTTCTTCCCAACAATCATCGGAATCCAGAAAATTAATGTATTTTCCTTTTGCATATTGCAGACCTGTATTTCTGGCGGCACTGACACCCGCATTTTCCTGTTTGACATATACAATATTATCGGGATATTGATTCTTGTATTCGAGGCAAATCTCTTCGCTGTTGTCCGGACTGCCGTCATTCACAAGAACAATCTGAATATTTTCAAATCCTATGGATTGATGAATCACAGATTCGATGGTTTCTGCCACATACTGTTCTACATTATAAACCGGTATGATGACCGAAAACAAATAGGGATAATTTTTTTCTGTACCGGTTGGTATCGTTTCCTTGCTCATAATCATTTCCTCCTGCCTTCAGGCTGTTTTTATACTTAATTATATTTCAAAACTTGATTTTTCAGGAAGCAATTTGTCGAATGCTTCTATCACCTGTTGTTTCTGCATTTCAAAATTGCTGGTTCTGATCGTATCGTTGACACATATCAGCTTATACCGTCCATTTGAGATCGCATCCAACATCTCGGGGAATAATCTGTCTTTAATATGAAAACAGCGTCCGATTTTCGTATTTCTCGGAAGTGCTTCCCCTTCGCATAGCTGCCAGAATTTCATCAGCCACTGGTTACAGTTGGTTTTGGTACGGAATTTATCTTGGCAGGTCATATCAAGTGTTTCACCCTCCAGTTCCCATACCTTTTCAAAAGTACTTTTCAAAAAATTGCTGGGCAGATGATTATAATAGATTCCCGGAAACCACGGCCACATATCAAGTGCCGCTGTTTTAATCACCCGTTTGGTGCCGTTTTTCAGGCTGAACCATTTTCGTTTTGCCTTCGTTTTGAACAGTTTTTTCTTATTGAAGTGAATATTAATCAGTTCCATATCATTTCCGTTGAAAAAACCGGCACTTTTTTTCCCGAAAAAGATACAGTCAAGCCCGTAAGTATCCATAGGATGACCATTTTTAAAAAAGTGTTCGGGTTTTACAGGAGCAGTTACAAACATATCATCATTAAAGTATACAAATTGTTCGCTCAGACCCTCTATTCTGTGAAGATTCAACTCAATAGTATTGGCATTAAACGTCGGAAGGTATTCGGCAGGAATATAGTCTTTATGATTGACAATATTCAGTTTCGGATTATCCCGGTTCAGCCATTCGGGAAGATGTCCCCACGTTACAAAATGTATCTTGTTGACCCAAGGGGCAAATTTTTCCACACCCCTGAACCAATACTGAAGATTATCCCAACTTCTGTACCGTACTTCTGTATTATCTCCCTTTTCATCAGATGAGTCATAAAGATTTTTTTCTTTTTGCCACTCCGGATCGTTTCCGTCAACCCATATCATCACAAAATCTATCTTATCCATTCTTTTCCCACCGTCCGTGTCTTTTTGAGCCTTTTTTGTCACTCTGCAAACATTATATATCATATATTGACTTTGATGTCAAGAAGCCTCTGTTTTTACCACAAGTATACTGTCAAAAAATTTTGCCGTCTTGTCTGAAACAAATTTTGTCAGTTTGTTCCAGCGTACGAGCCATTGTACCAGCATCACCGCAAAGGAAAGTCCCAGCGATACAGCAAGTACAAACAGGAAAATCAGTCCCCAATTACCCAGAGAATAGGTAATGTCTTTCAGCCATACATATCTGACAAAGGTATGCATAAAGAATATATTGGACGAATGTTTGCCCAAAAATCCGAGTACGGTCTTTACTACGGGAATTCCGCAAACAAATTCATACAAATAATAAATAAAGTATACAGGCAAAACCGAACTGATCACATAGAAAAAGTATTTTTCGCACCAATCGGTTCTTCTGAATATAACAAGAACAACCAGAATCACCGTCAAAATGACAAATTTAATGATCTTTCCGACCGTCTTATTTTTAACAGGGCTTGCTTCCTTCAGACGCTCCAATATTTTCAGATCAGCAAATATTACACCCATCGGTATGGTAAGAAGCCAGCGTGTCATATTTTCCAGTCCGCTCTCCGAAAAGAAATTCGGCTGCAAAAGTACGGGTATCAATAAATACGGAACAGCACAAAAAATACCGAAACGTTCATAAAGCCTGACGGTCAGCGGTATCAAGAAAATAATAACAAGAGCAAATCCCATATACCACCACGTACCTATCATCATTTTGGAACCGATAATGCCCGCAACACCGAACATATCGGCTATCAGATTAAATACAAAACTGATGTCCGTCCCGTAGGGATTGTAATTGGTGAATATCAATGTAGGAATGATACAGGCAAGATAAGGAATCAGAAATGAACCCAACAGTGATACCGTTCTTTTTACCAGAAAATCAGATGTACTGTGCTTGTCAAGATGCAGGGTCTTATATTTCAGCATAATGCTTTTTGTCAGTCCGTATGAGGATAAAAAGGCAAACATACCGACACATATATTCATTGTTTCAAAAATAAACATCGCTGTTTTTTGCGGCATCAGTCCAAAACTGACTTCGTATCCGCAAAGTCTGTCCACAGAGGACAGACAATGATAAAATATCAGAAAAATAATAGCAACGCCTTTTACAGTAAGGGTGTCATTTTTTGAAAAATTTAACGTCAAGGCTTTTTTCCTCCTTTATTTTTCAAACGAAGATTTTTCCGGCAGAATCAAATCAAAACATTCATTTACCTGTCTTTTTTTGCTTTCAAAGTCCAGTGTTCTGGGGGTATCGTTGATACAGACAAGTTTACGGCTCTGATTTCTGAGGACATGACAAAGCTGAGCAAAATTTTCTTCTTTGATATGAAAACACTCGCCTATTTTATCGGAACGTACCATACATTCCCCCTTGCATATCTGCCAGTACTTCATCAGCCATTGATTCACATGATATTCTTTACGAAATTGATCACTGCACGTTTTGTCCAGGATCTTCTCATATTTTTCCCATATTTCATCAAAAGTACTCTTTTTAAAATTAGACGGAAGATGATTGTAGTGAAATCCCGGAAACCATTCCCACGGATAAAGCAAAAATGTTTTTAAGACGATTCGCATACCGTTTTTCAAAGAGAACCATTTACCAAAATTCTTTTTGATGATACGATGTTTTTCTTTGAACTCCGTATTGATAATTTCCATATTTGACCCGTTGAAATGTCCTGCACTGTCATGACCGAAATAAATACAGTTCAGACCATAAGTGTCGCAGGGAAAATCATTGACAAAAAATTCTTCCGGTTTCACCTTGTTAATCAGGAACATATCATCATTAAAATAAACGAAATTTTCACTCAGCCCTTTGATTCTGTGCATATTCAGTTCTATGGTATGGGAATTAAACGTAGGAAGATATTTTTCGGGGATATAGTCCCGATGGTTAACAATCACCAGTTTGGGATTGTCTGTATTCAGCCATTTCGGAAGATGTCCCCACGTGATAAAATAAATTTTGTTCACCCACGGAGCAAATTTCTCCACGCCTCTGAACCAGTATTGAAGATTATCCCAGTCACGATACCTGACAGGCGTATCGCTGTTGTCCATTTTTGCCGAACCGTCATAATGTGCCTTTTCGGCTCTCCAATCGGGATCGTTTCCGTCAACCCACGCAATCACAAAATCTATTTTTCCGGAATTTGCCATCCGTTACAGCTCCTTAATCGCTTCATAGTTTCGTTTACAATTATCCGTATCGTACAAATCAAAAAAGGCCGTATGCCGTTCCAGATAAACAGACGGATTCCGGAATTGTTCCGATACCGCATTTTCAAATTCACTGATCGCCTCATCAAGATGATAGCATACTTTGCCAAATCCGTCATTTTCATAGCTGAAATATCCCTCAGGATAATGTCCCTGCCTGAAATCTTCGTAATCAAACTGGTAGTACATCAGACGTTTTTTCATATACGCAAAATCCATTGCAATACTGGAAAAATCCGTAATCAGATAAGCAGATTCTTTTAACAGTGACTGTACGTCGTATTCGGGCCACTTGGCAACCGTGATTCTGTCGTCTGTAATATGAAAATATTCGATAAATCCCTGCATATCCCTATGAGGATAAAAAATCATCTGCAAATCATTTTCTTTCAATATCCGATGAAGACGTTCATCAGCGAGAAATTCACTCCACGCACGGAAATATTCCGTATTGCGAAAATCGGAAACATCTTCTATCTTGTCCGATGCCGATGTAGGTGCTGCAATCCAGCTTCTCCACGTTGGCATTAAAAGAACCTGATTGTTTTTGATTTCAAAATGATGCAGCCTGTCAAAGCGGCAAAGCCCCAGTTCCCTGACACTTCCGTCGGGATAACCATATTTTTCACTGACGAACTCGGTTTCACGCTTGGTGCTGCATACAAACATTTTCATTTGGGTATTACGATAATGCAGAAAAGGCATATCGTCCTTAATGATTCCGTGCTGTAAAAAAATTCTGGTATTTTTGAGGATTTTTTTAACTTCCAGCACATAGCATACAGCAGCATTCGGTTTGCCGCCCTTTTGCGAACTGATATTTTTTTCGGCAGTCAGGTATAGTATCCAGTGCCTCAGCGAACCGTAATGGACGGTTTTACCCAAGTCTTTGACTTTTTGATAGTCGGGTGATTTTTTGCTGATGGCATAGACTGCATCCTGTTCGGGATAATTTTCACATATATATCGGAACAGCCAATACCCGTTGTCCCGTGCTTCATTCCGGTTATCGCACAGCAGCCATAAATTCCGGCGAAAACATCTGTACACCAGTGAAATCGGCAGTGCCAACAAAAATAAAAAGATATGGCACAGATCTGTCCACTTGACTCTTTGCAGTTTCTGAAAGAATGTTTCTTCCATTTTTCCCTCCCGCCATCAAAGAACATCGGGCAAACGTTTTTTCAGACGAACATAGTTAAATATTCCAATGAAAACCACCACAACAAATTCTATCAGAAAAATACCGTTTTCCCACAGCGGATGTGCCGGACCTTGCTTGAATCCTTCAAAGAACCACTGATCACATATCAGTGCTTTTCTGTATGCGTTGCAGAAATAGGTCATCGGATTGAAAAGAAGGATGATTCTGACAACTTCAGAATCAAGGGTATAAGAATTGTAACATACACCCGAAAGCCAGAAAAGTCCGGACATAATGGTGGTGATAAAACTTTCAAAGTCCTTGCTGAATGCACTCATCGGTGCCAGCGACCAAGTCAGACACCAGTAAAACAAAAACATCAAAGGTGCAAACAGCAAAATCTGCAAATTATAAATGCTCGGCATCATTCCCGTGATCAAAAGATAGGAATAGCTGAGAACAAATAAAAAGATATGCACATAAAATTTAGAGATCGTCGTATATGTCATAATACAGGACACAGGAAAGGAAATTTTATTGACAAACTGCCGATTGGAACGGATACATTTACTTCCTGCCGATATAGTATCGCTCATAAAGCACCACGGAAGAAAGCCTACCATCAGAAATACAAAATACGGTACACCCATTTCCTGTCTGTTGGCACCGCCCCGCAGTCCGACTGTAAACGCAAACCAATAGACAAAAAGCTGAAACAAAGGTTTCATTACGGACCACGCAGGACCGATGATTGCACCTTTATATGTTTTAATCAAATCGTCTTTTGCCAACATAAAAGTTTGTTTTCCAAAGCCTTTATGTTCACGAGGAATGGTTAAAAGCCCATCCGTGATTTTAGCAAAAAAGCCTTTTTTTTTCTTATTGGTTTCCATTAAACTACCTCCGTAACGCTGCTTCTTACTTTTTGTTTAACTTCCTCTATTCTTCTTTGTGCCGAACCGTCAAGACAGCTTTTCCAAAACGGCAGACAAATCATACCGACAAGGGTTCCTATCCCATAGCTGAGATGCAGAATCAAAAAAACAATCGGCAGCAGCAACTGCGATAGGTGTTTTTCAGACGGAATCACTGCCGTAATACTCATCACAAGATTTGCCGCACCGTACACTGCCGCAAGAAAAATCAAAAACAGCGAAAACCAACCAATTCCTGTCAGCAATCCTGTGATACATAAAGCAGCACCGGCAAGCACCGCAAGCACAAAACAAAACGGAACAAAATGAAAAATCGAAAGGCATTTCGGACACACTCCTAAAGTAAGTCCTATCCATTTGCCGTTTCCATATTTTTGTCGGATCATACTTCCGAGCGTACCCCGTATATATTGATAGGATATGATATTTTTTCCCTGACAAATCTTATATCCTGCACATCTGACACGATAATGGAATTCATTGTCTTCGGTGCGTCCGAGATCTTCGTTAAATCCGCCCACGGTTTCAAACACTTCACGTCTGTATGCTGCATGAAACACCGAGGAAACATATTTTTTTTCTTCTTCATTTTTTCTTCTGTAACCGGCAATCGAACTTCCGAACATCGATGTTTCTGCCAAAAAAAGCATTTCTTTCATCGGCGTAGGATCATATATTTTGTTCGGACGTGCTCCTCCGCAGACAGATTCCCCGCTTTGGATGAGCTTGACATTTTCTTCAATAAAATTTTCCGGTATTTCCGCATGGGCGTCCACACGGATAATAATATCTCCCGCTGCACCGCAGACTGCGGTATTCCAGCCTGCCGCCTGACTCTTATCGGGATTATCAAGAACAATGATATTCATATAGTCATTTCGATTTTCCGTCATAAAATCGGAAAGTATCTGTTTGGTATGATCTTCAGAACCGCTGTCAACCAAAACTAATTCTGTTTTCTTTTTGGGGTAGCTTTGATTGCTGACCTGATTTAAAAGCCCTTTTATTACGGTTTCTTCATTATAAGAAATGATACAAAGTGAAACTGTCATCAAAACACGATCCCATCAAAATAGATTTCATCGGCATCATACCGCACGCAACTTATCATATTATAATTTTTTATTTTATCTTTGTCAATGAATTAATCTTATTTTAGCCATAATGGCAAGTATTTATTGACAGCTGAGAGAAATACTTGTGCGGAGCAAATATAAAATCACTATCTGATACCGTCTGCTGCCCTGATGTCAATTGACAATTGCATTGTAAAGTTCCTGCATATTGTCCACGATGATTTTAGCACCGTTTTCTTGCAGCAATTTTGTATCACGGAATCCCCAGCTGACAGAAATACAATCGATACCGGCATTGTTCGCCGTTTTAATATCAACATCGGAATCTCCTATATAGACAGCATTTTCACGTTTCACTGCCAGAAGAGATAATATTTCATTCACGGAATCGGGCGACGGTTTTCTTTTAACATTTTTTCTTTCACCTACACAGGTATCAAACAGACCCCTGAAATATTTTTCGCAAAGTTCCTGAACCGCAAAATCCGCTTTGTTGGATACTACTGCTGTTTTCATTCCCATTTCTCTCAGATGGGAGATCAGTTCCTCGATCCCGTCATATGCTCTTGTCGTGACGGCACAATTCTCTTTATAATGAGCCTTGAAATCTTCAAACACTATATTGATAAGCTCTTCACTGCTGTTTTCAGGAACGGCTCTACGAATCAGGTTCAAAATTCCGTTTCCGACAAAACGTCTTACTTCGTCCAGTGTTCTTTCGGGACAGCCTGATTTTCTCAAGGCATAATTGGTACTGTTGGTCAGATCCTGAAGTGTATAAAGTATGGTTCCGTCCAAATCAAAAATTGCCAGCTGATATTTCATTTTTATTTCCTCCATTTTTCTTTTTATACGAACTGTGCAAAAATACTGGCTCCCACAACAGTCAGTATACCTGCTGTAACAATGGAAAGACTGCTGACCGCACCCTCTGTTTCACCCATTTCGAGTGCTTTTGCTGTTCCCATTGCGTGTGAAGACGTACCGATGGCGACTCCTCTTGCAACCGGTTCCGTGATTCTGAATAGTCTGCATATAATTTCGGCAAAAATATTGCCTAAAAGTCCTGTAATAATAATCACCGCCGCTGTCAGCGGAACATAACCGCCGAGTTCTTCGGTAACACCCATACCAATGGCTGTGGTAATCGATTTCGGCAGCATTGTGACAAAGGTATTGTGGTCAAAGCCGAATGTCACCGCAAAAAGCAATATACTGCAAAGACTTGTCAACACTCCTGAGGAGATACCGATAAAAATCGCTTTATAATTTTCTTTCAGAACTGCCATTTTCTCATAAAGCGGAATCGCCAGACAGATGGTTGCCGGTGTCATCAGATAGCTGAGTATCTGCGTACTTTCACTGTATTTTTGGTAGTCAATATCAAATACCAGTATCACCGCAACGGAAATCACAATAGCAACAAGCAGCGGATTGAACACTGCCAGTTTGATTTTTTTCTGTATCAGAATGCCTATACTATACGACACTAATGTAAGAAACACTCCAAAAAACACGGAATTTTTCAAAAATTCAATCATTGTCCTTCTCCTTATCTGTTTGATGTTTTGCTTTTTTTGACTGCCTGATAAACAGCTGTGTCACCAACCCCGATATAACCATCACCAATAAGGTCGTAATCACGGTCAGGATAATGTATTCCAACACCCTCGACTGCACAATGCCCCAGGTATCGATCAGTCCTGCCGCTGCCGGAATAAACATAATCGGCATAATTTCCACCAGAAACATTCCTGTTGACTTCACGGATTCCAGCGGTATCACTTTTGTACAAAGACAAACAAATAAGATGATAATTCCGTAAATACTTGCCGGTACGGGCAATGGTATCAGTTGGTGGAGAATTTCTCCGATAAAAGAGATAACAATAATTATCGTAAATTGTTTTAAGTACTTCATCTTTCATTTCCTTTATATAATAAATCCATATGAACCATCATATCAAAAAAAGACATAAAATTCAATATCACAGCAAAAAATCGGCTTCGAGATTTATCTCCGAAACCGATTTGAGCCATATTTCCTGCTTTTATGAAAAGCGGTTCATTGTTTCATCATACTCAAAACCTGCGGCAGAAAGCTGATCTTTCACATCCGATTCACTGAGTTCTTTTGCTTCGCACAGTTCTTTCAGACTCGGATAAAAATCTCTGAGCTGCGTATTGATATAAGACACCAGCATATACGGGTCTTTTGGTACTGACATTTTCATCACTCCTTCTGTTCATCACATAGTTTCAACCTGAGATACTCAAGCAATTCTATTTCAGATTCGTATTCGCTTCGGCAGGGGTATGTATCTTTCATTTGGAGGGCATCATCATATATAGCCTCTGCCTTTGTTTTGTCATTTTCCATCAGCAGAGCATAAACGTACATCAGTCGTCTTCGGCTCATGGAATATTTTTTGGTTTGATCAATATAGGATTTTACGACTTTATCATAAAGACCCTCAATCATTTCCCGATCTTCTTTCAAAATGATTTTACAGAACATCAATTCACATTTTGCTTCATTTTTCAGCATATCGGTAATTTTATCGTTATGGATCATTCTGCACATAATATCCGCCGCCTCCTGAAATCTGTGTTCATATAACAGCCTTTGGTTCAGCATCAATGCGGCATTTGCCTCAAATATTTCTCCGTCAGGATTGGCACTACTGAAAAGAAATTCCGGCATTTCCGGCATTTTTTTGCCCTCGTACTGCATACCGTTCACAATCAGGATATTCAGCAGGCATTGTCTGTTGTTAGGATATTTCTTTTGCATCACAATATTCATACCGTCATTGGTGATTCCTAAATCCATCGGTATCAGATTTGTCAATGCCAGATACATTGAAATAGTTGCAAAACTGAACATCAACCAGTCCAGAACGACATTCTGTGACAGAAACATTACCAACAAAGCGATCGCTCCGGTCAGAAAATTGAACAATCCGCCTCCCAGATGATACCAAAAATATTTGATCTCATCGGGTGACTGCACCGGATCGTGTGTCATCAGGCACTGTCCCAATGTACCGGGAAGAGAATATTTTCTGCACACAATTCTACCGTTTTCTTTCACAAACACAAAAGAACCGATGCGAAACGATATAAAGCGATACCCTGTCAGCAAGCCCATCAGTAAATGACCGCTTTCGTGAATGATCACTCCGACAAAATAAAAACATACCATCAGCATCAGCCCTATCAAAAAACACAGCAGTCTGTTCATACCGCTGATTTCGGCGATGTATTCGGCATACTTGATCGGAGAGATCATCAGTACCACTCCCAACAGAAACCCGACTCCCAAATTAGCGATCATCACAAAGATTTTATGTTTTTTCTGCATAATCCTCCTCCTTTTCGGGACAAACAATCTCTGCGATGTCTTCAATCATATGATGAAGTTTCTGTACGATTTCGGTGTCCGCAGCTCTGTAATACATTTCTTTGCCGCTCCTGCGTGAAATGATCAGCCCCGAATTTTTCATCAGACGCAGATGATGCGATACGGCGGGGCTGGTCATATCGGTTGCGGCTGCTATGTTGATCACACAGTCTTCGCAGTGACACAGCAGCCAGAAAATTCTTAATCGGCTCGGATCGCCCAGCTGTTTCATTGCTTCAGCGACATTCCGAATCGTATCGGCAGACGGTATATGTTCTGCAATTTTATCATTTCCGTGATGATGCGGAAGAATTTTTGTTTGATTATCCATAATTTTCCTCTGTCATATTTTTTTCAGATTAAGCCTTAAAGCATTTAAAACAACAAAAACACTCGAAAAACTCATTGCCGCTGCTCCGAATACAGGGGTCATCGTCACTCCGAAACCACTGTAAACTCCTGCGGCAATCGGGATCAGAAGGACATTGTAAAAAAACGCCCAAAATAAATTCTGAAGTATGATCCAATACGTATATCTTGAAAGTTTCACGGCAGATACCACATCCGTCAGTCTGCTTTTGACAAGAACAACATCTGCGGATTCTATGGCAACATCTGTTCCTGCTCCTATTGCGATTCCCACATCAGCTGCGGAAAGAGCAGGAGCATCGTTAATACCGTCACCAACCATTGCCGTTTTGCCTTTTTGGAGCAATTTCTTTACAGTTTCTCCTTTTTCATCGGGCATTACTTCGGCGATCACTTCATCAATTCCAACGGATTTTCCCACTGCTTCTGCGGTTTCACAGTTATCTCCCGAAAGCATCACAACGTGTATACCCATTTTTTTGAGTTCCGTTACCGCTTTTTCGGATTCTTTCTTGACTGTATCGGCAATGGCAACTGCTCCGAGGACTTGTTTTCCTTTAGAAAACATCACCACCGTTTTTCCTTTGGAAATATCATCAGAAACAGCCAATTCCTCTTTGTTCCAACGTTGACCCGTTACAATTTCTCCGTTGATTTCGGCTTGGACACCTTTTCCCGTAACAGACTGAAAATTAGCGGATTCGGGAACCGAAATATTTTCGCTTGCTGCATACTCTGTGATTGCTTTGGCAATCGGGTGTTCGCTTTTGTGTTCGACTGCCGCCGCCAAAGCGATCAATTCTTCCCGTTTGACACCTTCATTGAGAATGACATCTGTTACCTGTGGTCTGCCGACAGTAATGGTTCCCGTTTTATCAAGTACGGCATAGTTGATTCTGCCTGTTTCCTGCAATGCTTCGGCATTTTTGAAAAGTATGCCGTATCTTGCTGCTTTTCCGCTGCCTGCCATAATCGCAACCGGTGTGGCAAGACCCAATGCACACGGACAGGAAACCACTAAGACCGATATGCCTCTTGTCAGGGCAGTGCCGATGTCAGAACCCGTGATCAGCCATACCACAGCGGTAATCAACGCAATTGCCATCACACAAGGAACAAAAACAGCCGATATTTTATCTGCCGCCTTTGCCGCAGGAGCTTTTGTCGCTGAAATATTTTTGACGGTTTCGATAATTTTAGAAAATGTCGTATCTTCCCCTACTTTTACGGCACGGCATTTCAAAAATCCCGAACAGTTCACGGTTGCCGAAAAAACGTTGCTGCCCGCTGTTTTATCAACAGGTATGCTTTCTCCTGTAAGAGCGGATTCGTCAACCGCACTTTCACCTTCAAGGACAAGTGCATCAACAGGTATTTTTTCTCCGGGACGTACCAGAACAATATCGCCTTTGACCACTTCCTCTATTGAGATGCTGATTTCCTTGCCGTCACGCACCACAATGGCAGTTCTCGGAACAAGTTTCATCAGTGACCTGAGAGCATCGGTGGTTTTCCCTTTGGAATAGGATTCCAGCATTTTACCGATACTGATCAGAACCAGTATCATCGCTGCCGATTCAAAATAAAATTCATTCATCAAGGCGGCAGCTGACTTCATATCATTGTCTCTATATGCCGCACTCATCGCAAAAAGCATTACAGTACTGTATAAAAATGATGCCCCCGACCCCAAAGCGATCAGAGTATCCATATTCGGTGACAAATGAAAAAGACTTTTGAATCCACTGATAAAAAACCGCTGATGTATCACCATAATGACAGCAGAAAGCAGCAGCTGCATTAAGCCCATTGCCATAGGATTGTGTTTCATAAAATCGGGCACGGGAAAACCGAACATATGAACAGCCATTGAAAAATACATCAGAATCAAAAGAAAAATCAGTGATATAATCAGTCTTTTGACCATTTTGGGTGTTTCGGTATCGGTTAATGGCTCTTCGTCCTGATTCACAGAAGACTGAATACCTGCATTGCTGCTTTTCATTGCTTTTGCTTTGTAGCCTGCTTTTTGTACAGCCGCAATGATGTCTTTATCGCCGGCAGTGCCTTCCACCGCCATAGAATTGGTGAGCAGACTGACGGTGCAGCTGTCTACACCATCAAGTTTTGCGACCGCCTTTTCCACTCTCGCCTGACACGCCGCACAGCTCATTCCTTTGACTGTATATTGTTTCATTAAAATAGTTCTCCTTTTTTCAGGTATTGCGAATACACCGAATTGAATTCAGTACGGCAAGTACCATCACACCTACATCGGCAAAAATCGCAAGCCACATATTCGCAAATACCGCCACCATCAGCAGCAGAAAGAATTTGATGCCGATAGAAAACCAGATATTCTGCTTTACGATTCGCATACATTTTCTTGCGATCCGGATCGCCTTTGCTATTTTTAGCGGATCATCGTCCATCAAAACAACGTCCGCCGCTTCGATTGCCGCATCAGAACCCATTGCTCCCATTGCGATGCCTATATCCGCTCTTGACAGTACAGGTGCATCATTAATACCGTCACCGACAAAAAGCAGACTGCCGCCGGATTTCTTTTCACTTAACAGCTGCTCAGCTTTTTCCACTTTATCCCCCGGCAAAAGTTCACTGTAAAATTCATCAATTCCGATACTCTTTGACACACTTTCGGCTGTTTTCCGGCTGTCCCCCGTCAAAACGACCGTTCGTTTCACTCCCAATTGACGAAGAGATTGTACCGCCTCTTTGGAAGTGGCTTTAACAACGTCCGATATAACAATATGACCCATATAGGTACCGTTCTGTGAAACGTGTATCACCGTTTCGCTGTGTTCACATTGACTGATCTTTGCACCTGCGTATGCCATCATCTTTTCATTGCCGACACATATGATATTGCCGTTGACTTTGGCACGTATGCCTTTTCCTGAGATTTCTTCCGTATCTTCTACCGCACAGGAATCGTGTTCATCGGGATAAGCATTTCTCAAAGAATTCGCTATGGGGTGAGTGGAATATCTTTCAACGTGAGCCGCAAGATGCAGCAGTTCTGTTTCGTTGATTTTTTCCGGGTGTACGGCAGTAAGTTCAAATACACCTTTTGTGAGTGTTCCCGTTTTATCAAAAACAACGGTTTCGGCTTTGGCAAGCTGTTCCATATAATTAGAGCCTTTGATCAGAATTCCGTTTCTGCTGGCATTGCCGATACTGACAAAAAATCCCAGTGGCACGCTTACCACCAGTGCACAAGGACAACTGATAACAAGGAACGTCAATGCACGGTAGATCCATTTCAGAAAATCACCGTTCCCGGTAAGAAACCATTCAAAAGCCGGCGGCAGCAATGCCAGTGCCAATGCCGACAAAACCACTGCCGGTGTATATATTCGTGCAAATTTCGTGATAAATTTTTCGGATTTTGATTTATGGGAACTGGCATTTTCCACGAGATCCAGTATTTTCGATGCCGTAGATTCCCCGAATTCTTTGGTAGTTCTGATTTTCAGCAGACCACTCAAATTAATACAACCGCTGATTACTTCATCTCCCGATTTCACGTTTCTCGGAACACTTTCACCCGTCAATGCGGCAGTATCAAGAACAGAATTTCCCTCTGTCACGATTCCGTCAATAGGAATTTTTTCGCCGGGCTGCACTATAATCACCGTTCCGATGTCAATATCATCGGGGTCAACTTGCTCCAATTCGCCGTCTTCATTTTCTATATTGGCATAGTCGGGTCTTATATCCATCAGTTCACCAATATTTTTTCGGCTTTTTCCGACAGCATAACTCTGAAACCATTCACCTATCTGGTAAAAAAGCATTACCGCAACCGCTTCAAGATAGTCACCGCTGCTTGTCAGTGCCAACGCAAACGCACCTATGGTGGCAACCGTCATTAAAAAACATTCATCAAAAGGCTGACGGTTGATGACTCCTTTCACCGCTTTGATCAATATATCATATCCTACGATCAGATACGGCACCAGAAACGCCGCAAATTTCAGCAGACCGTCAAACGGCAAAAACATCAGCCCTACTGTTATCACAGCAGACACAATGATTCTGATCAAATTCTTTTTTTGCTTTTTTGTCATACAATTCACCTGCCTGAAAAATTGCCCCCAATGGAAATCCGCTTTCCAAAGACTTTCCATTGAGGGCAGTATTGAAATTTATTTATTTCTTATAATAAATTTCACAGTCCGGTTCAATCTTGCGGCAAGCCTTGAATACATTATCCATTACGGCATTGCGGTCCGCACCGTCCTCAAATTCCACTGTCATTTTCAGTGTCATAAAGTTCACATTGGCATCTTTGACACCTGCTGTCTTTTTGGCTGCTTCTTCCATTTTAGCCGCACAGTTGGCACAGTCTACTTCAATTTTATATGTTTTTTTCATTGTTTTGTCCTCCATTGTAAGTATAATACATTTAACGATTAAACAATCATTTAATCGTTAAATGTATTATACCATTCCATTCTATCAATGTCAAGAAAAATAAAACAATTTTTATTGATTTATAATTGACTGTAAAGCACCTTGCATTTTGGATCGAACTCTGATATAATTTCCTCATCAAATAAAAAAGGCGAAAACAAATGAATACAGATTTTGCACAAAAACTTTCCGGATACCGCCAACAAAAAGGACTGTCACAAGAAGAGCTTGCCCAAAAAATCGGTGTATCCTCTCAAACAGTGTCTGAATGGGAACGAGGAGAATCTTCCCCCGATACCGATAATTTAATTGCACTGTCTGAAATATACGGTATCAGCCTTGACGAGCTGATCAAAGGCAAAAATCAGCCCCAAAGTGTTTTTCAGACCGCAGACTCTTCCTATACCGAATCGTCAGACAAATCTCAGGGTTCTAAATTTAAAATTCTGTCTGATTTTCCCTATTCTTTGATCTGTGTCCTTATTCATTGCCTCTGGGGTATGTCAGGTATTCTGGGCGGCTGGTCTTACAGCTGGACTATTTTTCTTACGATTCCTGTATACTACCTGATTGTCTCTATGATTCAGAAACGTAAGCTCATTACATTATGCTATCCTCTGATTGTTGTTGCCATTTTCTTATTATTAGGATTCTGCTTTGATTTATGGAATATATGCTGGGTCATATTCCTGATAGTACCATTCTTCTTTTGATCCACCAATAGAAATGAACTGCGAAACCCCCTTTGCTCATTTTGGCAAAGGGGGTTTTTGGTATTTCTGAATCACTTATCTTACGGTTACGGTAATATCCTTTGATGCGGTTTTGCCTGCACCGTCACGGCATACGATTTTAACGGTATATCTGCCGGACTGTGAGGGAAGTTTAAAGCTGAAGTTATCATCTGTCGAATAGATGGCATTA
>CACYDP010000008.1 GCA_902773135.1 uncultured Ruminococcus sp.
CCCCCAAGTGCATGCTTTTTTCTATATTTCAGCTTTTTCCTTGCACTTATTATACCATATTTTGCACCGAAATTGTTCTGTTTATCAGCATTTCGAGACTTTTATGAAGAAAAAAGCAGACACTATTTAATAATTTGTCTGTTATACTTTAGCTGTAAGATTCACAGAAGCAATTTTGTGTTACAATAAAAACAGATAAGGAGCGGTACTATGTATTTCAACATCTTAAAGCGTGATTTAAAACGCAAAAAAACAATGAATATCATTATTACATTGTTTATCCTGCTGGCAGTGACATTCATTTCATTGAGTGCCAACAATCTGATTGCCGTAACAAGTTCCCTGGACACCTATTTTGAGAAAGCAGGTGTGGCGGATTATGCTGTATTTGAAAAAGGTACTGCCACTCTTTTCGCAGAAGATGCCGTAAAGAAAACGAAGGGTGTCAGCGACATTCAGACAGAGGAAATCATTTTCGTTTCCAAATACCATTTCCCCGACAAAGAAACCGACAGTTCCTCTCAAACAGGCGGTACTCCGTTGCTGAGCAGTATTGACAGACGAATTCAGAAATATTTTGACCAGAATAATGAAGAAATCACCGAAGTAGAAGAAGGCGATGTATATGTGCGTCAAAGTGTTTTATCAAGCAACAATGCCAAAATCGGCGATACCGTCATCATCAAAGTCAATGACAAAGAAAAGAAGTTCACCGTCAAAGGTATTCTGAAAGATGCTCTGTTCGGCTCTATCCTGATGACCAATCCCCGTTATCTTGTCAGCGAAAATGATTTTCTGGATTTCACCGAAGTCGAAAACTATCAGAATTGCCAAGGAAAAATGACATTCATCAATACCGATGATATTCCCCGATTAGAAAAAGCGTTGGCAAAATGTGACAGCATTGTTTTTTCCGGCTCGGAAGATCTGATCAAATTTACCTATCTGATGGAAATGATCATTGTCGCTATTTTACTGATTCTCAGTATCTGTCTGATTCTGATTTCGCTTGTCATTCTGAAATTCACCATCGGGTTTACACTCAGCGAGGAATTCCGGGAAATCGGCATTATGAAAGCCATCGGCATTCATAATCGGAACATCAGGGCTTTATATATCGTGAAATATTTTGCAATGTCGCTTGTGGGAGCGGTTCTCGGATTTGTGATCTCTGTTCCTCTTGGCGAAATGTTGCTGAAACAAACCGCTCAAAGCATTGTTATGACAAATGAAAACGGTTATCTGACAGCCGCTTTGTGTGCTTTGGCAGTCGTAGTCATCATTATGCTGTTCTGCTACGGAAGCACACGCAAAATCAAAAAATTCACTCCTATTGATGCGATCAGAAACGGCTCAACCGGCAAACGTTGTCAGAAGAAAGGCATTATCCGTTTAGGCAAAAAACCGATTCGTCCCGTATTCTTTATGGCTGTCAATGATATTGTTACACAAGCAAGACATTTTATCATTATGATTATCACTTTCACCATCGGTTTATTGATTCTTACGATCGGTCTGAATATGACAACCACTCTGAAAAGCGGTGACATTCTCAACTGGATCAGTATGACAACCTGTGATGCCGCTATGACCGATACTGAAATAATAAATCATTATATCACAGCAGACGGACGAGAAAAACTGAACCACTATTTGGCAGATATTCAGAATCGTCTGAAAGACGAAGGCTATGATGCCGACTGTTTTACCGAAGCTCAACTCTCCTGTACACTAAGCAAAAATGAGGAAGAATTATCCACAAGAGCAGTAGAAGGCATCAACACTCACACCGATCAATACGAATACTTAGAGGGCACCGCTCCTCAGAATCAGGACGAGATCGCCGTTTCTTATATGATAGCCGACAAACTTCACATCAAAATAGGTGACAAAGTGCAGGTTCAATTAGTGAATGAAAAGAAAACCTATACTGTTTCGGCAATTTATCAAACGATGATGAATCTGGGCGAAAATATCAGACTGTATCAGGGACAGCATTACAGCTTTGAAAATTTGATCGGTATGACAGATATACAAATCCGCTTTGCAGATCACCCTGATGAATCCGAAACCAACCGCCGAATCGAACTTCTCAAAGAACTCTATCCCGATTATGATGTCAAAACAGCAAGCGAATTTGCCAATTACTGTATCGGTGTAGGCAATTCTCTCGAAAGTGTTCAATTCATTGTGGTTTTCATTGTAATCGTGGTCAATCTTTTGGTGGCAGTCCTGATGGAAAAATCATTCCTCACCAAAGAACGCAGTGAAATCGCAATGCTCAAAGCAATCGGTTTCAAAAACAGTTCTGTTGTGATATGGCAGCTGTTACGAATCGCTGTGATAATGCTGATCTCCACACTGCTTGCCATTGCCCTGTCCAACCCTGTGGGCGAATGGTCTGTGGGTGCGGTTTTCAAAATGATGGGCACACAAAGTATTCATTTATATGTCAACGTTGCAGAAACGTATATTCTCTATCCGCTGATCACGTTTGCCGTAACTATATTCGGTGTATTTCTCACCGCACTTTCTGTACGCAAAGTCAACTCGAACGAAATCAACAGCATTGAATAAGGAGTATCACTATGAAAATTCTCGAAGTAAAAGACCTCTGTAAAACATATGTCATCAACAAAAGACAAAACAATGTCCTGAAAAATATCAATTTTTCCGTGGACGAGGGCGAAATGCTTGCCTTTATGGGACCGTCCGGTTCGGGCAAATCCACCTTGCTCTATACGGTTTCCGGTATGGACAGTCTGACAGCAGGTGAAGTGCAATTCTGCGGCAGGGATATTGCCAAATTAAAAAGCCGTGAACTTGCCGAAATCCGCTTAGACGAAATGGGATTTATCTTCCAGCAGATGTATATGCTGAAAAATCTTAGTATTCTGGACAATATCATTCTTCCGTCAAGACAGTCAAAAGCCAATACCGCTTCTCCCAAAGAAAAATTAGAATACGGAAAAAAACTGATGCGTAAACTGGACATCATACAAGTTGCCGACAACGACATCACCGAAGTATCGGGCGGTCAGCTGCAAAGAGCCTGCATATGCAGAAGTATGATCAACCATCCCAAAATCATATTTGCGGACGAACCCACCGGTGCACTGAACCGCACCAGCTCCGACGAAGTGATGGACGAACTGACCAAAATCAACAATGACGGCACTGCCATTATGCTGGTGACCCACGATGTAAAAGTAGCGGCTAAATGCTCCAAAGTGATGTACATAGTTGACGGCAACATCAGCGGCGAGTATAATTTAGGTAAATACAACAGCCAAAGCGATCTGAGAGCAAGAGAACGTTCTCTCAACAATTGGCTGATGGAATTGGGTTGGTGATCATATGACCGATATAATGGTGGTCGAAGATAATCAGGAAATCGCACTGCTGCTGTGTGATTTCCTGAAAAATGAGGGATATTCCGTTCAGCATATTGCCAATGGAAACGATGCCGTTGCCTATTTCAACACGGAAGGAGCAAAACTGCTGGTGCTCGATATTATGCTTCCGGGAATGGACGGTTTCGCCGTATGTCAAAAAATACGTGAAAACTCCAACACACCTATACTGATTGTCAGTGCCAAAAATCAAAAAAATGATCAGCTGAACGGGCTGCTTCTCGGTGCAGACGATTACATTGAAAAGCCGTATGATATTGATATTCTGCTGGCAAAAATCAAAGGTATCTTTGCACGGAGATACCTTTCTTCCGTTTTCAGTGACGGCTTCCTCAAAATAGACAAGAATAAGCGGCAGGTCTATCAAGGTGACAAACTGCTGGAACTGACACAAAAGGAATTTGACTTGCTGAACCTTCTTACTGAGAACAGCGGCAAAACACTGAGCAAAGAATTTTTATTTGACAAAATATGGGGCTTCGACAGCTTTTCCGAGCCGCAGACCCTGACCGTTCATATCAAATGGCTCAGAAAAAAAATCGAGGACGACCCGAAAAAATCTGTACACATTGTGACCGTATGGGGTGTCGGTTATCGGTATGAGAGGTAACAATGAAAAGCTATCTGAAATTATTGACCGCCGTACTTGCCCTGATGGTGTCGGTTTTGGTCGGTGCTAATCTCCTGTTGGTACAGCACGATGTAAATGACAGCGGTCGTCCTTATCGTGTTGAGGCATCAAGGATTCTGCACACGATCTCGGAGTCGGGTTTCGATTCGGTTGACCTGCACCAATATCAGTATATTACCAATGTCGAAAAATTGACCTCTGCCAACCGAAGCTCTTTCTATGAGGCAGACAGTGATTATCTGATCATTAAATCGGACAATGAAGTCTATCGTTTCGATTATACGTATTCCTATGACAATACAGACAACATTGTCATCATAAATGTCTGTATCGCACTGATTTCATTGGTATGTATAATGATCCTCCTTTATATCGGCATCAACATCATCAGACCCTTTGAAACCATCAAAGAAACGCCCTATGAACTTGCCAAAGGACATTTATCCATTCCTCTGAAAGAAACAAAAGGCAGATATTTCGGACATTTTGTCTGGGGACTTGATTTGCTGCGTGAAAAACTTGAACAGCAGAAGCAAAGCGAACTGAAACTCCAGAAGGAAAAGAAAACACTGATCCTGTCACTGTCACACGACATCAAAACACCCTTGGGTATCATTGAACTGTATGCAAAGGCACTGGAAAAAAATCTTTATACCGATGAAAAAAAGAAACAGCAAACCGCCATCGGCATACAACATCAATGTGTGGAGATCAAGGACTATATGAACCAGATCATCACCGCCTCCAACGAGGACTTTCTGCATCTTGAAGTACAAGAGGGTGAATTTTATCTTGCCGAACTGATACGGCAGATCAGACAGTTTTATTCCGATAAGCTGGCATTGCTGAAAACAGAATTTATCATTGCCCCATACGACGACTGCCTGTTGAAAGGTGACTGCGACAGAGCGGTCGAAGTCCTTCAGAACGTCATTGAAAATGCCATCAAATACGGTGACGGAACAACAATCGCACTTTCCTTTGCCGCAGAAGAAAACTGTATGCTCATTTCGGTCAGGAATGACGGCTGTACTTTAAGTGCTCCCGAAACACTGCATATATTTGAAAGTTTCTGGAGGGGGTCTAATGTTGGTTCTAACAGCGGCAGCGGACTGGGACTTTACATCTGTCGTCATCTGATGCATCAGATGGGCGGAGAAATTTTCGCCAAAAATACCGACGGCACGATGACGGTCACTGCCGTATTTGAAAAATGTTAATTTGTTATCTGATTTCACAATCATTTCCATAACAATGCCGGTCAGTACCGTTGTTCACAGTACCGACCGGCAATCAATCAGTCTGAAACACCTTCCGCAGTGAAGGTGTTTTCTTTTATTTCTTCGGATTCCGTATCAGCGGAACGCTCGTCCGAAACTTCTTCGCAGATATTCTTTGCGGGAGTTGGTATTTTGACAAAGGCACAGCTGTCACGGGGAATGGTTAATATATCTTCGTTGAGAATAGTGTCCATATACGTTTGTCCGCCGATAAATTCATCGGGTACTTTAAACTGAATGGTATAATCTGCCGCATTGAAAACACACAGCAGCTTATCGTTTTCATCTTCACGTATATAGCCCATCGTTCTTCCGGTAGAACCGAACTCTCTGAGATCACCGTCCACCAGACACGAACATTCGGCTCTCATTTGACCAATGCCCTTGTACCATTCCAACAGTTCTTTGTCCTCATTGCCCCACGGATATGTCGCACGGTTGAACGGATCTTTATATCCCTCCACACCTACTTCGTCACCGTAATAAATACAGGGTACGCCGGGAAGTGTATAAAGAATACCGCTTGCTATTCTCATTCGTCTGAGTCCGTATTCACGCTGCATCGGTGACAGCTTGGTGGCTGCCTGCCATTCACGTCCTCTTCCGTTCTGACGTTCTCCTGCAAGCAGTGTAATCACTCGTTCCGTATCGTGTGTGCCGAGCAGATTCATCAGCGAACGTATCACCGGTCGGGGATAATTTTCCAGAACATTCAGAACGATTTCGATCATATCTCTGCCGTCACCGCAGTCAAGAAATCCCAGTATCGCATCTCTGAACGGATAGTTCATTACACTGTCAAGCTCTTTGCCGTAGAGAAAACGTCTGCGTGAACCGTAGCTTTCTTTATTGGAGGCATCTTCCCATACTTCGCCCAACAACAGTGCTTCACTGTCTTCGGCTTTGACCGCCTCTCTGATATGCTCGATAAATTCATCGGGAAGTTCATCGGCAACGTCAAGCCGCCAGCCGCTGTTACCGCATTGAATCCATTTACGGATAATGCCGTTTTCACCGTTGATATATTCATTAAAGGAATTGGAAAGCTCCTCCACTTCCGGCAGTGTATGGAATCCCCACCACGAATTGTAGATATTGGGCCATTCAATAAATTTATACCAGGTATAATACGGTGACTCTTTGGAATTATAAGCACCGTTGCCGGGATAGCGGTGTTCACGGTTAAAATATTTACTGTCGCTGCCCGTATGGCTGAACACACCGTCATTGATCACTCTGATACCGAGTTGTTTAGCTTCGGAGCAAAGTTCTTTGAAATCCGCTTCTGTTCCGAGTATGGGGTCAATTTTTTCATAGTCGCCCGTATCATATCGGTGGTTGGAATATGCTTCAAAAATCGGGTTCAGATAGATGCAGGTAACGCCCAGTTCTTTGAGGTAAGGCAGTTTCATGGTAATGCCTTTGAGATCTCCCTGAAAGAAATCCGAGTTGGTGATCATACCGTATTCGTTCGGACGCCAATCGGGGATAACATTCCAATCGGTCTGAAGTTTCTTGTCAGAATAGACACCGTTTTTCTTTTTTCCCGAAAAATAAAATCTGTCGGGGAAAATCTGGTACATAATGCCTCCGGGAAGCCACGAAGGTGTTTCAAAATCTTTTTCGTAACATAAAAGCTGGAATCTCGGATCATGGTCCGTCACCGAGAGATCACCATTACCGCCGTAGCCTTTCATAATATATCTTCTGCCGTAGCAGGTATCCAGTGCAAAATGGTACCAATAAAGACCGACATCGGCAACATTGACATCACATTCCCATTGTTCGTGGTCATCTCCTACCATTCCTGCCCAGAACATTCCGTGTACGCTTGTATCACCGTATTTATCGTTTTTAATTCCCAAAAAAGCCCCCGAACATTTCAGTTCTCTCGGAAGTACAATTCTAAAGTGTATATTGGTATCGGACGGTACGGCACCTGTCGGATTTCTGTATTCGCTTTCACGAGAATTGAAAATTTTCATTAAACCTAACCCCTGTCTTATTATGAACTATTCGACCAAGTCATACAGCAAAAGAGAAATCCGTTCTCTGCTGTAAATGCTGTCAATCAAGAAATACAAAATCATTATATTATTTTGCAAAATTGATGTCAAGTTACTATTATACAAAAAATAAACAGAAAAATGTCAAACACCGTCAACATCATCTGCGGACTGTTTCCCGGGGAAAACCCTTTTCCGGCGGAAAAAGGGTTATTCCCCAGACCCCTTTCCTAAAACCGCTGTATTTTCCTAAAACTGCTGTATTTGATGATATTCTGCTGACAGCCAAAATGGATTTCCCTGTGTTGCATCATTCATCATTGACAGAATATTCATCCGCCAGATGCCATAACGGTTCTTCCACGACCGCCTGTACCCTGATACCGTCCGCCGTATAATCTTCGCTTTGCAGTGAACCCGACTTTCTCAGCACCGCAACCACCGATGCTTTGTCAAAAGGAATCAGCAGCGAATATCGGCGAAGCCGCACGGGCAGGCTGTTTTCGACCGCTCTGAGCAATTCGTCCGTACCGATACCGTTTTTAGCGGATATTCTGACACTGTATTTGTCTGCGGGAAGGTCATCGGGATTGCCGACAAGATCACATTTGTTAAAGACAGTGATAACCGGTCTGTTGACACAGCCGAGTTCGTGTAAAAGATTTTCCGTCACGGAAAGATGCAGCCGATATTCTTCGCTGGAAGCATCACAGACATTCAATATGATATCCGCCAAAGCCGCTTCTTCCAAAGTGGATTTGAATGCCTCCACCAGATGATGCGGCAGTCTGCGTACCAGTCCGACCGTATCGATCATCATCACCGATACCCCGCACGGAAGCTGCAAGGCTCTTGAGGTAGGGTCAAGCGTGGCGAAAAGTTTATTTTCGGACAGCACACCTGCCTGAGTGAGCGTATTCATCAGTGTTGATTTTCCTGCATTGGTATAGCCTACGATTGCCACCGTGATAATGCCGTCTTTTCTGCGTCTGGCACGCAGCTGTTCACGTCGATTGGTCATATGCTCCAGTTCTTTTTTCAGATATTCGATTTTTCGGCGGATATGGCGTTTATCGGTTTCCAGTTTGGTTTCACCGGGTCCTCTTGTACCGACACCGCCTCCAAGACGGGACATTTCTTTGCCTTTGCCCGAAAGTCTAGGCATCAGATATTTCAGCTGAGCCAGTTCCACCTGAAGTTTACCTTCATTGGTTCTCGCCCTGATCGCAAAGATGTCCAGTATCAGCATTGTTCGGTCAATGGTGCGTGTATCGGTTTCATTTTCGATATTCCTGATTTGTGTAGGAGTCAGTTCGGTATCGAATACGATAAAATCAATTTCGTTTGTTTGACAGAATTCTTTGATTTCTTCCAGCCGTCCCGAACCGATACAGGTAGCACCGTCAGGCTTGTCACGCTTTTGCATAATGGAAGCCACCGGTTCTGCTCCGGCACTTTCGACCAGTTCATACAGTTCCTGCATCGAGCTTTCCGCATCGTAATCTCCCGTATCAATGCCTACCAGCAATGCTCTTTGCTGTTGTTGGGTATTTTCGTACATTTCCATCATAGCTCCCCCATCTTTTCAGATGTTTCTTATCATTTTCTTACATATGTCAAAAATTTGCAGGGAATTTCTCCGTCAATCTCTTCTTCCGAAATTTTTTCAAACAGCATTTCATCAAAGGCGGGGAAAAATCTGTCCCCGTCAAACTCAGCTTGAATTTCGGTGAGATACATTCTGTCTGCCAACATCACAGCCTCTTGGTAAACAGCAGAACCGCCTGCGATAAATACATCTCCGTCTGCGGCATTGAGAGCTTCCTCCAAAGAATGAACACAGATACAGCCGTCAAAGGTGGTTGTCTTTGATATGACAATATTGATTCTGCCCGGCAAAGGTCTGCCGATCTCTTCATACGTTTTTCTGCCCATAATCACAGTGCCGCCCATTGTAAGCTGTTGGAAGCGTTTTTTATCCAAGGGAATCTCCCACGGAATTTTACCTTGACATCCTATCACCCTGTTTTGACTGTATGCTGCAATAATTGCCGTCATTACGTTGCTCCTTTCAAGTCTGCCAAAAGCTGCTGTGCGGTTTTGTTCAAAACCGGATGCCGTACATACGGTGCGATCTGCACCAAAGGTTCCAGTACGAAATTCCTGTTTTGCATATCAATATGCGGTATATGGAGTACGGCATCATCAAGTATCAGGTCATCGTAAAGCAGAATATCCAAATCAAGTGTTCGGGGACCCCAGCGAATCACACGTTTGCGGCCTGCCTTTTTTTCGATGTCGTGAAGAGTGTCAAGCAATTCGTGCGGTGTAAGATACGTTTTCATCTTCAAAACACCGTTCAGAAAATTATCCTGTCCTACTCCCCCGTACGGCAGCGTTTCGATGAGTTCCGATACACATTCTATATGGCAGCCCTTTGTACCCGAGAGAGCAGAGACCGCCTGATCAATATATTTTTTCTTATCTCCTATATTGGAACCAAGTGCAAGATAGACATCGGCACGCTTTCGTTCCGTCATTACCGATACGGTTTCCAGCGGAAGCCCTATGGGAGCAAAGGGTTTTTGAATTTCAAGCGAAATTTCCTGAATGCGTTCAAATTGATCGAGTATGGCACAGGCAAGTCTGTCCGCTGCTGTTTCGATTAAATGAAAGGTATGTTCTGTCATATAGCGGTTGATTAGTGTACATACTTCCGCATAATTGACGGAAAGTGTCAGATCGTCATTTTTAGCAGCAGCGGAAAAGTCGGTACGCAGTTCTGCCGAAACAATAAATTTCTGTCCGAGTTGATTCTCTTCGGGGAAAACCCCGTGATTCGCAAAAACTTCCAGATTTTTGATCACAATTTTATCGTTCATTATTCTGCCTCCAGTATGGCACGTGCCATTCGGATTGTTCTTTCATTTTCTTTTATATCGTGAACCCTGACAAAAGCACAGCCGGACAGTACGGCTTGAACAGTCGTCACCGCTGTACCCTCCACCCGTTCGCTGACGGGGAGATGCAGGGTATTGCCGATCACGGACTTTCGGGAACAGCCGAGCAGCACAGGATAACCGATACGGCAAACTTCGTCCAGATGCTTGAGAACCGATAAATTCATTTCATATGTTTTGCCGAAACCGATACCGGGGTCAATCACGATCTTATCTTGTGGAATTCCTGCCGATAATGCTGCTGACACCATCTGTTTCATCTGCGTGATCATATCAGCCATAAAATGCCGGTATTCGGTCGTCCGATGGTTATGCATCAGACAACAGGTACAACCGCTGTCGGCAATCAGTTTTGCCATTTCGCCGCTGTCATATTGCAGACCCCAAATATCGTTGATCATATCTGCTCCCGATGCAGCCGCAGCAGCCGCTACACGATGTTTATAGGTATCAATGGATACGGGAATATCAAAATGTTGTTTGATCTGCTCAATCACGGGGGCGGTACGTTCAATTTCTTCGTCCTCACTGATCATTGTATAATTCGGACGGGTGGATTCGCCGCCGACATCAATGATCGACGCTCCTTCGCTGATCATTTGTTCGGTTCTTTTCAGAGCCTTATCAACACTGTTATGACTTCCTCCGTCTGAAAACGAATCAGGAGTGACATTCAGTATTCCCATTATATAGGTATGATTGTTGACATCAAAATCTCGATTTCCTATTTTCAAATCTGTTTCTTCCTTTCCATCTGCCTGTCAGTAGCGGAGCGTATGATTTTTTTTATCATCGCTCCAGTAACATTCATCGGCTGCACCGCAGCTGTAACACTGACGTGAAAGTTTATCGGCACGATATAACAGTTCTCCCAAGCGATTGCCAGACGGTACCGTTTTTTCTCGATGACGATCAATTGCCTCTGTGATTTGTCTGATTTCCGATTCATCAAAGCCACATTCCGGAAGAATGTGCAGAGCAATATCCACACTTGCCTTATGATGCGGTGTACCATTCCGATATTCTTCGGCACGTCCCGTATCGTGCAGCAGTGCCGCAGCATAAATCACATCTTTGGGAAGAGCCGCATTTTCTTCCAGATTGAGAATATACATAATCCTTGCCGTATCGAGAAAATGCTCCATTGTATGCCGACAAAATTTTCTGTTTTTTTCCAGTTCTGCAATTTCGCTGATCAAAGACTGATAACGAATATTCTGCATTATTAAATTCACTCGTTTCATAGATATTGTACCATCAATCATAGTGAACTGTTCCCGAAGTTTTTCCCCCGGAATAACAGCCTTAAAACAAACATACCCTGTTCGGCAATGTACAAAACAGGGTATGTAATATTTTTATCACTTTTATTTAACTTTATAAGTTTCTCCTGCCTTAATAGCAAGACCTTCTTCATTTTTATCGGGATACTGATGTTCACCCTTGTTATCATTGAAGATGATAAATCCGCCGTCAGTATAACTTCCGCTTACGGTATAGCTGTATTTGCTGTTTCCGTCAGCTCTCATTTTTTCTCCGGGCCAGATAGCGATTTTATCAGCATCGTCACCGTTTGCTTTGGGCTTATACACATAGGCATAAACCTCATCGCCCCAATCGGACGGTTTTTCAAATGTCACATTCATACCGGCACTTGCCAGTGAAGAAGCGGTAGAAGCACCCGAAGTATCCGTACCTGAGGCAGATTCGTCACTGCCGCCCGAGAGCATCACCACTGCAATCACGATCAAAGCAATAATCAGAATGATAACGATAACGATCGGAAGTATCATATTGCCGCCCTTAGACGGTGCTTTGACAACATTGACATTTGCACCTCTGAGCTGTTTGCCATCAAATGCCATCGGTTTTACTTCAATATTTTCCGCTTTCTTTACGACATCTTCATATCCCTGCTGCTGGTTGGTACTTGCCTGATCTTGTTTTATCTGGCGATGAAGATTTCTGACATAGGAATCTGTATCGAAATTCGGATCATTGGATGTCTGCTGAGGCGGAAGATTTTCCAGTCTTTCACCTGTCGGAGTCGTATCACGCTGTTCCTGAATGATCGGATTGAGTTCTGTTCTGCCGCTGTTCTGAGGTCTGCGTTGACCGTTAGGTCTGGGCTGTCTGGGCTGTCTGGGCGGACGCTGCTGCGGGTTAGCCGACTGCTGTCCGTTATTTTCGGAGAAGTCCTGAGGATTCGAGGACCATTGTTTTTGCTGTCTGGGCGGACGCTGCTGCGGATTAGCCGG
>CACYDP010000009.1 GCA_902773135.1 uncultured Ruminococcus sp.
GACGAATTTATTGCTATGATGGACGAATACAACGATATGCACACACCCGAAAGCGAGAGGGTGGAGGAAGTATATGCGGATGATTTCTGATAAGAAAATCCCGCCTGACAGAATCAGACGGGAACCATTGTTATGAACTTAAACCAAGTTTTTCCATAAGGGCGGTTTGAAGAATGGCAGAAAAATTGACATTGTTTTTTTCAGCCATCGTATTAAGCCAAGTCGGTATTGTCAAAGTTTTTTTGATTGCTTTTGTGCTGTATTTTGTTTCGTATTCGGCAGGGTCAAATGCAACCATAGAAACAAATTGACCGTTTTCGGCTTTTATGCTTTCGGGAGACGAGGGTTTGGGAATGCTGATGTTATTATCGGCATACGTTTCAAGGTAAAGACCTATCGCTTCAGTTATATATTCAACAGCTTCACTGAAAGTATCGCCCTGTGAAATACAGCCCTGAATATCGGGAACCCATACGGAATAGCCAACATCTTCCTTTTGAAAAACTGCCGGATAGTAAATTTTTGTACTCATAATAAAAACCTCCTAATGATTATTTATATAATAATTACCCTGCGCAGGGGCTTATTTAAGCCCCGCATCTTTGAGTATTTTTTGTTCAGTGCCTGTTTTTAAATCTTTGCAGTGCATTGGAACACTCGCAAATCTTTTTGTTTGGGAATTATAAAACATTCTGTGTGAGCCACGCTGCCTTTGAAATACAAAACCGTTCTGCATAAGCAGTTTTTCCATTTGTTTAGATGTCATTGGCATTTTATTTCCCCCTTTCTATTGCTATTATAGCACGTGTTATACGTGCTGTCAATGCTTTTTCAAAAATAATTTTATAAATTTTCAAAAACCTCTTGTCTGACAAAAACAAGCCCCTTTGAACAGCTCACTCTTACCGACAACGTCAGTGCATTGATAGAGGGATAAACACAAACAATTTAATACGAAACTGCACTTTGTCGCTGAACTCCCAGCGACAGGGTGCTTTTTTCGTACCATTTTTTAAAGCAAAGAGGTGATTTTTCTTGGCAGATGAAATACTTGTAGGAAGTCTTGTTACAAGTTTTACACTTGACAACAGCGAACTGGAGGAAAATGCAGAAGAAGCAGAGGAGATACTTGACGACCTTGAAAAAAAGGCGCAAAACACCAAACCTAAAGTGACAGCGGACACCGGTGAGGTTACAGAGAAAACCAAGGAAGCTGAAAAGGCTATAGAAGATGTTGGTGAAAAAGCAAAAAATATCAAGCCGAAAATTGACATTGATATGGATGTCGATAAGGTTGTTAAGAAAGCAGAAGAAGCTGAAAATGCAATTGATGAAGTTGAAAACAAGGCAAAGGAAACAAAGCCCGAACTGCCTGAGCCAAAAACAGAAAAATATGAAACGGCACTTGAAAAACTGACAAAGCTTATTTCTGAACAGAAAATCACACTTAATAATCTGAAAAAAGAATATCAGAATGCTGCACTTGAACAGGGCAAGGATTCTCAGAAGGTTCAGGAGCTGGACGAAGCTATCAGAGAACTGAATGAGGAACTTCAAAAGAATATCAAAACCTTTAATGATGCACAGTATAGCGACAATGAATACAATGAAGAAATTGAAAATACCGAAAAAACCGCCGAAGAAGCAGAGGAAGCTATTGATGATCTGAACGAGAGTACGGAACAGCTAAGCGGCGGATTTACTGTTGCGAAAGGTGCGGCAGCTGACCTTGTCAGCAAGGGATTACAGGTTGTTGCTTCAAAGACTATTGAGATCGGAAAGGATATCATCAATACAGGCGAACAGTTTACAGCGGCTATGTCCGAAGTCGCTGCAATCAGCGGCGCAACGGGGGCGGAACTTGAAAAACTGGAGCAGACAGCAAAGCAGTACGGAGCGACAACGGAGTTTTCGGCGATAGAAACGGCACAGGCGTTAAAGTACATGGCACTCGCCGGATGGGATGTACAGACATCTATTGCTGCACTGCCCGGTGTGCTTGACCTTGCAGCGGCTTCCGGCATGGACTTGGCGCAGGCTTCAGACATGGTGACGGATTATCTTTCCGCTTTCGGCTGTAGGCTCATAGCAAGTAAAATATTAATTCACTGAGCAATGATTTCTGTTCCTTTA
>CACYDP010000010.1 GCA_902773135.1 uncultured Ruminococcus sp.
CATTGCAAAAAGCAATATGTTCCGCGATTTGCCAAACAGATGTTTATATTATCTTATAATGCGAATTGACAGCGGAGGCACTCCGCAAAGGGTTGCGGGGGATTAGGGGGGCAGAGCCGCCCCGGCTTTCAAACCATAACGCACTATATGCAGAGGAAATGATTTGTTCCGTTCCCGTAGGGGTTTCCCAATACCCACTTATTGATTACTTCGGTTTTAATACTTGATTTTTCGGCGGTAAAAAGATAAAATGGTATTGATATTAATGAACGGGAGTTTTTGAAAATGCCAAAAAACTTATTGTCGATTATGAATGAGCATATGTCTGAGTTTTCCAAAGGACAGCGGCTGATAGCAAATTTTATAGCGGAACATTATGATAAGGCGGCTTTTATGACAGCATCAAAACTCGGAACAACCGTAGGGGTCAGCGAATCAACCGTTGTCAGATTTGCTACCGAACTGGGTTATGACGGCTATCCCAAAATGCAGAAAGCAATGCAGGAAATGATCAGAGATAAACTTACCTCTGTGCAAAGAATTGATGTCACCAAAAACCGCATTGCCGACGGAAGTGTACTCGAAGCGGTTTTGAACAGCGATATAGAGAAAATCAGACGTACCATAGAGGAAACATCAAAAGAGGATTTTAAAGAGGCTGTTAATGCGATTTCAAACGCCAGAACAATTTATATTTTTGCGGTAAGAAGTTCCGCCGCACTTGCTTCTTTTCTGGGATATTACTATTCGCTGATTTTCGAGAACGTCAAGATTATCAGTAATTTCGGTGAAACGGAAATCTATGAAAAATTGTTCCGTATCTCTTCCGAAGATGTAATGATAGGCATTAGTTTTCCGAGATATTCCAATGCCGCCATCAAGGCAATGACATTCGCACAGAGAAGAGGGGCAAAAACTATCGCTGTTACCGACAGTATGGCAAGCCCTCTGGTCGAAATGTCGGACTGTGTGCTGATCGCCAAGAGTGATATGGCATCGGTAGTGGATTCGCTCGTGGCACCGCTGAGTATGATTAATGCTCTGATTGTGGCAACAGTTATTAACAAAGGCAATGATGTTAAAAATACCTTCGGGCTTCTTGAAAATATCTGGAAAGAATATGAAGTGTATCAGAACGACAAAGAGGGGGAATCCGGTTGAGCATTATCCGTACAGCAGTGATCGGCGGCGGTGCGGCAGGAATGATGGCGGCCGTGTTCGCTTCCCGAAAAGGCGAAAAGGTAACAGTATTTGAAAAAAATCAGAAAATCGGCAGAAAACTTTATATCACAGGCAAAGGCAGATGCAATCTCACCAATCATTGTGACATCAATACGGTGATTCAGAATACCCCTGTCAACGGACGGTTTCTGTACAGTGCCCTGCATTTTTTTTCGCCCGAAGATACGATCCGTTTTTTTGAAGAACAGGGACTTCCGCTCAAAACCGAAAGGGGCAATCGTGTGTTTCCCGTTTCGGACAGGGCGGCTGATGTGGTGGATACGCTGCTTTGGACTGCTAAAAAGTCGGGCTGCACTATTCGGCATCAGACAGTCAAAGAGTTAATAATCAAGGACGGTCAGATCAGCGGTGTTGTGACCGCAGATGAATCCATTCCGTTTGACAGAGTGATTATCGCAACAGGAGGGCTGTCCTATCCTGTGACAGGTTCAACGGGTGACGGATACAGGTTTGCAAAGAAAGCAGGGCATACCATCATTCCCGTGAAACCGTCGCTGGTTCCTCTTGAAACCATTGAGCCGATTGACAAACAGGCAAACAAACTGCTGCTGAAAAATATTGCCGTCAATGTGTATGATACGGAAAATAACAATAAAAAAATCTATTCCGATTTCGGCGAAATGCAGCTGATGGATTACGGCTTGTCGGGAGCGGTGATACGCAGTGCCAGCTCCCATATGAGAAAAATGCGTGAGGGAAAATATCGCATTGAGGCGGATATGAAACCTGCACTCAGTGAGAAAAAACTGGATTTGCGTCTTCAGCGTGAATTTGCGGAAAGAAACAAAGATACTTATGAATCAATTTTGCGTTCGCTGATGCCCAAAGAAATGATCGGAATGTTTCTGCGTCTTTCCGACATACCTTACGATAAAATCAGCAGCGAAATTACCAAAGAAGAACGGCACCGTATTGTCTATGATTTGAAACATCTGACATTTACGATCAAAGATTTTCGACCCGTGGACGAAGCAATCGTGACTTCCGGCGGCGTAAGCGTCAAAGAGATCAATCCAAAAACAATGGAATCTAAATTGATCAGCGGATTGTACTTTGCAGGAGAAGTGATTGATGTAGATGCGTATACGGGCGGTTTTAATCTTCAGGCGGCATTTGCCACGGGGGCTCTTGCCGGCAGCGGAAAGGACTGACAGATATGAGTCTTACCAACGACTGGGTAATGCAGCAGATAGAAATGATGACAAGGTTTGTATCACAGGTGATCTTCAACAAAACCGGTCAGAAAGAAACTATCAGCTATACGGTGGAAAATACGGAACTATTGACCGACATCGACAGACTGTATTTAACGCTGGATCAACTGATTCGGGAAAGAAAAATCTGTGAAGCGGAAGATATGCTGTTTGACAACCTTGTATTTGAGGATAAATATATCGAACTGGCAAGCGATTTTTACGGTAAACTGAATAACCTCAGCGATGAGGAACTCAGCAATGCCGATTTTTCAAGGGAAGAAATACACGATGGCTATCTGGATATTCTCACCCGTCTGGGTGTTCCCGTGGAACAGTTCAGGGTCTGGGATTCTCCGAATGGATGAAAAAGTCACCAACTTGACTATGTGTCTGTAAAAACTGCGAATTTCAGGAGAAATTTGTACTATTATCCTCTTTACATTGACAGGGGTTTTGGTGTATTATATCAAAAGGATAATCAAATAAATGTCTTTGAAAATTTATTACATTTTTTCATAAAAATGTAATCGACAATCGGAGGTAGGGATATGGAAAACAAGGATATTGAGATGAACTCTTCCGGCAAAACAGAGTTTGAAGAACTTCTTGCTCTTATCGAACACGGAAAAGAAAATTTCGATATTGAGGAAAATGATTCTTCATTGGAAAATGATTCTTTATTGGAAGATGATATACCGGACAGCAATACAGACAGTACAGACGGTGAAACGGAAGAAAAAGAGGACGATGAGGAAGAAATTGTTTTCGCTGCAGTGGAAACAAAACCTAAAACGGAACAGAAGGCTCCCCAAAAAGCTTTCACTATGCCGGACCTGCCGTATAAAAGAATGGCAGTGGCAGGCGGTGTGGTTGCTGCGGTGGTGCTGTTGGTGGTCATTGTTTCCTCGGCGTTTCAAAATCAGCCTGCGGTGGAAACCAACACCGACCCCGAAGAAGAAACCAGCATCAGCCATTTGATTGCTCCTACGGGTGATACGGCTTATGAACTGAAAAATATTAATACTTCCAGCATTACATTCGGCAGTAATGTAACTGTCAACGGGGTTGATCTGAGAGGAAAAACACTGTCACAAGCATTTGATGCCGTGCAGGATAAAATCAAAGAAATCCGTGACCCTGTGAATATTACCATTAACTGCGATAAAAAAAGCCTGGTGCTGACGGAGGACGATTTTAAATTCAATACCGATGCTTCGGACGTTCTGATACAGGCTTATCATTTCAGCAGGGGAGAACTGGATACCCCTACCGTCGTAACGGAGAAAAAAGGCAACGTCACGGATTTCCGTATTACGTCTACCATTGATTCCGATTCGATCGGAACGGCTGTCAAAAAAGCCTCAAAAGAGTTTGATATTCAGCCGCAGGACGCAAGAGTGACCAAATTTGATCCCGATTCGGAAGAAAAGTTTACTTTTGCTGACGGAAATGACGGCTATCTGATTGATCAGGTCGCACTGAAAAATACCATACGGGAGATTCTCGCTCTGGACGATAAAACTGACAATATCTCGATCAAGACCGTGAAAACACCTTATACCAAAACATTGAAAGAAGTGAAAGCCAATACAAGACTCATCGCTTCTCACAGAACAACCGTCAATAACCGCTGGGAATCCAACGCCAATATGGAACTCGCCGTAAGAGCCGCCAGCGGAACAATTGTAAAACCGGGAGAAACCTTCTCCTTTAATGAAATGACGGGAGATACGACCGTTGGTGATGAACATCATTACAAAAATGGTACGGTCGGCAGCTATGTCAAGTCAACGGCAATCCTCAGAGGTGAACACGTAGACCAGTACGGAGGCGGTATTTGTCAGGCATCTACCACCATCTATAACTGTGCTTTGAAAGCAGATATGGAGATTCTGGAACGTCACGCACACCAGTATCCGTCTTTCTATGCGGAATTCGGTCTGGACGCAACAGTGGACTACGGTAATCTTGATATGCGTTTTAAAAATAATAAGGACTATCCCATCTATATTGCTACCTATGTCTATGACAGCAACGGTGACGGTCTGAACGAACTGAATGTCGAAATGTACGGACAGGTGTCTGCCGAATATGATGAGATTGTTCCTGTCGGCTGGGTGACTTCGGCAGGTCCCGAAACTTATTCGGCAATGGGGGCAAAGGTTTACATCAAAGACGGTAAAGAAATTAACAGAGTATTTCTGCCGGAAGGTTCCTATGATTATTACAGTGACGGATTTTATGATGTGACATCGCAGGGATATGCGGAAAGTCTGGTAGCAGACGATCCTGCCAACGGACCTGCGGCAAAACCCACTTATGAAAGTCCTTCGGTCTATTCACCCTATGGTGCGGGTGACTTCGGACCTATTGAGTACGGAACAGCAGCGGAATACCTGAAAGAAGCTCTGTCTTAAATAAAATTAAACAAAATCCTATCACATAACGGTTTCTGCCGCTGTTTCCATCATGGGTGACAGCGGCAGAAACTTTTTTTGATAGCTGTGAATGTCTTGTAAAAAAATAATGAATTTGACAAATAAAATATTCACTTTAGTTGACAGATTCCAAAATCAAGTGTATAATATTATTACTGAAATGAGAATGTTTCAAAATGATTGCGGAGGTAAAACACGGTGGGCATCGGAAAAAATGTAAAATGGCAAAGGCAACAATCGGGTTATTCTCTGGAAGAATTTTCTGAAAAACTGGGAATCGAAAAAGCCGTTCTTGTAAGAATCGAGCGTGAAACCAAAGTATTGTCGCTGCAACTTGCCCTGAAAATGTCTGTGGTGCTGAACTGTTCTCTCTATGATCTGGCAGGCGAGGAAGAAATAACGGACGAAAAAGAAAACATAAAAGCCGATACTGCGTGATTGGGGTACGCTGGTATCGGCTTTTGTATTGCTGATTATTCGCTTAATGCCATTTGGTAAACGGCTTCAAGGCAAATCTGCATATGCTTGAAGAAATTTTCTTTGTCAATGCTTTCGTCGGCATCGTGAATATGGCTTTCATCTCCTGCCAATACCGGACCGAATGCCACACCTGTATTATGAAGTGTTCTGGCATAGGTTCCGCCGCCTGTGGCATATACGTTACATTCTTCGCCCATGATATTTTGATAGGCAGTTTTCAGAATGTCTATCACAGGTGCATTTTCGGGAAGATAAAGAGGTCTTTCGTGGTTGACGATTTTGGTTCTCAGACCATCATACGAAGCACGTTCCCGGATTCTTCTGAAGATCTCATCGCTGTCGGCGGTCACAGGATAACGAATATCAATCAAAGCTCTGGAAGTATCATCGTCAATATCAATACGTCCGAGATTGACCGTCAATGCTCCCGATTCCTGATCGGAGCAGGCAATTCCAAGGGAAGTACCGTCTGTTTCCAGTCCGATGGCATCATCAATAAAGCTGCACAGACTGCCCAGTACCAATTGTCCGAAATCTGCTGCCAGTATGCGTATCAGATGAGTGGCAGCGTTCAGTCCCAGTTCGGGAGAAGAAGCGTGTGCTGCCTTGCCGGCTGCGGCAATCTGAAGTCCGTCCATTGTGTAAATAAAATCGTATTTTCCCGGTCGGGCATCGGCAAAGCGTCTGAGCTGATGGTCTTCTTCTTCGGTGCAGTCGATCAGTGCATATGCCTTTGAAGGAACCGCATTCACCGCATTGCCGGCGTGAAATTCGGTCAGGGTCGTACCGTCGTGATGCGGAGAAGACACTTCGATTTGCAGAATTCCTTTTTCCCGATTGCATATGCCGTATTCGCTGTCGGGTGTAAATGCCATAACGGGTGTCGGTTCATTGTTAAAGTATAGCTGCATATCGTCCATTCCGATTTCTTCGGCAGCACCGAATATCACACGGACAGGTCTTTTAGGGGTGATGCCGCTGTCTTTGAGAGCTTTCAGGCAATACAGAGCCACAATGGCAGGACCTTTGTCATCAACAATGCCTCTGCCGTAAAGCCTGCCGTTCTTTTCGGTCAGTGCAAAGGGTTCGACAGTCCATCCGTCACCGGCAGGAACGACATCTACGTGTGCCAGTACGGCGGCATACTGTTCTCCGTTGCCGTATTGTGCGTGACCGGCAATGCCGTCGAAGTTTCTGGTCGTAAAGCCCATCTGTTCGGCTCTGTTAAGGATATAGCATAATGCCCGTGCTGATTCCGTCTTATCATTGGAAGAGATAGATTTGATTTTGATCAGTTCATCAATATCGTGCAGGATTTCATCTTTGTAGTTGAATATTTTTTCTCCGAAAGGCATATGATCAACTCCTATTCATTATTTCATTTATTCAATATCGTGATTATCAAAGAAATCGTCGTTGTTTTCATCATTATTTCTGATAATTTTCTTTTCGATGCGGAAACGGGGTCTTTGCTTGACTTCGTTGTAAATTTTTCCGACATAGGTGCCTACAATTCCGATACACATCATCTGAAGACCGCCAAGGAACCATATGGAGCAGATGGTAGATGCCCAGCCTGCAACGCTGCTTCCAGTGATGAGTGATACCAGAGCGTAGATGAAGCCTATCACACTCAGTCCACAGATAAAGATACCGATGTTGGATATAATTTTCAGAGGTTTGACACTAAAAGAGGTAATGCCGTCTACGGCAAATTTGATCATTTTTTTCAGGGGATATTTGGATTCGCCGGCAAAGCGTTCGTGACGTTCATAATAAACATAATCCGTCCGGTAGCCGATCAAAGGAACAATCCCTCTCAAAAACAGATTGACTTCTTTGTATTCTGACAGAGCGTCCAGTGCCTTGCTGCCCATCAGACGATAATCGGCATGATTATAGACAATATCAACACCGAGCATTTTCATAAATTTATAATATCCCTGAGCGGTGGTGCGTTTGAAAAATGTATCTTTTTTACGGCTGTTTCTTACACCGTAGACCACTTCACAGCCTTGTCTGTATTTATCAATAAACTGATCGATCACGTCAATATCGTCCTGCAAATCGGCATCGAGAGAGATCACGCAGTCGCAGTTTTCTTCTTTTGCCGTCATCAGACCGCTGAGCAGGGCATTTTGATGACCGCGGTTATGAGCCAGTTTAACACCGCCGACAAATTTATTTTCTTCGCTGTATGCGGAAATGATATTCCAGGTTTTATCCTTGCTTCCGTCGTCTACAAAAATCATTCTGCTTTCCTCGTTTGCCTTTCCGCATTCGATCAGTGACAGAAGTTTTGTATTCAGTCTTTTGATTGTTTCGGGAAGAACCTCTTCTTCGTTATAGCAGGGAATTACAAAATATACTTTTGGCATTGGCAAAGCCTCCCTTCCTCTTTTGAATTTTTAATACCCATTCATTTTATCATTAAATGCACAAAAATGCAACCGCACAGAAATGAAATTTCAGATTATTTTTCGATTGCTTGTGCAAGGGCATAAAATTGCCCGGTTTCTAATCGGAAACCGGGGCAACTGAGCTGGTCGGGGTTTTCGGGCAAATTTATCGGAGCTGCAAACCGTCCTTAAAGGCATCTCCCACTTTTTCACCGAGAGCATAATAGCCGTGATGAATGGGGTCGTAGGTGATGGGGGTAAATTGAGAGAGATCTACTTCGCCGTCATCGCCGAGTATGCTTTCATCGGCACTGACGTTTTTGATTTCTCCAAGGTACAGGCTGCCGTTGATGATTTCTTTCAGTTCACATTCCAATGTGAGAGGCAGTTCATTGATGACAGGTGCGTTGACAAATTCGCTTTTCACGGTGGTAAAGCCTGATTTTTCCATTTTGTCGTCCACTTTGCTGCCGGATTCCACACCGACATAATCACAGGCAATCACGTGGGCGGCATCGGCAATGCTCACGGTGAAAGCCTTTGTTTTCTTCATATTTTCCGTTGTTTTATGATTGCCGAGATCAATGATGATTTCATTAGCTCCGCAGATACCGCCCCACGCAGCATTCATTGCATTGGGTTTGCCGTTCTCATCGTAAGTGCCGATGATCATTACCGGCTGCGGATATAAAAAGGGTTTTGCTCCAAAATTTTTTCTGCTCATAATAATAAGAACCTCCTGATGTTGATGATTGAGTGTTACCTCAATTATACGCTTTTGCGGCAAAAAAGTAAAACGATTCTTTGGTGCAGCGTGCAGATTTTACGAATTGCCGATAAGTTCGGAATGTCAAGGGACAATCGGTACAAATTTAGTGCTGATGGATTATGCATTTTGAATAAGTGATGTTGCTGTGCTGAAAATTCATAAAAAATATTGCAGTTGATAAAAAAATTTGTTATAATAAGATAAATATATAGAATCGGTCCCCATAATATCAATGTCATTGTAACAGAAAGGCTGATAGGTCGTGAGCGATAAGAAAAAAGACAATGAAAAATTAAAGAAAGATACCAAAAAACAATCAAAGGCAATTTTAAAACCGTCAAAAATTTATTCACCCAAAAATTTTCCTTACCATAATCGTGAGCTGAGCTGGCTTGATTTTAACAGCCGTGTTTTGGAAGAGGCGTTTGAAAAAGATAATCCTGTTTTGGAGCGTGTTAAATTTCTGGCTATTACGGCATCGAATCTTGATGAATTTTTTATGGTTCGTGTAGCGGGCGTGATGGACAGAATGCATTCTTCCAAATATAAGCATCCTGATGAATCGGGAATGACAGCGGCACAGCAGTTTGAAAAACTGACCGAGAAAATCCACGAATTTTCCAAGAAACAATATTCCTGTCTGCATCGTTCCATTATGCCGGCACTGAAAAAGTTTGATCTTGAATTTTTGAAAATCAAGGACTTGAACAAGACACAGAAACAGCAAGTTGATGAATATTTCGATAAACTGATTTTTCCTGTTCTGACACCCCTTGCGGTTGATACGTCCAGACCGTTTCCGATGCTCGCCAATAAAAGTCTGAATATTGCCATCAGACTTTCCAAGGACGGCGAAGATATATTTGCGGTGGTGCAGGTGCCGTCCATACTGGGAAGATTCTTTGAAGTGCAGTCTGAGATCGGCAGAACTTTTGTGATGCTGGAGGACATCATTATTGATAAATTATCGAATCTGTTTGCTTTGTATAAGATGCAGGCGTGCTGTACGTTCCGCATTACAAGGGATTCCGACCTGGATATTGACGAGGAAGCGGATGACTTGTTGGTGGAGATAGAACATTCGCTCAAAAAGCGTCAGAGAGGTGACCCGGTCCGATTGGAAATCAATGCTAAATGCGATGATGCCCTGAAAAAATTCCTCGTGGATATGCTCGGTGTCAGCACCAAGGAGATTTATGAAGTCACCGGACCGATTGACTTGACATTTCTGTCAAAATTCGGCAATTTAGAGGGCTTTGACAGTCTGCGTTTCAAGCCGATCACGCCCGTCAGTCCTCCTGCTGATTTTTACGGTTATGATGACATCTTTGAGGCAATACGGGAAAAAGACAGAATGGTCCATCACCCGTACGAAAGTTTCGACTCGGTGGTCAAATTCATCAATCAGGCGGCGAATGATAAAAACGTGCTTGCTATCAAACAGACCTTGTATCGTGTCAGCGGAAATTCCCCGATTATTGCGGCACTGATCAAAGCTGCCGAAAACGGAAAGCAAGTCACGGTATTGGTGGAACTCAAAGCACGCTTTGATGAAGAAAACAATATCGGCTGGGCGAAAAAACTGGAAAAAGCAGGCTGTCATGTCATCTACGGACTTGCCGGACTGAAAACCCACTGCAAGATCGTATTGGTGGTACGGCGTGAAAACGGCGGTATACGGCGTTATCTTCATATGGGTACCGGCAATTACAACGATATTACGGCACGGTTTTACACCGATATAGGACTGTTTACCTGTGATGAACAGTTCGGTGAAGATGCATCGTCTTTATTCAATGTCATTACGGGATATTCCAGACCGCCGGTCTATCATAAAATGAAAGTTGCTCCCACAGGGCTGCGAACATTTTTTGAAGAGATGATCAAAAACGAAACCGAAAATGCCCGTGCAGGATTGCCGTCGGGAATCGTGGCAAAGGTTAATTCTCTGGTTGACCCGCAGATTATCAGACTTCTTTATGAGGCATCTCAGGCAGGAGTGTCTATCACGCTGATCGTCAGGGGAATCTGCTGTCTTGTTCCGGGTATCAAGGGAATCAGTGAAAATATAGAAGTCCGCAGCATTGTAGGGCAGCTGTTGGAACACAGCCGTATTTTTATTTTTGAAAACGGCGGCAGAAAAAAGATCTATATGGGTTCGGCAGACTGGATGCAGAGAAATCTTGATAAACGCGTGGAACTGGTTTTCCCGATAGAAGACCCCGAACTGATCGAACGCTCTTTTTCGATTATCAATACAATGCTCCGTGATGTTGTCAATACCAGAATCCAGAATTCCGATACAACTTATGTGCTGCTTGACCGCAGAGGAAAAAAACTGCATAACTGTCAGCGTGAATTTGCCGATACCGCCAAGAAAACAATGCTGTCCAAAAAAAATACGGACAAAGAAGAAAGTAAATTCAAACCCCTTACCGGCGAAAATTATAAAAAAGAAATGCTGAAAATTAATAAACAAAATATCTAAAAAATATTGTAAAAGTAAAATTTTTAGTGTATAATTATATAAAATTTATTGTAAAGGATGTGTCGCTTATGAAACGAGTAGGAATACTTACCAGCGGAGGAGATTGTCAGGGTCTTAACTCGGCGATCAGAGGAGCAGCAAAAGCACTTTATGAAAATTACGGTAATCAGGTTGAAATATATGGTATTATCGACGGTTACAGAGGACTGATTAACGGTGAATACCGCCTGATGCAGCCAGAAGATTTTTCAGGAATCCTCACCCGTGGAGGTACGATTCTGGGCACATCAAGACAGCCGTTCAAACTGATGAGAGTGATTGATGAAGATACCAGCATTGACAAGGTTGCCGAAATGAAAAAGACCTATAAAAAACTCAAACTTGACTGTCTGGTGATTCTGGGAGGAAACGGTACTCATAAAACAGCGAATCTTCTGTTTGAAGAAGGACTCAATGTTGTCACGATGCCGAAAACGATTGATAATGATATATGGGGAACGGATGTAACATTCGGTTTTCAGAGTGCCGTTGACATTGCGACAAATGTTATCGACTGTATTCATACAACGGCAACCTCTCACGGACGTGTCTTTATCGTGGAATGTATGGGACACAAAGCAGGTTGGCTGACACTGCACGCAGGTATTGCAGGCGGTGCGGACGTTATTTTGATTCCCGAGATACCCTATAACATCGAAAAAGTTATCGACTGTATCAAATCCAGAACCAAGAGCGGCAAAACATTTTCGATACTGGCAGTAGCAGAGGGTGCGATTTCGGAAGACATCGCCAAGCTGCCTAAAAAGAAGAAAAAAGAAGCTCTTGCCAATTTGATGTATCCGTCGATTTCCTATAAAATCGCACACGAGATAGAGGAAGCAACCGGTCAGGAAACAAGAGTTACTGTTCCGGGACATTTCCAGAGGGGCGGCAGTCCGAATGCCTATGACAGATTTATCACCACACGGTTTGGTGCGGCAGCCGCAAAATTAATCATTAAAGAAAAATACGGCTATATGACCGGTCTTGTAGACGGAAAGATCGTTCCCGTGCCGCTCAGCGAAGTAGCAGGAAAACTCAAAGGTGTTCCTGTTGACAGCGAAATTATCAAATCTGCTAAAGAAATCGGTATCAGCTTTGGTGTGTGACCGGCGGCGGCGGAGTGCCTCCGCAGTCGATTTAGCTCTTATCAAGTCAATGAAGAAAAATCAATGTATAGATTCTAAGGCGACTTAATGAGAGTAAGTCGTTCTATTTAATTTTCTTGTTCAGGTTCTATTCATATTTATGTATATGGTCAATCACGGAACTTATGGGTTTCGTGGTTGACTTTTTATATTTCGATTTTCTTAGTATTCTTATTGACCTTACGCCGTGACAGATTTATAATAATAGCAGGCGAATTCATTGTTTTAACAAATTTTTAAAGTCGATTTAACTCTTATCAAGTCAATTAAGAGAATTTAATGTATAGATTCTAAGGCAACTTGATGAGAGCAAATCGTCCTGTGCGGTCACGCACCCTCTCTTGTGGTTCTCTCCCTCGAAGAGTAGTAGATGCTAAAGCAGTATTGGGCAATAGCTGATAAATTTACTTTCCATCAATACTTCTATTTCATTTGCTGATAAAATTATTTTCGGATAGACGATACAGCTTTATTTCTGTCTTAACGATTTTGGTTATCGGCTATGAGTTCTTGTAAAGGGGTATTGGGAACCCCCTACGGGAACGGAACGATTTACCTTTTTTACATAGAGTTTTTCTAAATCGATGAGCCGGGGCGGCTCTGCCCCCCTAATCCCCCGCAACCCTTTGAAAAGGCTTGACCGAAACTTTTGATGATACTCTCATTAAGTTAATTAAGAGAAATAAATTTATAGATTCTAAGGCAACTTGATGAGAGTAAATCGTCCCGTGCGGTCACGCACCCGCAGTCGATTTAACTCTTATCAAGTCAATTAAGAGAATTTAATGTATAGATTCTAAGGCAACTTGATGAGAGTAAATCGTCCCGTGCGGTCACGCACTATTTTGCCATTTTTTGATGGCTGCCATTATAAATCCGAAAATGATCGCTGCTGCAATCCCGGCAGAACACGCCGTTAGCCCACCATTGAAAATCCCTAACCATCCGTATTGCTCTACACCTTCTTCAATGCCTTTCGCCAGTGAATAACCAAACCCCGTCAGCGGTACAGTAGCACCTGCACCCGCAAATTCTACAAAAGGTTCATATACCCCGATCGCCGTTAGTGCTACACCAAGCGTTACATACAGTACCAGTATTCTTGCCGGGGTGAGTTTGGTCTTGTCTATTAAAACCTGTGCAATCACACATAATATCCCTCCCGCAGCAAATGCAATGATATACTGCATTCTGTTCATCACCTTCCACTGAATATTTGATTTGATGATATTATTGTAGCCGGAATGTTTCCATTATATCCTCTGAAATACAGGAGATTTTTTCTTTATGGTCATAATGCAATAAAATCCAAGTATTATTGTGTATATTTTCCATATAAAAAAATCATAAAATTCGATATTACACCTTGCATTTTCGGGATAAATATTCTATAATGATAACATTAAGTGGTGAAAGGTGGTTTAAAGTGGTGCCTTGTGCATCTCTTTAGAAGGTGGCATATATGTTGATAGGGTCTTACCAGCATAATATTGACCCTAAAGGCAGGGTGATTATGCCCGCTAAGTTCCGTGAAGAGCTTGGCGAGGTGTTTTATGCTACCAAAGGAACAGACGAGTCCGTGACCGTGCTCTCTCAACAGGCATGGGAAGAACTCGGTGCAAAAATTTGTGCACTTCCGTCCGCTCAGACAAAAGATCTGAAACGTTTCCTCTTTTCAAGTGCCGCCGAATTGATACCGGATAAACAGGGCAGAGTCCTGATACCTCAGGTACTCAGAAATTATGCCCACCTTGAAAAAGATGTCGTCATTATCGGCACAGGCTCACGTGTCGAAATATGGGACGCTCAAAGATGGAACGATTATAACAATGCTATATCAGAAAGTCAGGTTCTGGAAATTATGAACCTCTATGAAATCTGATTATCGGCAGGACGGAGGATAAAAATGGAATTTGTACATCGGTCTGTGCTTCTTTCCGAAACAATAGAATCACTTAATATTCAACCCGACGGAATTTATCTTGACGGTACCGCAGGAGGCGGCGGCCATTCTGCCGCAATACTTCAAAAACTGCGGAACGGTAAACTGATATGCGTAGATCAGGATCCTGATGCAATCGAAACACTGCAAAAACGCTTCGGCAGCTGTCACAATGTCCTTATTGTACAGTCAAATTTTTCGGAAATTCCCGCTATTCTGTCTGAGTATAACATACCGACACTGAATGGGGTTTTGCTCGATATAGGTGTTTCTTCTCATCAGCTTGATACTGCACAAAGAGGATTTTCGTATCATAATGATGCTCCTCTTGATATGCGTATGAGTCAAAGTGGTATGACGGCTGCGGAACTGGTCAATACGCTGCCGTTTCATCGATTGGTTTATATATTGTCGGTATACGGCGAAGAAAAATATGCCAAAAATATCGCACGAGCCATAGAGCGTGAACGAACGGTGCGACCCGTTACCACCACTCTTCAACTGGCGGAATTGGTCAAATCGGCGTATCCCGCAGCTAAAAGACACGATAAACACCCCGCAAGAAAAACGTTTCAGGCACTTCGCATTGCTGTGAACGGTGAACTTGACAGGCTTTCTTCGGGACTGGATAATGCTTTTGCAGCTTTGGCATACGGCGGCAGACTGTCGGTCATCACCTTCCATTCCCTTGAGGACAGAATGGTGAAACAGAGAATGGCAAAATGGTGTACGGGCTGTACCTGCCCAAAAGATTTTCCGATTTGTGTCTGTGGAAATACGCCCGATGCAAAACTCGTGAACAAAAAACCTGTGGAAGCATCGGAACAGGAACTGCAAGAAAATCCAAGAAGCAGAAGTGCAAAGCTCAGAAGCTGTGAAAAAATAAAAAAATCGGAATTGATCGATGTTGTCGAATAATTTTTGTTTTTATCAAATATATAATGAAAGGGAGTCATGGACTTGGCAGCAAACAAGCACAGCGAGGCATATGATTTGTCCTTGTTTGAACCCGATCAGAAAAGAACTGTGAAAAGGGAAAAGAATCCTAAAAATCAAATGAATGAAAGTAATCTTATCAGACTTCATCCGGGGTCGATCACCAAAGCACAACGCAGAAAAAGAAATCCTGTGGCAATATTGGGTGTTGCGGTGCTTACGATCCTTGTGGCATCTGTCTGTGCGACGATTGTGCAAAGCAATGTGGTACTCAACGAACTGAATGAGCAAATTGTCAGTGCCAATGCAACGATTGTCAAACAGCAGAATATGGCTGCTCAGTATCAGCTGAAAGTTGACAGTAAACTCTCGGGGAATGTGGTACAGAAATATGCCGAAGAAAATCTCGGTATGATACAGGCAAAAAATGCCCAGAAAAGATTTATCTCTCTTTCAAGCGGCGATGAGGCAATCGTGCTGCGGGAAGATGAATCCAATAATCCTATTGAAACGGTCGCTAATGCGTTTAAGGGACTTTGGTCATAATTGACGGGCATATGAAATAAGTATAAATACAAGGGTGGGTTGTAACGAAAGAAGAACAGATCTTTTGATACAACCCTTGTTTTTGATGAACAGGGAAAATGATTTAAGGGAAAGGAAGGATGCCTTTTATGGCGAAAAGAGGAACCTCTGCAAGACTTTGGCACAGGTCGATTATACTTCTTGTCATCATCATCGTATTGGGATTTGGTGTTGTTGCGGGAAGGCTTCTGTATCTTCAGACCTATATGTCCGAAGAACTTCAGCAGAAAGCGGTGGAGCAGCAGCTTGCCGATACCTCTATATCGGCAAAAAGAGGAAATATCTATGACAGAAACGGCAATATTCTTGCACAGAGTGTTTCCGTGTGGAATATCGTCATTGCTCCGGCGAATCTGAACAATGATAAAGAACGACAGATCGTTGCAAGGGGACTTTCTGAAATCCTCGATGTCGATAAAAACGAGATTTATGAGAAAACAAAACAGAAAAATTATTATACCATTATCAAGAAAAAAGTAGATACCGAAATTAAAGATAAAGTAACGGAATTTGCCTCCAAAATCAATGATGAAAATGACATCAGCGGTGTTATCAGTTCCATAGAGGATTATAACAGATTTTATACCCACGATAACTTTGCGGCAGACGTTCTGGGCTTTGTCGGTTCCGATGGTCAGGGACTGTACGGTATTGAATACGAATATGACGAATATCTCAACGGTAAATCGGGACGTTTAGTGGTAGCTCAGAATGCTCTCGGAACAGAACTGCCGTACCAGTATGAACAAAAAGTGGAAGCTACCGACGGCTATAATGTCACGCTGACCATTGATGAAAACATACAGAGCATTATGGAAAAATATGTTCGTGAAACCATACAGGAGTTCAATGTTGCCAACAGGGGCTGTGCCATTATGATGAACGTCAAGACAGGTGCGATTCTCGGATTCGCCTGTGAAGGTTCGTTTAATCCGAATGACCCGTTTGAAATTGCAGACGAGAGCGTGAAGGAAGAAATTGATCAGCTCCCTGAGGACGAACAGGACGAAGCTTACTCCAAAGCTCAAACAAAACAGTGGAGAAACAAAGGCGTGAGTGATACGTATGTGCCGGGTTCTGTCTTTAAAATGGTGACGGCATCGTCTGTTCTTTCGGAGGGACTTGTGCAGGAAGATACAAGATTCAGCTGTGACGGTGCGTATGCTCCTTATGAAGGGGCGGACGAAATTCCCTGTTGGGATACGGCAGGTCACGGAACACAAACCATTTCCGAAGCACTCTGCAATTCCTGTAACCCTGCTTTTATGCAGATGGGCTTTATGCTTGGACGTGAGAAATTCTATGAGTATTATGTTGCGTTCGGTATGTCTGAAAAAACAGGTATCGATCTTCCCGGTGAAAGTGATGACTATTTCTTTGACAACGGAGGAATCCACGGTATGCAGCTGATGGACCTTGCCGTTGCGTCCTTCGGTCAGAACTTCAAGATCACTCCCGTACAGATGCTGACTGCCTGCGGAGCAATTGCCAATGGCGGCAAACTGATGAAACCCTTTGTGGTATCGCAGATTTCCGATGCCAACGGAAATGTTGTCAAAACAACAGAACCGACCGTGAAGCGTCAGGCTGTATCTGCCGAGGTAGCTAATCAGGTTTGTGCTATGCTGGAACAGAATGTTATCAGCGGCGGTGCGACCAACGGATATGTTGCGGGATACCGCATCGGTGCCAAGACCGGTACGTCACAGAAGATCGTCGATGAAAACGGTCAGCAGACAGATGACTATATTGCTTCTTTCTGCGGTATTGCTCCGTGTGACGATCCTGAAATTGCATTGATCTGTTACTTTGATACGCCCGACCCGGATATTAACTATTACGGTTCTACGGTAGCAGGTCCGTGTTTCCGCAATATTATGAGCGAAGTGCTTCCTTATCTGGGCATTGAAAAAGTTTATTCGGACGATGAATCTGCGAAACTTGACACGACCACCAAATCTTATATCGGTATGAATATTGATGCGGCACAGGCACAGGTAACAGCCGATGAACTGGAAGCCGAAGTTGTAGGCGAAGGTGAAAAGGTCATCGCCCAGAACCCGACTTCGTATGTCACCATACCGAAGGGCGGCAAAGTGGTTCTTTATACCGAAGATTCAGCAGATAAAAAGATGGTAAAAGTACCTGATTTTAAAAACCGCACCATTTCCGAAGCAATGGATCTGGCGGCGGAAAATAATCTGAATATCCGTATTGAAGGTTCTCAGAATACAGACGGTACGTCCTATGTCAAATCACAGGATGTCAAAGCCGGTTCAAGAGTAGAACAGTATACTGTTGTTACTGTTACGTTCAATCAGGATAATTCCATTATGTAACACAAACGGGTGCAGGAGAAATGGCGGGTGCAGGGGCTCGCAGCTCCTGCCGGGGTCCGGGGCGAGCAGTCCCGGCGGGGTTTGGGCCAGAGCCCCAATTCAGAGCCCCAATCCTCTCCGTGTGTATGATCAAAAATTCAGTTCAGGGGTGTATAAGATGCCGAGTGAGATTGATTCTGCAAAAGACAATCGTTTAATATTGGTTCTTTGTCAGAATGCAGCCAAGATATGCAGAATGCTGTCAGAGGTGCTGACATACTGTTCATACAGTACAGGTGACGGGACAGCGGTGAAAAATGCGGATTTTATCCTATCCGATGATCCGGAGTTGTCGTGTGACGGTATGATACGTGAAACCGTATTGTTTGACGAAACGGTTTCTGTTGAGAAGGAACTTTTATTGTTTCAGAACAAAATCACATCTTATGAATGTTCTGTCAATTTAAAGGAAGAGGGATTATCCGTAGTCACTTATTCGCCCGATCATTATTCTGCTGATGTCAGATGCAGAAATCTGAGCGGCAACGGCAGCAGTAATGTGTTTGACGTGATTGCAAACGGTATACTGAGCAGGGTGCAGGCGGATAAAGAAAAATATTCCGTGGAAGATGTGCTTGTCTGTACCGCCGTGCTGACGGCATCAGGACTGCCGCTTGCATCGGTTCTGGGATTTTTTATCAAGAACAGCCGGTAATCAGAAAACAGGGAAATTGAAAGGTGGATATTTATGACAGGAATATGGACAATCATTGCGGCGATCACATCGTTCGGTATTGCAGCGGTACTGGGAATATGGCTGATACCGTTTCTTCATAAGCTGAATTTCGGTCAGACGATTCTGGAAATAGGACCGAAGTGGCATGAGGGCAAACAGGGTACGCCGACAATGGGCGGCTTTATGTTTATTATCAGCAGTATTGTTGCCGGTGTCGGCTGTGTGCTGATGTATCACGTGACGGGCACCCCCGAAACGTCGGCTCTTTGTGCCAAAATCTATGCGGGCATTTTTATGGCGGCGGCTTACGGCGTGATAGGATTTATTGATGATTACATAAAAGTGGTCAAAAAGAGAAACCTCGGATTGACCGCTGTACAAAAACTGGTGCTTCAGTTTGCGGTTGCCGCTGCGTATCTGGCAACAGCCGCTTTCTTTGGCGATAATACGCAGACTTACATACCTTTTGTCGGTATGGTGGATTTCGGGATTTTTTATTATCCGATTTCCGCCATACTGATTGTCGGAATTGTCAACGCTGTGAATCTTACGGACGGTATTGACGGACTGAACGGTTCGGTAACCTTTTTTGCTGCGATTTTCTTTATGCTGATCGGAAGTTTTGTAGGCAGAATGGGTGTTTCCATTATGTCGGCTGCTATTGCGGGCGGCTGTCTGGGATTTCTGGTATGGAATTTCCATCCGGCAAAGGTATTTATGGGAGATACAGGTTCGCTTTATCTCGGAGGCTTTATGTGTGCCGTGGCGTTTGCACTGGATATGCCCGTCATACTGATATTGATCGGTCTGGTTTATATCTGTGAGATGTTCTCGGTTATTTTGCAGGTGAGCTATTTCAAGCTGACACACGGCAAACGTCTTTTCAAAATGAGCCCGATTCATCATCATTTTGAAATGTGCGGCTGGTCGGAAGTCAAAATCGTTGTGATGTTCAGTATTTTTACCGCTATCTGCGGAGCACTGGCACTCATTATGATCGTCAGCGGAAATGCCCCTTATGTCAGGGTCTGAAACACTGTTTGAAAGGAAAGGAGAGTGCATTGACAAGTGAAAATGGATTCTTCTCCGGCACGTAAGCTGCCGGTACACGAACCCGCACCTATTCCGAATCCTAAAAATCAAAGTTATCAGCAGAATGCCAGCCTGCCCAGAAAGGTGAAACAAAAATTAAAACTGTTTTCTATACGTCTGGGACTGGATATGACATTTCTTTTTCTGGTGATTCTGCTTGTTGTGATAGGTCTTATTATGATGTTTTCGGCGAGTTATCCCGCCGCATTGGAATATACGGACAGCAGCTATACGTATCTGATACGTCAGGGGCTTTTTGCATTGATAGGAATCACGATTATGATACTGGTATCCTATTTTGACTATCATCATTTTCATAAACTGGCGTTTCCGCTTTTGGTGCTGTCGATGCTGCTGCTGATGGTGGTGCTGTTTATGCCCGGCAGAAACGGCGTTCACCGTTGGATACCGCTGGGAATGTTTGATATTCAGGCATCAGAAATCAGTAAGTTTGCGATCATTCTGTTTCTTGCCCACTGGGGTTCGATCCATTTCAGAAAGATGGATACATTCAAGTATGGTGTACTTCCGGCATTGATTATTTTTATCCCGACAGCACTGCTGCTTTATAAAGAGCCGCATTATTCGGGTATCGTCATTATTATGATACTGGTTGCCATTATGCTGTTTATCAGCGGTGTCAAGCTGCGGTATTTTCTGGCAGCGGGCATTATCATTGCGATTGCGATACTGGGACTTGCCGTTACCGGAAACCTGACCTATGCAATGGAACGACTGGACGGCTGGGGACAGGCACTGACCTTTGTCAATCAGGATTTGTGGGATACCACCTATCAGACCAGAAATTCACTCTATGCCATCGGTTCGGGAGGACTATGGGGACAGGGTCTGGGACAGTCAAGACAAAAATATCTGTATATCCCCGAAGCACAGAATGACTTTGTGTATGCAGTTGTCTGTGAAGAACTGGGATTCATCGGTGCTATGATCATACTGTGTATTTTTGCACTGCTTGTCTGGAGAGGCATTACGGTATCAATGAGAGCCAAGGATAAATTTGGTTCACTGCTCGGAATCGGTCTTTCCGCACAGATCGGCATACAGGTGATACTCAATATTATGGTTATTACCGACTGGCTGCCCAATACGGGTATCAGCCTGCCGTTTTTCAGCTACGGCGGTTCATCGCTGATTATGCTGCTTGCCCAGATGGGTATTGTATTATCTATTTCACGAACATCGAATTTGGAAAAAGCCTGAGAGGAGATTTGCGTTATGAAAATATTATTTGCGGGCGGAGGTACGGCAGGTCATATCAATCCCGCACTTGCCATTGCAGGATATGTCCGCAGCCGTCAGCCTGAGGCGGAAATACTGTATATTGGTGCCAAAGGCGGAATGGAAGAACGTCTGGTTCCGCAGGCAGGATTTCAGTTCAGGGGCATTACCGTACAGGGTTTCAAAAGAAAAATCAGCCCTCAGGCAATCAAAGAAAATATCGGTACGGTGAAAAAAGCCATTTCGGCAAGCAAGGCCTCCAAAAGAATCATTGAGGAATTCCAGCCGGATATATGTGTGGGTACAGGCGGCTATGTCAGCGGACCTGTACTGAGAACAGCGGCAAAAATGGGAGTTCCGATCATTATACACGAACAGAATGCTTTCCCGGGAATTACCAACAAACTCCTTGCCAAAAAAGCCAAGAAAGTGATGCTGGCAATGCCCGCCGCAAGAGAACATTTCAAAGGCAAATGTAATTTTGTGGATACCGGCAATCCCGTGAGAGGAGAAATTCTGACAGCACAAAAAGAAGAAGCAAGAAAGCAGATGGGACTGGACAACCGTCCGGTAATTCTTTCTTTCGGCGGCAGTCTGGGAGCAAGAAAAATCAATGAAGCACTTGCCGACATTATCGCCAGAAGTGCCAAGGACGGAAAATATCAGCATATCCACGCTTACGGACAGTACGGAAAATGGTTCCCCGATCTGCTCAGAGAAAAGGGTGCCGACCTTGACAATGCAGACAATCTGGATATACGGGAATTTATCAATGATATGCCTGTATGTCTTGCCGCAGCAGATGTGGTAGTGGCAAGAGCAGGGGCTATCACATTAAGCGAAATACAGGTGCAGGGCAAGCCGTCCGTACTGATTCCCTCGCCGAATGTTGCCGAAAATCATCAGTATCATAACGCAATGGCACTGGTGAAAGAAAATGCGGCTGTGATGATTGAAGAAAAAGATCTTACTCCCGAAAAACTGACGGAAGAGATCGACAAACTCGCCGGAGATACCGCAAGACTGAGAGAGTATTCTGAAAATGCGAAAAAAATGGCGATTACAGACGCTGCAAAAAGAATCTATGCGATTATTATTGAAGTGATCGCCACCAGCAAGAAGCACTGAAAAGGATTGACAGGACAGGGGAACGTTAAGAATGAGCAATCAAAATTCTGACAGCAGATCCTCGGGGAAAAAGGGCGGGAGATCGGCTGACCGTAAAAAAGTGAATAACAGTAAAAATTACAATAACGGCAGGCGGCCCTTTAAGCCGCAGCCGCAGAAAATCAAAAACTCTTTTGAAAAAAACGTTTCAGACCGCAGAAATACCAACTTCCACGAAAATGACAGCAATCCGCTGAAAAATAAGAAGAAAAACAAGCCTGTTAAGTCGGAAGAAAATTATAATCTCCGACTGGACAGCGAAAACGATGAAGTGTACGAACCTGTATCACGGACAGATATGGACGTGGAAGCATCGGATATTCTCGACCGTGAAAACAGGAAAAACCTCACGGATAAAGATTATAAAAAACCTCTTTCTCCGGCTAAAAAGCCGATGAGCGAAACCCGGAGAAAATTGAGACGGGTGCTTTTTTATGCCGCTACGATTATGATACTGGCGGTCCTCTGTTTTGTATTGTCACTGACCGTGTTTTTCAAGATCGATGATATACGTGTGGAGGGAAAAACCCGCTATGACAGCTCCGATATTATAGCAGCCTGTGCCATAGAAACGGGAGATAATCTGTTTTTGTGCAATACCTCGATCGGTGAAAAGCAGATCGTGGAGCAATTCCCTTATATTGAAAGTGTTGAAATAAAAAAAGAATTGTTCAACAAAATCGTAATTAATGTCAAGGAAGCCTCTCCGATGGCAAATGTGGAACATAACGGAAAATATATTGTACTTAGTCAAACACATAAAATTATTGAAATTGACAAAGAAAAAAAATACGATGTTCCTACCATCATCGGTGCAGGATTGAAAAATGTACATCTGTCCTCCACCATTGAATTTAAAGATAAAAATGTCAAAAACTATATTGCCGAAATTATCAAGGCTTTAAAGGATTATAAAATCACCCCCATCGAAACCATTGATGTCAGCAATCTCTCCAATATTACAATCGTGCGGAAAAACGGGTTCCGGATCTTTATCGGTACGCCCGAGAATATTTCTTATAAAATCAAAACCGCCAAAGAAATTATCCGGACTAATATCAAAGATGATGACATCGGTACACTGGACGTTTCTCTGGCAAGCCCCGACGGCGGTAAATCTTACTGGAAGTCGGAAAGCAAACCCGAAAGTTCCAAAGTGAAAAAGACCGAAACAAGCAAATCGTCCAAAACGGAATCTTCCTCGGAAAATTCACAGGAAAACAGTACCGCTGATTCTGAGGAGGAATCACCGAACAATGAAGGCGATTCCGGTGACACCGATGAAGACGGTGACAGCGGAGAGGATACATACGATGACACCGTCTATGATGATGACACGTATACAGATGACGGTGACGATACCTATACCGATGACGGTTATGACGGTGACGATGCCTATACTGATGACGGTTATGATGATGACATTGATACCGATGAGGGCGGCGATGTATACGAGGAATATGATACCGATGATGCAGCCGATGAAACTTATGAAGATACGGAAGTGTATGAGGAATACGAAGCGTATGAAGAAGAATGATTTTGTACAAGATGCATAAAAAAAACTGATTTCTATCGAAAAAATAAATTGATATGATAAATATCCTGAAAAATGATTTAATCGTATTGAAATTTTGACGTAAAAGTGGTAAATTAGTTATAGTTGTATAAATGCTAAAATCATACGATTCTGTAACAGTTTGTTTTTGCTTTGATAGAGTGAAAAAATTTGTGCAAAATAAAACTGTCGGATGTTAATTTTGAAGGGAGAAAAATAATGCCATACGAATTTGAAAACGAAGTTGACAGCATAGTGAAAATTAAAGTTGTCGGAGTAGGCGGCGGCGGCGGAAACGCTATTGACCGCATGGTTGAATATGTGTCGGGGGTTGAATTTATCTCTATCAATACAGACCAACAGGCTCTTAACCGATCAAAAGCAACACAAAAAGTTCAGATAGGCGAAAAAATCACTCACGGTAAAGGTGCAGGCTCTAAGCCTGAGGTGGGCGAAAAAGCTGCCGAAGAAAGTAAAGAACAGATCGCTGAACTCCTCAGAGATACCGATATGGTCTTCATTACCGCAGGTATGGGCGGCGGAACAGGTACCGGTGCGGCTCCTGTTGTGGCAGAAGTGGCAAAGGAAATGGGAATCCTTACCGTCGGCATCGTCACAACGCCTTTCCTCTTTGAAGGAAAACGCCGTATGGGTCAGGCAGAAGAGGGTATCTCTAAGCTGAAACAGCACGTGGATTCTCTGATCGTGATCCCCAATGAAAGACTCAAAAATATCAGCGAAGAAAAAATTACACTTCAGAATGCCTTTTTTGCAGCAGATGACGTGCTCCGTCAGGGTGTCCAGAGTATTACCGATCTGATCGTGATACCCGGTCTTGTTAACCTTGACTTTGCAGATGTTACCTCTGTTATGAAAGATGCAGGATATGCTCTGATGGGCGTGGGTGTGGCTTCCGGTAAGGATAAAGCGAAAATCGCCGCTCAGAATGCAATTTCCAGCCCGCTTCTCGGTACTTCCATTCAGGGTGCTAAGGGTCTTATTGTCAATATCAAGGCATCTCCCGATATTGGTCTGGATGAAATTCAGGAAGCATCTACGATGATCTCCGAACAGGCAGACGAAAATGCCATCATTATCTGGGGTGCTGCTCTTGATGAGGAAATGGAAGATACCATCAGCGTGATCGTGATTGCAACAGGTTTCCCGACTTCTGATAACTATGCCCCCGTTGGCAAAAAAGAAGAGAAAAAACCCGTATCACCGTTCCAGTATGGTGCACAGGCAAGAAACGATGCTTCACGTTTCGGTACGGTGACAAGACCTCAGCACGAAACCAAGCCGTCAAGACCTGCTGTTAATAATCCGTATCCGAATTATCAGCAGCCTGCTTATCAGCCGGTTCAGCCGGTTCAGCCTCCGGTGCAGCAGCCTGTACAGGCTCCTGTATTCCCGAATGCCAATACGACAGTTCCGCCGAAAGCAGAAACACAGCCTGTTGTACCTTCCAGAAACAACAGCAGTGATTCCGATGATTCTTTTATGGATATTATGTCCATTCTTAACAATAAATAATTGTGCCACAAAGCCTGCCGAAGTTCGACAGGCTTTATTTGTGTATGAACCTGTTTAACATCTTAGCACCGTACAGATAGGAAACAGGCTCTGAAAAAATAAGGAACGGTGATCAATTTATGAGAAATAAACACGTGATAGACTTAGAAGATTTGTCTGCAAAGGAACTGATCGATATTATTCAGCTCTCTAATGAAATACAAAATCATCCCAAAGACTATGCCGATGCCTGCAAAGGAAAAATACTTGCCACATTGTTCTATGAACCCTCCACCAGAACGCAGATGTCTTTCAAAACAGCAATGCTTCGTCTTGGCGGCAGTGTGATCGGCTTTGATAATCCTCAGAATTCTTCCGTATCAAAGGGCGAAAGTCTGAAAGATACCATTACCGTTGTAGGCGGATATACGGATATTATTGCCATTCGTCACCCTCTCGAAGGTACGGCAAAGGCGGCATCAATGTATTCGGCAGCACCTGTGATCAATGCAGGTGACGGAGGACATCTGCACCCGACCCAGACACTGACGGATATTGTCACGCTTTATAATGAAAAAGGTTCTCTGGAAAATATGACAATCGGACTTTGCGGCGATCTGAAAAACGGCAGAACCGTTCATTCATTGATCAAAACGATGCGTCATTTCAAAAATAACCGTTTTGTGCTGATTTCCACTCCCGAATTGGGTGTGCCGCAGTACATCAAGGACGTAATGAATTCCTCCGACTGCAAATATGTGGAGGTGCCGAGCCTGATAGAAGCAATGCCGATGCTCGATGTGCTGTATATGACACGAATCCAGCGTGAACGCTTTGCCAGCGAAGAAGAGTACGAAAGAGAAAAGGGTGTGTTTGTTCTCGATAAAGAAAAACTGCTCAGTGCCAAAAAAGACTTGAAAATTCTGCACCCGCTGCCAAGAGTTGATGAGATCACCGTGGAAGTGGACTATGACGAACGTGCCAAATATTTCATACAAACGGTGTACGGAATGTATGCCCGAATGGCACTGATCAAAACAATGCTCGATCAGGATAACAGAAGTGTTCCTCCGCTGATTAATGATACGCATAATGTGAAATGTTCCAATCCGAGATGCATTACGGCAGGCGAAAGCTATCTTCCGAAATTATTCAGAAGTGTGGGCGGCGATATGCTTGTGTGCAAATACTGTGACAGCAGAACCTTGATATAATACTAATACCCGATAAAAAGTAGACAGCCTTTGCGGTCTATTTTCCGCAATACTTCGTTGTCGTCCTTGCAAAAAATATCCTCGCAATTCCAAGTCTACTTTTCATCAGGAATTAGTATAAGAGCCTGCTTCCAATCTTAGCACCGTATGTCTTTTTGACGTATTTTACCCATTGCAAATCAACCAATATGCAGACGTGTTGATAATAATTTTTTGTCTAATTGCAGAAATTTGTTTTTTTGGTCGATTTTGTTGTCAGTCAAAATGAAATATGTTATAATATCTATCGTTTGGATTATCAAAAGATTTAAAGAGGGATTTCAATGGATATAAGAGAAGATTTAAGAAACGTCGCAATTATTGCCCACGTTGACCACGGCAAAACAACACTGGTGGATCAGCTCCTTTTGCAGAGCGGCATTTTTCGTGAAAACGAAGCCGTTGCAGAACGTGTGATGGACTCCAATGATCTGGAAAGAGAACGAGGCATTACCATTCTTTCCAAGAATACGGCGGTAATGTATAACGGTACTAAGATCAATATTGTCGATACTCCCGGTCACGCAGATTTCGGCGGTGAAGTGGAACGTATACTGATGATGGTTGACGGTGTACTACTGCTGGTAGATGCGTTTGAGGGCTGTATGCCGCAGACACGTTTTGTTCTTAAAAAAGCTCTCGGTCTGGGGAAAAAACCGCTTGTTGTTGTGAATAAGATCGATCGCCCCGGTGCAAGACCCGAAGAAGTGGTGGACGAAGTACTCGACTTGTTTATTGAACTGGGGGCAGATGAAGATCAGCTGGAATTCCCCGTAGTGTATGCATCGGGACGTGATGGATATGCATCGCTCAATCCCTATGAAAAGGGTACGGATATGAAACCGCTGTTTGAAAAAATCATCGAAGAAATCCCCGCACCGCAGGGAGAACTGGATGCTCCGCTCCAACTGCTTTTTTCCAATATTGACTATGATGAATATGTGGGAAGAATCGGTGTAGGACGTGTGGAAAGAGGCAGCTGCAAGGTTGGTCAGAATATTACCCTCTGTCAGAATGACGGCAGCAAGAAAAATGCCAAAATTACCAAATTGTATCAGTTTGAGGGCTTAAAGCGTGTGGAAGCCGAAACTGCCAAACTCGGCGATATAGTGGCTGTTTCCGGTATTGCCGACCTCAATATCGGCGAAACAGCGTGTGATACCGAACACCCCGAACCGCTCCCGTTTGTCAAGATCGATGAACCGACCGTTTCCATGCTGTTTATGGTCAATAACAGTCCCTTTGCAGGCAGAGAGGGTAAATATGTGACTTCAAGAAATATCCGTGAACGTCTTTTTAAAGAAGTACAGACCAATGTGGCAATGCGTGTGGAAGAAACCGATTCTGCCGATACGTTCAAGGTATCGGGCAGGGGAGAACTGCACCTTTCTATCCTGATTGAAACAATGCGTCGTCAGAATTATGAATTTCAGGTGTCAAGACCCAAGGTTATTATGAAACAGGAAAACGGCAAAACTTTAGAGCCGATGGAACTCCTGATGATAGAAGTGCCGGATAATTATGTCGGTGCCATTATGGAAAAGCTCGGACCGAGAAAAGCAGAGCTGATTAATATGGGTACCAGAGAAACCGGTACGACACATATAGAATTCCGTATTCCCGCAAGAGGACTGATGGGTTATCGTCCCGAATTCCTCACAGATACCAACGGAAACGGTATTATGAACCATATCTTTGACGGATATGAAGAATATAAGGGAGAGATTCAGTCACGCTCGCAAGGCTCGCTGATCGCTCACGAAACGGGCGAAAGCACCGGCTACGGATTATTTGCCGCACAGGACAGAGGACGTTTGTTTATCGGTCCGGGTGTGGAAGTATATGAGGGAATGATCGTCGGAGCGAACCCGAAAAATGAAGATATGGTTGTCAATGTCTGCAAAAAGAAACATATCACCAATACCCGTGCTTCCGGTTCGGACGATGCTCTGAAACTGACACCGCCTACCATTCTCAGTCTGGAGCAGTCACTGGAATTCATCAACGATGACGAATTGGTGGAAGTGACACCAAGTTCCATCAGAATGAGAAAGACTATTCTCAATAAGGAACAGCGTCTGAAAGCTCAAAGCAGAGGTTAACAGATGGATTACGTTATTCTTGATCTTGAATGGAACGGTTGTTACAGTAAAAAATTGGGCGGCTATATTAATGAGATCATAGAATTTGGTGCGGTCAAGCTGAATGAAAATCTTGAAATCATTGATCAGTTTTCAATGTTGGTCAAACCTGAAATATGCAGGCGAATCCGTTCGTCTGTCAAGGAACTGACCTCCATTACCAATGAAGATCTGAAAAACGGAGTACCGTTCAATTATGCGGTCAGCAAATTCAAGAAGTTTGCGAAAAATTGTCTGCTGATGACATGGAGTACCAGTGATCTGGTATCATTGGAGGCAAACTGTTCCTATTATCTCGGGCAGCCGAAAATACCATTCCTGCAACAATATGTTGATTTGCAGGCATATTGTCAGGATATGATGGGCATCAAACGACAAAGTTCACTGGGTCTGGTTGCGGCGGCCGAGCTGCTGGGACTGGACGTGGACGATATACCGCATCATCGGGCGGTCGGTGACAGCATTGTTTCGGCAAAATGTCTGAAAGAATTGTATTTCAAGCCTGTATTTGAGTCGTATATTCAGGACGCTGATGACGAAGAATTTTATCAAAGATTGAATTTCCGCAATACCTATATTTCTCATCTGGAAAATTCTACTATTGATAAAAGCGAAATGTTTTTCAACTGTGCCAAATGCGGTGCAAGAACAATGCAAAAAACTGATTGGGAAGCCAAAAACAAAGCCTTTACCGCTGTTTTTCAATGTCCTTACTGTGATTATCAATTCAAGGGAAGAATCCAGTTCAAAGTCAGGTATCATGAAATCACTGTCATCAAAAAAGTGCTGGCTGTGAAAAAAGCAGAAGAACCGCAGAGGCAAAGCGAATCATAAAATCATATCATAACAGACTTGTTGTATCAGCGAGTCTGTTATTTTTTGTGTTCATAAATGTTCCGTTCACCACATATGAATGATAACAAGACAAACGAATCTGAATTTTTTAATCAGTTTGGGGCGGTGTTATGGATTATATGGCAGCAGCGGCATTGGGAACGGCTCTTGCGGCGGACGCAGCGGCTGTATCGGTATCTTGTGCCGTTAATTCCGGCAGTCATCAGAAGATCAGACCGGGGATTGGTACAGCTTTGACGTTCGCTTTGTTTCAGGCAGTGATGCCCGTACTCGGCTGGAGTATCGGAAAAGTCGGAAACGGCATTTTTGCAGCTGCCAATCATATCATAGCGTTTGTCATTTTGTTATTTCTCGGTTCAAAAATGCTCTGGGACGCTCGCAGTGCAGAATGTCAGATGAAAAGCAGTGATATACGATACGGAATGAAAGAGGTTCTGATACTGGCGGTTGCGACAAGTATTGATGCACTTGCTTCGGGAATAGCGATTCCCGTTTCCGTCGGTGCACACACGGCGTTTGAAATTCTGATGACCTCGGTGATCATAGGGGGTATTACGCTGGTGCTTTCTTTACTGGGGTATTTATTGGGAATGAAAATGAAAAATATCAATGTTCACTATGCTTTGATAGCGGGCGGTCTGATACTGGTGGTGATGGCAATGAAAACACTTTTTGCAGTTGTATAATGTTCTGTATCATCGTTGATTTTAAAAGCCTGTTTAAAAAATAGTAGCATTTTGTTGATTAATATGATATGATAGAAAAAAATCAAAATTTGAAAGAAGGCACTTGCATTGATTAAAAAATATATTTACGGTAATCCTATCGAAACCGATGCGGTTATCGACCATATTTCTGTTTGCGAAGAACCTCTGGAAGAACTGAACGAAATCACTTCCGCAGATGGCAGTATGCTGTTTACCTATCTTATGGAAAAAGATGATATTGTTTACGGTCTGGGGGAGGCCAACCGGGGAATCAATAAAAGAGGGTATATTTATGAAAGTTTTTGTTCGGACGACCCTTATCATACCGAAGAAAAGCGTTCCCTCTATGCCGCTCATAATTTTATCGTGATTAGCGGTATGATCAGTATCGGCATATTCGTGGATACCCCGTCAAAAGTGACATTTGATATAGGCTATACCGCCGAGAATCTTTTGAAAATCACCCCCTCCGATCAGAACCTCAAACTCTATATCATCAGCGGCAAAAATGCGTATGATATTGTCAGACAATTCCGCAAAATGATCGGCAGAAGTTATATGGCTCCCCGCTGGGCATTCGGTTTTCAGCAAAGCCGCTGGAGCTATATGAATGAAGACGAAGTCCGTGAAGTAGTCAGCTCATACAGAGAAAACCATATTCCGCTTGATGCCGTATATCTCGATATTGACTATATGGAAAGTTATAAGGACTTCACCGTAAGCAATGAACGTTTCCCTGACTTCCCGAATTTTACCGCCGAAATGCGTCAGCAGGGGGTACGTCTGATACCTATTATCGATGCAGGCGTTAAAATAGAGGACGGCTACGATGTTTACGAAGAAGGAAAACAAAATGGCTTTTTCTGCAAAAGAGCCGACGGAACGGATTTTGAAGCGGCTGTATGGCCGGGTATGACCCATTTGCCCGATTTTCTGAACAGCGATGCCCGAAAATGGTTCGGCAAAAAATATAAAGTCCTGATTGACACAGGTATCGAGGGTTTCTGGAACGATATGAACGAACCGGCTTTGTTCTATACGCCCGAAGGTGTCAGCGAAGCCAAAAACTATCTTGATAATTTTGATTTTCAGACAAACGAACAGGGAAAATTTTTTGAATTAAAAGATAAAATGTCTTCTCTTGCCAATCGTCAGAAAGATTACGAAAGTTTCTATCATAATATGGACGGAACCGTGATCCGTCACGACAAGGTGCATAATATCTACGGATACAATATGACTCGTTCTGCGTCCGAAGCCTTTGACGAAATTGTACCCGATAAGCGAATCCTGATGTTTTCACGTTCTTCCTATATCGGTATGCATCGTTACGGCGGTATCTGGACGGGCGACAACCAGTCGTGGTGGTCGCATCTGCTGCTGAATATCAAAATGATGCCCTCCCTGAATATGTGCGGATTTTTATACAGCGGTGCAGACATCGGGGGGTTTGGTTCTCACTGCACCAGGGATTTGCTGCTGCGATGGCTTGCATTCGGTATTTTTACACCGCTTATGCGAAATCACAGTGCTCTCGGCACTCGCCGTCAGGAATGTTACAATTTCGGAGATACCTCCGCCTTTAAAGACATCTTATCCATTCGTTACAGTCTTATCCCTTATCTTTACAGTGAATATATGAAAGCCTGTCTGAACAGCGATATGATGATAAAACCCCTCAGTTTTGACTATCCGTCCGATGAACTCGCCTGCACAACGGAGGACCAGCTTCTGATTGGTGAGTCGCTGATGATTGCTCCCGTCTACACGCAGAATGCCAAAGGACGTTATGTGTATCTTCCCGAAGATATGCTTTTCGTTCTGTTCAAATCATCATCACACAGAAAAAGTGCGGTTCTGCGAAAAGGTGTACACTATATTGATGCTGCTGTTGATGAAGTACCCGTCTTTATCCGCAAAAATAAACTTCTTCCGCTTTGCCGCACCAGCGAATGTACCGACCTGATGAACACCTCTATGTTTGAGGTGATAGCCTTTGCTGATCAGGGTATTACATATGAGATGTATGAAGATGACGGCATTTCCAAAGATTATTTCAATCCCAAAAATAAGGTAAAGTTTGAAATCAAAGAGGTTGATGGTCAGTTCGGAGCGGTATCGGATAAGACCATTGTCAAACTCTCCTTGTTTTAACACGGAAATCAATTTTTAAAAATCTGACATCGGAGAAGTTTCTATATTTCCTTCCCGACAATTTCGCTGTCAGTAGGATAAGACAAAATTCAGCGGTATTAAGAAAATTCAGCGGTTTTAGGAAAGGGGTCCGGGGAATAACCCTTTTTCCGCCGGAAAAGGGTTTTCCCCGGGATTTCCGTGTTGTTTTAAGAGCCGGTTTGACATTTGCACGGCAGTTTTGTATAATAGATGTGTCTGAGCAATATACGGCAGCAGAAAAATCTGTTTTCCGAGGCATATATTGTTCAATGTATCAAAAGACAGGAGAAACAAAAATGATATATCTATCGTTTGTTGTGCCATGCTATAATTCGCAGGATTATATGGAACGCTGTATCAATACGCTGATGCCTGACAGCAAAGACGTTGAAATTATCATCGTCAATGACGGTTCCACCGATAAGACAGCCGAAATTGCCGAAAAATACTGCCGACAATATCCCGAAACTGTCCGCCTGATCAATCAGAAAAACGGAGGTCACGGCTCGGCGGTCAATACAGGACTTGCCAATGCCAAAGGTCTGTATTTTAAAGTGGTCGATTCGGACGACTGGCTTGATACAGAGGGGCTGAAAAAAATACTGGAAAAAATCAAAGACTGGCATCAGCATCATACGACCGTTGATCTTGTGGTATGCAATTATATTTATGATCATCTCTTTGAAAACAGAAGCCGTACGATGTCATTCGGCAATGTTTTTAAAGAAAATGAGATTCTGAGCTGGAATGATATAGGTCGTTTTACCCCCTCTCAGTATATCATTATGCACGCAGCTATGTTCCGCACGGAAGTGATCCGAAAATCAGGGGTTGTTTTGCCGGAACATACATTTTACGTTGATAACATCTTTGTACATCAACCGCTGTGTTTTTCGCAGAATGTCTGCTATTTCAATATTGACCTTTACCATTACTTTATCGGCAGAGAAGACCAGTCTGTCAATGAAACGGTGATGATGAAAAGAATTGATCAGCAGATTCGTGTCAATAAAATTATTCTTGACAGGGTGGTATCGCCCGAAGAAAGAAATGCCCCTAAAAAGCTGAGAAAATATCTGGTCAGATTTCTTTCGATTATGACATCAATTTCAGATGTACATTTGCTGATGATCAATGATGCCGAAGCAATGGCAAAGCGAAAAGATCTGTGGCAGACAATTAAACAGAAAGATAAAAAACTGTATCGCAAATTACGCTACCGCACCACCGCAGGACTGACCTATCTTCCGCTTGGGGCAATCGGAAACTGGATTTCGTACCACGGATATAAAATTGTCAAGTCGGTCTATCAATTTAACTGAAAACAACGGCAAATCTTTTATGGAAAGATCTGCCGTTGTTTTTTTCATTATTCATCGTCTGTATCATCTTCGTCGTATTCGTCATCTATGTATTCATCATCATCATTTTCATCATCTTCGTCATCAATGTATTCTTCTGTATCTTCATCATCATTGTTATCATCATCAGCATCATCAACCGATTGGGTATCATCGTCAGTCAGATCGGATCCGCTGTCTGCTGAACCGTCTGTGAGGGCTTCCAGTTCTTCCACTCTTTCGGGGGTTGCCGATGCCATTGAATTGTTGATGAAAATGATCTCATCAATACCATTGTCCGTCAGATATTTTTTCAGATCAAAATCAATATCTCTGAAATCCATAATGTGAGCTTCACTGTATGTATAAGCAATAAAAGGAGCAAAGGCATTTCCGTAAGATTCTTTGACAACCGCTATTTTTTTGCCGTTGCCATTGTTGTTTTTGGTGACAAGAAGAGGGGTGTCGCCGCCCAGAAATACACCGTAGGCATTGGAACCCTCTGCATAGCTGTGAATCAGCATATAATCCTGAGGATTTTCTCCATCACTGTCATACAGCGTGGTGTCGATTTCGTCTTTGATTGTAAAGTATTCGACATAATCTTCTTTCAGAAGGGAGTCGTCAATATCATTGGAAAGACTTCCGTAATAACCGCTGATTTTGTTGGACTGCATATCATTCAGACTGAGATAATCAACGCCGGCACTGCGGCAGAAATCCTGATAGGCATAATAGGCAGCACGTCCTGTCCAGTGGTGGTCAGTATTGAAATAAAGATATTCATCTCTGTGATGCATAATGGTATCAAAGGTATTGACACCGATCACATCGGCACTGTACGAACTGCATACCGTGTTGAGATAGTCTTTTTGAGAAGATACTTTATCGCTGAATTTTTCCGGCAGCGTAACGCCGCAGTGGGTGGGAACAATCACATTATAGACTTTGATGTCTTTTCCCAGGTAATTTTTGATGTCCGAAATGGCTTTCGCATAATCTTTTGCCAGAGATTCCCCGCCGCCGAAAAGTTCGTATGCCGTTCCGTTGTACACTAACAGTCCGTTAATCATTTCTCCCTCGCTGTCGGGGGTGGGGTCGGACAGTTCCGGTATGCTGCCGCTTTCTTTGTCATCGGTCGGTGCAGTGCTTTGTGCAGGCTGTGACGTTTCGGAAGAATTGGTTTCGGTATCGCTGATGCTGTCGGAAGAAACCGCCGCCGCTGTATCATCGGTATTTTTGGTGTCTGTGTCATTGGCAGAACAAGCAGAAAAAGACTGAAGAACCACAGCGGAAAGTAATAGGGACAATATGATTTTTGCTTTATTTTTCATTTTAGTAACTCCTGTTAAAGTTTTAGAATCTGTTTAGCCCTGCAGTGCGAAGCTGCTAAACAGAATCTTAATATGGTCAGGTATGACAGAATTTATTATATCACAAGGTCACGGCTGATTCAATATGCAAGCACGAAAGAGAAAAATAAATTTTTTTACAAAAAAAGAACAAAAAAGTTTTATAAAAGTTTGCAAATACAATAAAAAAATGATATAATGGGATATTACTAAATTACAGACAGGCGGTGGAATATGAAGAAATGGACAAAAGCAGAACTTGATAAAAATACGGTACGGGAGCTTCATCAGAATTATGGGCTTCCGGTATTTACATCAATGCTTCTTGCGATCAGGAAAATCACTGAAAGAGAGGAAATCGAAACATTTTTTTCCGCACAGAATGAATTGTCCGATCCGTTTTTGATCAAGGATATGGATAAGGCGGTTGACCGTATCAGAACAGCAGTTACTTCTTGTCAGAAAATATGCGTCTATGGTGATTATGACTGTGACGGAGTGACTTCGACAGCGATTCTGTATTCGTATCTGGAATCCGTATTTGCCGATGTGATTTACTATATTCCCGACAGAAATTCCGAGGGTTACGGAATGAACAGAACCGCCATAGACAGGCTCAAGGCAGAGGGAGTTGAGCTGATCATCACGGTTGACAATGGTATTGCCGCTATTGATGAAATCGATTATGCCAATTCGCTCGGTATCGATGTGGTGGTAACCGATCATCATAAACCGCTGGATATTCTGCCGAAAGCCGCTGCGGTAGTCAATCCCCACCGAACAGACGATACATCGCCTTTCAAGGATTACTGCGGTGCCGGAATCGCTTTGAAAATAGCCGCCGCATTGGAAAATGACAGTTTTTCCATTATGGAAAATTATTCAGATCTTGCCGCTTTGGGTACGGTGGCAGATCTCGTTTCCATTAACGGTGAAAACAGAACAATTGTCAAAGCAGGTATGTTCAATCTGGAAAATACCGAAAGAATCGGACTTAACAGTCTGATGGACAAAGCAGGGGTTTCCGACATCAATTCCGGAACGATCGGGTTCCGCATTGCACCAAGAATCAACGCAGCCGGAAGACTGGGGACAGCGTATGATGCGGTCAAACTGTTTTTGACGGAAGATGAGGAACTGGCGGAAAAAACAGCCGAAAGGCTCCATCAACTCAATGCCGAGCGTCAGTCAATAGAAGCGGACATTTACCGTCAGATCATCACGCAGACGGAAAACAATCCGTCACTCACGTATGATCGTGTGTTGGTACTGTCCTCAAAGGGCTGGAATACGGGTGTGATAGGAATTGTGTCCTCCAAGATCACCGAAAAATTCGGTAAGCCTTCGATTATAATTTCGGAGGACGGGGAGGTCTGCAAGGCATCGGGAAGAAGTGTGCCGGGATTTTCGCTGGTGGATGCCGTATTTGCCTGTTCGGAATATCTTGAAAAATTCGGCGGTCACCCGATGGCTGTCGGATTCAGCATTAAAAAGAACAATATCGGCATTTTTAAAAAGGCGATTAACGATTACGCCAACCGGTTTGACCGCATGCCGCTGGCAAACATCAACCTGGACTGTTATCTGAATCCCGATACCCTGAATCTTGATATGGTTCGTCAGCTGAAAGAATTTGAACCGTTTGGACTGGGAAATCCAAAACCTTTATTCGGGCTGAACAATATGAAACTTGACAGGATTATTCCTCTTTCAGAGGGCAAACATCTGAAACTTGCCGTTTCCAGAGGCAAAACCAGACTGAATATCCTGAAATTTTCAACCACACCCGATGAGTTTCCTTACAGTGAGGGTGACGAACTGGATTTTGCCGTGAATATCGACATTAACGTCTATCAGGGGAGGGAGAGCCTTTCATTTAACATCAAAGATATGCGTTTTTCGGGTTTTGACACGGAAAAGGCAATGTATGAAATACAGGATTATGAACAATATCAAAAGGGGATCATTCCAAAACATTTCGGGGCAGATTACTATCCGTCAAGAAGTGAATTTGCAGCTGTATATGTTTTTCTGAAAAACAATCCCAAGCCAATGTATTCGCCCGACAGCCTGATTGGCAAAATCGGCAGCCGGTCATTAGGAGCTTTTAAACTTTTCATCATACTTGATATTATGCGGGAACTGCATCTGATCGATTATGCGAGAGATGCGGATCGTATGAACATCAATATTCGTGACGTGAACGGAAAAGTGGATCTGAACGCATCACGCGTTTATCAAAAATTAAAGGAGGATACAGAAAATGCCTGAACGACTGAAATTTTATCAGGATTACCATGAACTTGTCGAATTGATGAAAAAGAGTGATCACACGTATAATTTGGAACTGATTGAAAAGGCTTATCTTTTTGCGGAAAAAATGCATGGCGATCAGCGTCGAGCCTCGGGTATTCCCTATATTCTTCATCCGACCTCTGTTGCCTGTATTCTGGCGGAACTCGGTATGGATTCCGAGTCCGTTACGGCGGCACTTCTTCATGATGTGGTGGAAGATACCCCCGTGACGTTGGAAGAGGTTACAAAAATGTTTGGTGCCGAAATTGCGGGACTGATTGACGGCGTTACCAAACTCGGCAAAATCCCGTATTCGTCCCGTGAGGAACAGCAGGCGGAAAATATCAGAAAAATGCTGATTGCGATGTCAAATGACATTCGTGTTATCATCATTAAGCTGGCTGACAGACTGCATAATATGCGGACGATCGACTGTATGAAAGAACAGCACCGCCGTGACAAAGCTCTCGAAGTGATGGAAGTGTATGCACCAATCGCTCACAGACTGGGTATTCGTGCCCTTAAGGAAGAACTGGAAGATCTTTCGATACGCTATCTGGACCCCGTAGGTTATTCTGAAATCGAAAAGCAGTTGGAAAGCAAGAGCAAGGATCGTCTGAACTTTGTTTCGCAGATCAAGCAGAATGTTTACGACCGCCTGAAAGATAAGGTGAAAAATGTCTATATCGAAGGAAGAGTCAAGAGTATTCACGGCATTTACAAAAAGACCTTTATGAAAGGCCGTACCATGGATCAGATCTACGATATATTTGCGGTGCGTGTGATTGTTGACAGTGTGGAAGACTGTTATAACGTTCTGGGTGTGGTACACGATATTTTTAAGCCCCTTCCCAACCGCTTCAAAGATTATATCTCAACCCCCAAGCCCAATATGTACCAGTCACTTCATACCACCGTGATCGGCAAAGAGGGAATTCCTTTTGAAATTCAGATCAGAACGTGGGAAATGCATTATACCGCCGAATATGGTATAGCGGCTCACTGGAAGTATAAAGAGGGCATCACCAAGAGGGATTCACTGGACGAACGTCTGGCGTGGATCCGCAAAATGCTGGAAAACCAGAGTGACAACGATTCTACCGATATTGTACGTACTATCAAAATGGATCTTGTACCCGAAGAAGTGTTTGTGTTTACACCGAAAGGCGATGTGATCAATCTGCCCACAGGTGCTACAACGATTGATGTAGCATATGCGATTCACAGCGAAGTCGGCAACAGAATGATCGGTGCGAAAGTCGATAAGAGAATCGTACCGATCGACTACAAAGTCAAAACAGGTGAAATTGTCGAAATTATCACCACCAAGGAAAGTGGCGGTCCGAAACGTGACTGGCTGAATATTGTACGCACAAGTGAAGCAAGAAGCAAAATCAGACTGTGGTTCAAACGTGAAAAGCGTGATGAAAATATCGCTGAAGGCAAGGCACAGCTGGAGGCGGAATTCAAGCGGCTCAACATCACTGTTCCCGAAAAGGAAATGCCCGAGTTTCTTTCGGATATTATGCGTCGTCAGAACTGCAGTACGCTGGAAGATTTTTATGCCTCCATCGGATACGGCGGTGTGCAGCTGTGGAGAATTCTTCCGAGAATCAAGGAAGAGTATTTCAAAAAATATACCGCAGCAGAACCCGCTCCGATCGTGATCAAGGAACCTGTCAAAAAGAAAGTCAGCGGAGGAGTGCATATTGAAGGCATTGATGACTGTCTTGTCAAATATTCACGCTGCTGCAATCCTTTGCCGGGAGATGATATTATCGGTTTTATTACAAGAGGGTACGGCGTATCGATTCATAAAAAGAACTGTACCAATGTGCCGAAAGACATTGACAAAGCAGAAGAACCGGATAGATGGGTGAAAGCCCAATGGGCAGACACCGTGGAACACGAAACTTTCCAGTCCACGCTCCAGATCACTGCAACCGACCGGACGGGACTGCTTGCCGATATTACCAATCATCTTTCCTCTATGCATTTATTTATCCATAATCTGAATTCCCGTGAAAGCAAAACAGGAATGGCTGTGATTGAGATTACGATTACCGTCAATGGTATCAATCACCTCAAATCCGTTATCGGTCGTCTGAGCAACATTAACGGGATTGTATCCATAGGAAGAAGCTGATGATTGATGAAAGCTGTTATACAAAGAGTGCGGAATGCCGAGGTGCAGGTGGACGGCAGTACGGTAGGGAGCATTTCGGAAGGATTTTTGATCCTGCTCGGTGTGGAGCAGGGCGATACCGAAAAAGATGCCGAAAAACTCAGTGCCAAAATTGCGGTACTGCGGGTGTTTTCGGACGAAAATGACAAAATGAATTTATCGGTCAAAGAGATAGACGGAGAAATACTGGTGGTATCTCAGTTTACGCTTTGTGCCAAATGCAGAAAAGGCAGGCGGCCTGATTTTACCTCAGCTGCCCGTCCTGAAACGGCTGAACCGCTGTATGAATATTTTTGTGACTGTTTAAAAACCAACGGTGTCCGTCACATCGAAAAGGGCATTTTCGGAGCAGATATGAAGGTGTCGCTGCTGAATGACGGACCTGTTACGATTTTGCTGGATTCGCACGAACTGGCATAAGCTCTTGGCAGTGTGCGGATTTTTGGCAAATTTCAAATAGGAAACAGGTTCTGAGCTTGATCAGAATGATGAATGACGAAGGAGAATTTGTTGTGATAAATACAGAATGTTATGATCTTGCCTCCAATTGTTATTTTGTGACGGACACAGAGGACAATGCCGCTCTGGTGATAGACCCCGGTTCTCCGTCGGAGAAACTGCAAAAAAGAATCGATGATTTTGGTGCTGAAAAACTGCAATATATTCTTTTGACGCACGGACATTATGACCATATCGGCAATGCGGCGGCTCTCAAAGCCCGCTATCCTCACGCTGTGATTGTCATAGGCGAAAAAGATGCTGCCTTTACCCATAACGATGCCCTGAATCTTTCGCTTTTCAGACCCAATAAGGTAACGCATTTTGATGCGGACAAGACCGTGAAGGATGGTGATGTACTTGCCTTTGGAAAAGACAGCATCGAAGTGCTGGCAACACCGGGGCATACTGCCGGCAGTGTCTGTTATCTGCTCGGCGGCAATCTCTATACGGGTGACACCATTATGAAGAGAACAACCGGCAGAACGGATTTTCCGACGGGAAACAGCCGTGATATGTTTGATTCGGTGCAGAGGATCGCTGCCCTCGAGGGAAATTTACATCTTTACTGCGGTCACGGGGAAGATTCTTCTCTGGACTTTGAAAGAGCCAATAATATTTTTATGGGAAATGTGTTCTATGACGATTTATATTAACAATCATAGTTTTCACTATGAAATAGAAAAATTGGTGCGTTTGTTTTTTCCGAACGAAAAACTGACGGTACTGGAAAATACAGCGGTACGGGAAATGCCGTACATTGATACGGTGCTGGAAAATGCCGGCGGTACAGAGAGTGTGTTTGTCAGTATCCGAACGGATGATTTTTCCGAAAGTGCCCGCCGGGAAATTGACCGCCGTGCAGACGACCCCGAAAAAAATGCCGAACGCACGATGGCAGCGGTCTTGTACGAATTGCTGGTGAAAATGACGGGCAGACCGCAGCCATGGGGTATTCTGACGGGTGTCCGGCCGATTAAACTTTTCAGACGTTTTGCGGAGAAGAACGGCACACAATATGCAAAAGATTTTTTCCGGAACCAATTTTTTGTTTCCGAAGAAAAAACCGATCTTTGTGCCCTTACCGAAACATATGAAAAGAAAATACTGTCGCTGAGCCGTCCGGATTCTTTCAGTCTTTATGTGTCCATACCGTTTTGTCCGTCAAGATGTTCGTACTGCTCCTTTGTTTCCCAGTCGATCGCCGGTGCTGAAAAACTGATACAGCCTTATTTTGATTTATTGTGCCGGGAAATTGCCTATACTGCCGATATTGTCCGACAGCATCAGCTGCGTCTGGAAAGCGTTTATATCGGCGGGGGAACGCCCACAACGCTGAATGCCCGTCAGCTTTTTGAACTGATCGGCACGATCAAACAGCATTTCGATATGTCGACCTGCCGTGAATTCACCGTAGAGGCAGGAAGACCCGATACCATTGACGAAGAGAAACTGACGGCGATTTTAAACGGCGGCGTGGATCGTATCAGCATTAATCCTCAGACACTCAATGACGAAGTGCTGAAGATCATCGGCAGAAAACATACCGCCGCACAAATGATGGAAGCATACCGTCTGGCACGTAACTTGGGTTTCCGTCATATCAATACCGACCTCATCGCAGGACTTCCGGGAGATAGTACGCAAGGTTTTATCGACACGCTTGACCGTATCTGTGAGATGAACCCCGAAAGCATCACGGTACATACACTTTCGATGAAACGTTCTTCCAACCTGACCAAACAGGGAACCAATATTGCCGTCGGAAAAGAATCGCAGGCAGCGGCAATGCTGAGATACTGCGAGAAAAAATTGACCGAATGTGCCTATCACCCGTATTACCTGTATCGTCAGACACGTATGGAGGGCAATCTGGAAAATGTCGGCTGGTCTAAAGAGGGCTATGACGGCATATACAATGTTTATGTAATGGACGAAACTCACACGGTTCTGGGCTGCGGTGCCGGTGCGGTATCAAAACTGAAAGACCCCCGTGATGATAGCTTGAAACGAATATTCAATTATAAATATCCGTATGAATATATCAACGGATTTGATGAAATGCTTAACAGGAAACAGCAGGTGATCAATTTTTATGATGAATTATCTGAATACTTATCGCAGGTATGCGTGTGACATCGGCAGAATCAACCGTGAAGCCGGGAATGACCCTGCTGCCTTTGTCAATATGACCGAAAGTGTCTATGCCTATGATTTGCAGCTGATTGTGGAACAGGTTCTGGCAATGAAAAATGACCGCCATATTATTTTGCTGTCAGGACCGTCAAGCAGCGGCAAAACCACAACGGCAAAAAAACTGTGCGATGCGTTTTTGCAAAAAGGGGTAGACCCTAAATTGATCTCTATGGACGATTTTTATCTGGGAGAGGCAAATGTGAAGCGGCTTCCGGACGGAAAACCCGATTTTGAATCCGTGGAAGCACTGGATATTCCGCTGATCAGGCAAAGTATCAGACTTTTAGCGGAAACGGGGGAATGTGTGATACCGAAATATGATTTCAAAAAAAGCTGCCGTGCCGATGAAACAGAAGTGATCACACTCCGTAAGGACTCGGTAATTATTATGGAAGGGATTCACGCACTGAACCCCATTTTCAGTGATGATGTGTCCGGCAATGCGGTCAGCAAGATCTATGTCAGCGTCAAGCAGGGAATCAAAGACAATGAAGATTATATCCTCACTAATCGTGAAATCAGACTGATCAGACGGTTGGTGCGTGATCATCAATTCAGAAAAACAGACCCCGAAACGATGATCGGTATGTGGCAGAGTGTGGTGGACGGAGAAAAAAAATATATCCGTCCTTATCGCTATACCAGCGATTTTACCGTTAATTCCATTCACATTTATGAGCCTTGCGTGATGAAAAACCATGCCTTGCAGCTCCTTGAAATGATTGGCAGCAGCCATACGCAGTATGCCTTTGCACGTCATCTGATCTCGGCTCTGGAATCTTTTAAAGAAATTGATGTATCGCTTGTTCCCGAAAATTCGCTGATGAGAGAGTTTTTAGGCGACGGAATATACAATTATTGAACCGTTGTTTTAAAAAGTTTGTATTGTGAATTAGATTAAAATCCTTGAAGATGAATCATAAAGATGGTATAATCAGTAAAAGCGGCTTTGCCGTTAAAATGACGAAAAGGAGATTTGAATTATGGGTATTCTGGAAGATGTTGTTCTGAACGCAAGATCGGCGGTAGATTCCGTCAGCAAAAAAGCAGGCAAAGTGTTGGATATGTCAAAACTTGCCATTGCTGCTGCCGACATCAAAACCGAAATTTCAAGGAAATATGAAATTCTCGGACGTGTTGTTTACGAAGAAAATACAACGGATAAAGATTACCGGAAAAGCATCCGTGAACTGATAGATAAAATTACAGAGCTGAAAGCTCAGTTGGAAGAAGTCAATGCCACCATCGAAAATGCGAAACAAAAAATCAAATGCCCTGCCTGTGATGCCTTTAATGCCAAAGGTTCGGTATTCTGCAATAAATGCGGAGAAAAACTTCCCACAGCGGAAAAAAATGATATTTCACCCGATGATATGATCGATTTTGCGGAAGATAATTTTGAAGATGACGATATAGGGCTTTGATCATATCCGAAAATCAATGTCTGTCCAAAAAAGCACCGTGTAATGTCTGTTATGCGGTGCAATTATATGTACAACACTCCTGACGAAAGGAAGTGCGTTAGTGTTGCAAAAGAAAAAGGAGAGAAAAGCACAATCGTTTCTTAAAGGTGCGATGGTACTGGGGTCGAGTATGGTCATTGTCAAAATTATGGGAATGATCTACAAAATTCTTCTCTCGAGTATGTACGGGGGAGTAGGTACGGGACTGTTCAATTCTGCATATGCATTGTATAATCCGCTGTTTACGCTTTCTACGGCGGGATTCCCGATCGCCATATCCCGTATGGTGTCCGAAAGCATTACCAAAAAGCGTTTTCGTGACGTAAAACAGATACACCGGCTTTCGGTGCCGATTTTTGTCATTGCAGGCTGTATCTGCTTTTTGGCAATGGTGGTGGGCAGTTTTGTTTATGTCAAGATCATCAATGCCGACAATGCGATCTTTGCACTGCTGTGTTTGTCGCCGACCATCTTTTTCGGCTGTCTGATGTCGATTTACAGAGGCTATTTCGAGGGTTTCAGAAATATGATGCCCACCGCCGTTTCCGAAGTCATCGAAGCTGTATGCAAGCTGTTTTTCGGATTTACGGCATCGTTCGTGACAATGAAGCTGTGTATGGATCAGTATCTTGACAGCGGTTTTGTGCTCGGCATCAAATGTGCCAGCGAAGACGAAGCCAATTCCGTTATTATCCCGATCGCCATAGGAGCTGCCATTACGGGTATTTCTTTGGGTTCACTGTTGGGATTTTTGTATTTGTTTTTCCGCTATAAGCGGGGCGGTGACGGTATTTCCAAGGAAGAACTGAAAAATTCTCCTCCGCCCAGAAAACCGAACGATACCATCAGAACAATGGTACGCACAGCGATCCCGATCGGTCTGGGTTCTATCGTGATGAGCCTTGCCGATATGATCGACTCTACGCTTGTACAACGCCGTATCAATCATATTATGGAAACGAACCCCGATGCCTTGCTGAATGTGTACGGTTCCTTGATTCCGGATAATGTCTATTACAGCAATGAAACTCACATTTTTCTCTACGGCTGCTACGGCATTGCCCTTACACTGATGATGCTTGTCACTGCGGTGACACAGGTATTCGGTACGACGGCACTCCCGTCCGTGACGGCTGCGTGGACAAGCGGCAATAAACTCCAGATGAAAAAAAGTATGGAAACGGTGATGCGTGTGACCGTACTGGTGACGATTCCTTCGGGTATCGGTATGTCGGTGCTTGCCGAGCCGCTGCTTTCACTGATTTACAGCGGCAGCAGTGTCGCCAATGAAGTGGAGATCGGCTCGAAGGTGCTTGCGGTGATGGGTATATCGGTCATCTTTATTGCCACCAGTACACCGCTGTGCAGTATGCTTCAGGCAGTCGGCAGAATGGACGTTCCGCTGAAATTATATGCGGTAGGTATGACAATGAAGATTGTTGTCAATTATATACTTGTAGGTATTCCCGAAATTAATATTCAGGGTGCCAATATCGGCTCTATTGTATGCTACGGTTTTGTAACGGTGGTGGCACTGTTTATCCTCTGCCGTGAAACCAAGATTATTCCGAATTTTATGTCTATTTTTGTCAAACCGCTCTTTGCGTCTATCGTATGCGGCATTGCGGCATATTTTTCGGAACAGTTCTATGATATTTTTCTGCGGCAGAGATTGGCAACTATACTGGCAGTTGTGACGGCTATATTTGTCTATATCATTGCACTGTTTTTGTTCAGGGCAATCAAGCGGGAGGATATTCTGCAAATGCCGAAAGGAAATAAAATCGTAAAAATACTTGAAAAACGCAGGCTGATAAGGTAAAATATCTGTTATAGGATAAAGATTATGAATGGGTTTGTAAGGAGAGAACTTCGTGGAGATAAAAAATAAGGAACATTATAATGTTTATGACCTTGTTGAAGTTGTAAAAATACTGCGTTCGCCCGATGGCTGCCCCTGGGACAAGGTGCAGACTCATCAGACGATCCGCAATGATTTTATCGAAGAAGTCTATGAGGCGGCGGAAGCCATTGACAATGATGATACCGAACATCTTCGTGAAGAACTGGGTGATGTGCTGCTCCAGGTGGTGTTCCATTCCGTGATAGAAACGGAACAGGGAAGATTTGATCTGGACGATGTTGCCGATGAAGTATGCAGAAAAATGATACTGCGTCATCCGCACGTGTTCGGTGAGGTCAAAGCCGATACCACCGAGGAAGTTCTCAAAAATTGGGATAAAATCAAAATGGATACCAAGTCGCAGACCAAGCCGAGCGAGGCAATGGAGAGTGTGTCAAAAACACTCCCTTCACTGATGAGAAGTCAGAAACTTCAAAAAAAAGCAAGCCGTGCCGGATTTGATTATGCCGATATTGATGCGGTATTTGACGATGTAGGCAGAAATCTTGAAACACTCAGAAATAATGTCAGATACAAAGAAAGTTCCGAGTATGAAAAGAACCTCGGCAGACTTTTGTTTTCGCTGGCAGCCGCTTCAAGATTTTTGAACATCAATAGCGAACAATCGCTGTATTATGCCTGTGATGATTTCATCAAGCAGTTTCAGGTGTTAGAAACACAAGCTGCACAAAAAGGCATTGACATACAGGATCTTGATGCTCAGACATCAGATCGTCTCTGGAATGAAATTTCAAAAAAAGAAAAAACAGGAGGAACTAAAAATGAACAAAGCTGAATTGATCTCTGCTGTGGCAGAAAAAGCGGAACTCTCAAAGAAAGATGCAGAAAAGGCAGTTACTGCTGTTCTCGACACTATCGTAGAGAATGTTGCCAACGGAGAAGAAATCCGTATCGTAGGTTTCGGTACATTTGAACGTCGTGAAAGAAAAGAAAGATCAGGCGTTGACCCCCGTACAAAGGAAAGAATTACCATTGCTGCTTCTAATGTTCCGGCATTCAAGGCAGGCAAGGCTTTTAAGGACGCTGTTGACAAGAAATAATTTTTGACGGAAACCGACCTTCTGCTGACGGTCGGTTTTTTGTTATTCAGGAGGAATGACAATGAGACTTGACAAATATCTGAAAATTACAAGAATCATCAAAAGAAGAACGATCGCTAATGAAGCCTGTGATGCAGGCAGAGTGACCGTCAACGGAAAAATTGCCCGTGCTTCCTATGATGTCAAGATAGGAGATGTGATTGAAATTGCAATGGGTGCACACCCTGTCAAAGCAGAAGTGCTCAGTATCAATGAGTATGCCAAAAAAGACGAAGCAGGACTGATGTATCGTATCATCAGCGATTGATCTTGTCATATCAGCCGTGTTCACAGCATAAGGTTTATCAGGACTGTTGATACCGAACACGGAAAGGCAAGTGAGCGTATGGCAAATGAAGCAACCATATCGGGCGGCAAAAAACATCATCTTATTCTGGAAAACAGAAAAAATCTGTCAATGTCAGGGGTTCTCGATGTTTCGGGATTTGATGACGAAACAGTGGTTCTCCAGACATCAATGGGGGAAATATCGGTGAAAGGCTATGAACTCCGCATTAACCGATTCAGTGTGGAAAGCGGTGAACTGAGCCTTGACGGAAAGATACATTCCTTGATTTATGCCGAAGAAAAACAGCAGGAGGGCGGATTTTTCAGCCGTATTTTCAAATAGGTGATATTGTGGAACTGACTTTATATGAACAGACCTATGCCTTTGGGTGGGCTTTTGTGTTGGGAGCCGTCATCGCCGGCGTGTATATGGTGATGATGGTGATGCGTGAACTCGTTCCGCCGGGAAATCCGAGAATTTTTGCCGAAGATATTCTGTTCTCGGTGTTTGCGGCAATACTTAACTTTTTTTATGCGGTTGCTCTTACCAACGGCATCGTAAGGCTGTATGTCTTGTTTGCGGAAGGGGTCAGTTTTTTGCTGCTGTATCTGACGGTGGGAAAAATACTGAAGCGTACCGCAGGTGTAATTTTTGGAATGGTATACAGAATCTGGCATTTTTTTGCCGACCCGTTGAGTAAAGTTATCAGAAAAATTATTTTTACTTTTTGTAAAAAATGTAGAATTGTGTTAAATTTCCAAAGAAAATAAAAAAAGTCTTTTAATACTCTTGCAATGTTATTGGAATATGTTGTATAATAGAACCGTAATATCAACAATATATCCGCTGTGGTTCCTTCCGGAATGAAATCGGCGGCTTCGATCAATTTATCAGCTGAAGGGTGGTCATTGAATGCCTAAAACAATACAAAGGCGTCTTAGAAAGCCGAAGCTTACCGGTAAGTATAAAAAACGTCGCAATTGGGTTCTGATTATCGCATTGATCGCTTTTTCTCTTTATGTTGTCGTTACGATTGTTGATCAGCAGATAAGAATCAATAATGCCAAAATAGAACTTGAAGAGCTTAATAAAACTATATCACTTCAGAACATTAAAAATGAAGAACTGAAACGAGTGGCAGATGCTGTTGACAGTGACGATCTCGGCTCTTTTTCGGATTATATTGAGCGTGTCGCAAGGGAAGATTTGGATTATGTGAAGAACGGCGAAGTTGTATTTATTAATATCGCCGGTGACTGAGAGGAGAAAGCGTTTTTAGTATGGGGCTTGAAGTAGGAATGATAGTAGAGGGAAAAGTTACCGGTATTACCAAATTCGGTGCTTTTGTGGAACTTGACGGCGGTAAAACAGGTATGGTGCATATTTCGGAAATTGCTCCGACATATGTCAGCAATATCAGTGACCATCTGAAAGAAAATCAGACGGTAAAGGTAAAAGTGCTTGGTATCAGCGATGAAGGTAAAATCAGCCTGTCGATCAAAAAGGCTTTGCCTCAGCAGCGAAAGCCTGCTTTTAAACAGAACAGAAATTCATCACCCCGTCCGCAGCCGCGTCCCGGTAATTTTGAGTGGCAGCCGCAGAAGCGTTCCGAGCCGTCCAGCTTTGAAGATATGCTTTCTAAATTTAAACAAACAAGCGATGAGAAAATGTCGGGTATGAAACGACCGAGCGAAAACAGACGCAGAGGCTTTTCCGGCAGAGGAAATTCTCAGAAATAATACATTCATTTTCAGAGAGCCGCATTCGATACGGCTCTCTGTTTTTGTAACGCAGTAAAATGCAACTGTAACGGATAAGAAAGGCAGCAGCAATGATGATTATAAATGCAAAAATATTCACAATGGATAAGGATAACACCGTTATCGAAAACGGGTTTGTCCGCTTTGAAAACGGTGTGATTGCCGAAGTCGGCAGCGGCAGCTGTGTTCCCGGAAACGCCGAAACCATATACGATTTCGGCGGAAAAAGTGTTTATCCCGGGTTTATTGATGCTCATACACATCTTGGAATGTTTGAAGATTATATCGGTGCAGAGGGAGAGGACGGAAATGAAGATTCCGAACCTGTGACACCTCATATGAGAGCGATTGATGCGGTCAATCCTATGGACAGATACTTTTCGGAGGCACTTTCGGCAGGCATTACTTCGGTGCTGAGCAGTCCCGGCAGTACCAATCCCATCGCAGGACAGATTGCGGCTTTCAAGACATACGGAAAATGTATCGACAAGATGATCATCAAAGCCCCTGCCGGCATCAAATTTGCTCTCGGAGAAAATCCAAAATGTACGTTCGGGGATAAAGACCAATCTCCGATTACCAGAATGGCAACAGCAGCTCTGATACGTGAAACGCTCATCAAAGCAAAGCATTACTGTGAAGAAAAAAAGAACAGCGACGGTTTTGACAGACCCGATTATGATATGAAATACGAATCGCTGATACCGTTGCTCGAAAAAAAAATTCCCGCTCATTTTCATGTGCATAGAGCAGATGATATTTTTACCGCTTTGCGAATTGCAGGGGAGTTCGACATTGACTGTGTGCTGGTACACGCAACCGAGGGTCACCTGATCATCGATGAACTGAAAGAATATCCCTGTATCAAAGGCGTGTTATCGGGACCGTTTCTGACCGACAGAAGCAAACCGGAATTGAAAAATCTTACCCCGAAGTCACCGGGAATTCTTGCCCGCAGCCATATCCCCACAGCGATCATTACCGATCACCCGGAAACACCGGTACCGTATCTGTTATTGTGTGCAGCCGTAGCGGTTCGTGAGGGAATGGACAGGACTGCGGCACTGAGAGCCATCACATCGGAAGCAGCCAAAATAGGCGGTATTGACGACCGCACAGGTTCCATAGAAAAAGGAAAAGATGCGGATTTTGCTGTCTTTGAGGGAGATCCGCTGAATATTATGAACCAGCCGGTTTCTGTGTTTGTCGGCGGCCATCAGATCTTCTGAGAATTGGGGCGTTGCCCCAAACCCCACCAGGACTTCTCGCCCTGGACCCCGGCAGGAGCTGCGAGCCCCTGCACCCGCAATTTTAATTTCAAAGTCTTTGGAAAGGAGTTTGAGGAAGAACCTTTCTTCTGAGAATTGGGGCGTTGCCCCAAACCCCACCGGGACTACTCGCCCTAGACCCCGGCAGGAGCTGCGAGCCCCTGCACCCGCAATTTTAAATTCAAAGTCTTTGGAAAGGGGTTTGGGGAAGAACCTTTCTTCTGAGAATTGGGGCGTTGCCCCAAACCCCACCGGGAC
>CACYDP010000011.1 GCA_902773135.1 uncultured Ruminococcus sp.
AGTGAAGGAAGAAGCAGTGTCTGAAACGGAATCAAAAGAGGAAGTCAAGGAAGAAGCAGTGTCCGAAACAGAATCGAAAGAGGAAGTCAAGGAAGAAGCAGTGTCCGAAACAGAATCGAAAGAGGAAGTCAAGGAAGAAGCAGTGTCCGAAATGGAATCGAAAGAAGAAGTGAAGGAAGAAGCAGTGCCCGAAACAGAATCGAAAGAAGAAGTGAAGGAAGAAGCAGTGCCCGAAACGGAATCGAAAGAGGAAGTGAAGGAAGAAGCAGTGCCCGAAACAGAATTGAGAGAGGAAGTCAAGGACAAATCTGTTTCCGAAACTGAATCAGAGAAAAAAATAACCAAAGAAGACAAAGACCTCGAAATGAAAGAAAAAAATACAGACAATAATGTACAGACTGAGGGTAATGTATCTATGACTGAACCGGACAATGAAAAAATGGGATTTTTTGCAAAACTGAAATCTCGCCTTCTCAGCGATGAGGACGACAATGAATATGACGATATAGATGATGATATTGTCTATGAAAAAGAAAACGGTGACAATCAAAGTCTTTGGAACAGAGTGAAAAATAAACTGAAAAATCATAACGAGGAACATCTGGATGATGCACTCGATGATGACAGTGTTGTTATCAATGCCGAAGAACTGTCTGCCGAAGAAGAGGTTCATCCCGAAAATGAAGTTTACCGTGCTGAGCCGAAATCTGATACAACAAGCAATGATATTAAACTTGAAATAGGTAAATCTGATGACGGAAAAATCGTGATTGGTGCTGTCGGTCAGAATATTAATAATATTCTTGATATGCAGGTCAAAGACGGTTCTAAAATTCTCAAGAGTAAAGAAACGGATATTTCGGCTGAGGAAATCCTGAGTGCCGAAGAACCGGAAAATGATCGTCCGGAAAATGTGATTTATACGGCAGCCGATGAAGATGCCGTTTCCGGAAATGACGATGAGAATCCCGAAATTGATGAACATCAGGCTCAAAGAGCACAGGCTCTGATCAAGGCTGCTGTGGAGGCTCTTGAACCGAAGAATACAGCAGAATCGGTGCAGACAGAATCGCAGAACGCAGACGGTGATGTTGCCCGGTTAAGTGAAAGTGCTGAAACAGCTGATGAAAAAGGAACTGCGGCAACACATCCCCTGTCCTTTGAAGAACCCGAAAACAGGACAGAAAAAACAGCTGTCAGTGAATCGGTACAAAGTGCAGATGACAAAATTTCCGATACCGTGTATGCAGCGGAGAATTCTGACGGAACATCAAAGCACAGCGATGCAGAAACTGCGGCTGCAGCGACCGAACAGTCTGTTGACAGCGGAAAAACCGATTCGGTCAAAATAACAGAACCCGAACCGAAAACAGAGGAAACAACGAATACCCCCGTGTTTGATTTTGAAAAAGAATCGGGTATTGTTTTTGAACGTGCATCGGAAAATCAAAAACCGATCAGACCCAGAATCACTCCGCTGACCGTGATTCCCAGACTGGAAAGCGTCAATGCGGAAGAATATAACAAAAAAATAGAACAGATCAGAAAATCAATGTCCGAGAAAAAGGGCTTTGAAAAAAAATTCGGAAATAAACCGTCCTATGAGCAGAAGTTTGGTAATGCACGTACACCGAAAGTAACAGGTGATGTTCAGACAAAATCAGCACCTGTTTCGGAAAAAACTGCTGCAAAGCCTGAAAATCAGCCAACAAAGCCACAGAAAAAATCTGCGTCTGCTCCTGTAAAAACGTCCGATGAACCGCTAAAAAAGCAAAATAACGGTTCGGGAGATTTCTATACCGGTTATGACACGTCCGAAGATCCGTTCGCTAATGAAAAATATAAAACCGAAGAAATGATCATAGCCGAAGAACAAAAGAAGAATAAGTCACAAAGCTCTGTGGGAAGTAAAATTAAAAAATCTTTTAAAGAGTTATTTTCTTCCGTAGAGGATACGGACGACTGAGGTGTACATAGATGAATGAAATTCTTATTAAAGGTGCAAGAATTGTTGATCCTGCCAACCATATCGACCGAACGGGAGATATATTGATCAGGGACGGAAAATTTGCTCCTCTTTCCGAACAAAGCGAAAATGCACAAATTATCAATGCAGAGGGACTGACTGCTGTACCGGGACTGGTTGATCTTCACGTTCATCTCCGTGACCCCGGTCAGACCTATAAAGAAGATATTATCACAGGCTGTAAAAGTGCGGCAGCAGGCGGTGTGACAAGTTTGTTGGCAATGCCCAATACAATCCCTGCCGTTGATACTGCCGAAACCGTGGAATATATTCTTGACAAAGCGAAAAATGCCGATGCTCACGTTTATGTTGTGGGTGCTATTACCAAAGCTCTCAAAAGCGAAGAACCTACCGATATTGAAGCACTCAGAAAAGCGGGAATCTCCGCACTTTCGGACGATGGCTGTCCTGTTAAGAATACGGTGTTCATGGTGGAGGCAATGAAAAAAGCCGCAGAACTCAACATTCCTGTAACAGCCCACTGTGAAGACCCGTATCTTGCAGGCGGTAAGATCAACGAGGGCGAAATCTCTGAAAAACTCGGTGTAAAGGGAATGCCTGCCGCTGCCGAAGATGCCGGAACGGCAAGGGAAATTTCTCTTGCACAGGCTTATCACGTACCGATACATATCTGTCACGTTAGTACCGCTACATCTTACAATATGATAAGAGATGCCAAAAAACAGGGTGTAAAAGTTACTGCTGAAACAGGACCGCATTATATTATGCTGACACAGGACGAACTGCTGAAAAAAGATGCTGATTATCGTATGAATCCTCCTCTCCGTACGGAAAAGGACAGACAAGCGATGATAAAAGGTCTGCTTGACGGAACAATCGATGCGATTGCTACCGACCATGCTCCTCATTCTCCCGAAGACAAGTCGGATTTTGTCAATGCTCCTAACGGTGCTATCGGAATGGAAACATCGTTTGCAGCATCTTATACGGTTCTTGTCAAAAGCGGTCTGATGACCATATCGCAGCTGATCGAAAAAATGTCGGTCAATCCGTCGAAAATTCTTCACATCAATGCAGGAAGTCTTTCTGTCGGTACTCCTGCCGATATGATGTTGTTTGACCCCAATGAAGAATGGACGGTTGATCCTGAAAAACTGCACGGAAAATCCAAAAATACACCGTTCAAAAATCTGACGCTTACTTCCAGAGTAAAGATGACGATTTGCGGCGGAAAAATTGTATACGGTGAGGAACTGCTCGCCGACAGATAAGAAATTGATAAAAACGGAGGAATTGAAAATGTCATTTGACAGATTGATCAAAGCAATTGTAAAAACGCAGAACCCTTCTGTGGCGGGACTTGACCCCAAACTTGATTACATTCCCGATTATATCAAGGAAGCGGCTTATGCTGAATACGGTAAAAATTTAGAGGGTGCCGCACAGGCGTTATGGGTTTTTAATAAAGGTCTGATCGATGCATTGTGTGATATTGTTCCCGCTGTAAAGCCGCAGCTTGCGTATTATGAAATGTACGGTTGGTATGGTGTCAGAACCTTTCAAAAGACCGTTGAATACGCCAAAAGCAAAGGGATGTTTGTTATTACCGACGGCAAAAGAAACGATATAGGAACCACGATGCAGGCATATGCCAAGGCTCACCTCGGGCTTACGGAAGTGGACGGCGAAACAGCAGAGGCCTTCGGAAGTGATGCCCTGACTGTTAATGCCTATCTCGGAACAGACGGAGTAAAACCTGCTGTGGAATTGTGCAAAGAGAGCGATAAGGGGATTTTTGTTCTTGTCAAAACTTCTAATCCCTCTTCCGGAGAACTTCAGGACAGAAAATTAGATGATGGTCTTACGGTTTATCGTACAATGGGCAATATGTGCGAAAAGTGGGGCGAAGAACTGCAAGGCAAATACGGATATTCAGGAGTCGGTGCGGTAGTCGGTGCGACATATCCCGAACAGCTCAGTGAACTCAGAAAGGAACTGCCGCATACGTTTTTCCTTGTTCCGGGTTACGGAGCACAGGGCGGCGGAGCAAAAGATGTAGCCGGTGCTTTCGACAAAAACGGTCTTGGTGCCATTATCAATTCCTCCAGAGGAATTATGTGTGCGTGGAAGAAAGAAGAGGGTCTTGACCCGAAAGATTATGCCGCAGCCGCAAGACGTGAGGCTGTAAGAATGAGAGATGAAATTGTATCATTCATTGGAGAAATCAAACTGAACTGATGCATAATGAAAAATGCCGCAGATTTTGATGACAAAATTTGCGGCATTTTGATAGAATTGCTGTATATGGAAAAAGTTGTGTGTTGAAAAATCACTTTGCTGGGCGTATAATGGTTTCAGAAAGTAATAATACTTTCAAAAAATCATTGGAGGTTTTTCAAATGAAAAAATTTATTCGTTTTTCAGCAGCGGCTTTTTGTGCCGTTCTTGTATCAGCGTCAGCAGTATTGGGAGTCAGTGCCGCAGATTGTGACACGGTTCTTCCGGGCTGTGTTAATCAGGGAAATTGTGTTGTATCGTTGAATAGCTGCAATTCGGCAGAAATTCAGAATATTCTTTCCGATTGCCGTAACGGTAACTGTAATGTACAAGATATACTTTCTGCCTGTCAGAACGGCAATTGCAATGTCGGAAGTCTGGTGTCAGATTACGGCTGTAATACGGAAGCTGTACAGAAATTAATATCGCAGTGCGGTGTTTTGCCCGATAATGCACAGTGCACAGACTGTGGCACGGATACCTATACAACAGTCACCGACCCTACTCCTGTTCCGCAACAGACAACACAGACTGATACATCCGTTGGTTATCCGGTGAATGATTATGAACAGGAAGTGGTGCGGCTTGTCAATGAGATTCGTCAACAGAACGGACTGAACACACTTTCTGTCAATACGGAGCTGTCGAAGGTTGCCGGAATCAAAGCTCAGGATATGCACGATAACCGCTATTTCAGTCATACATCTCCAACATACGGCAGTCCCTTTGATATGATGAAGCAGTTCGGAATCAGCTACCGTACAGCAGGAGAAAATATTGCGATGGGTCAGCAAACTCCGCAGGCGGTTGTTGATGCATGGATGAATTCTGACGGACATCGTGCGAACATATTGAATGCTTCCTATACACAGATAGGGATGGGATATGTGGCTGACGGAAACTACTGGTCACAGATGTTTATAGGATAACGAAGAAATAAAGTACCTTTGCATAGAATGTCAAAGGTACTTTATTTTTATCATTTCATCTAAAAATATTGACATTTATAAAGAAAAACTATATAATGTTTATATAGTTTAATTCTTTGATAAAGGGTGATAAAGATGAAAAATGTTCTTCGGAAAATAGCTGTCTGTGCTCTTGCTGTTTCGATGATTGCCGGCAGCGGATTGGTTATATCGGGTGGTTCCGGCATTGCAGAGATGCCTGTTAATGCGGCTGTCAGCGGAAAAACAGTGCTTCCTCAGGATAACGGTTCCATACTCGTCAATAATCAGGGAGTAGGCGGCAGTTATACGTCTACTTGGGTCAACTGGAACAATATTACCGCCAAAGCCAATTTTAAAGGTGAGGGCGGTTGGAAATATAAATATTCTTATAAGAACGATAAGGACAATAAATGGGTCGAACTCACGGGATATATTGCTCAAAACAGTTATCGTCTTCCCAAATTTACGCAATCGGGAAATTATACAATACGGATTGCTGCTGTTGATAAATACGGATAGTATACATCAAAATATACCTATCTGATGGTAAAACAGGATACAAAAACAGCGGTAAGTGATAATGGTTCCGGACTCAGTTCCGCTATTGTCGCAAAAGGCAAACCTGTTACAGTGTCGGCAAAATTTACCGGTGGTGTTACTCCTTACAGATATAAATATGCCTATAAAAAAGACGGCGGTTCGTGGGTTGAGATCAAACAGCCAAAACATAATAATGCACTTTATTCCACAGATGATAATTTCAGTTTTACACTGCCGTCACAGGCAGGTAACTATACCGTCAAAGTAGTATGCAGAGATGGTGTGGGTAAAACCAAATCCAAAGATTTCAAAATCAGTGTTTATGAAATCAACAGCTATGAAAAAGAGGTTGTCCGCCTTGTCAACAATATCCGCAAAGAGTATGGTCTTGGCACTCTGACGATCAATACCGACTTGTCAATGGCGGCAAGGCTGAAAGCAGAAGATATGCACGATAACAGATATTTTGATCATACATCGCCTACATATGGTAGTCCTTTTGATATGATGGAACAATTCGACATTACTTATTTTACAGCAGGAGAAAATATTGCATGGGGACAGTCTACTCCTGAGTGGGTTGTTAATTCCTGGATGAATTCTCCCGGACATCGTGCCAATATTCTCAATGCTTCCTATACACAGATCGGTATGGGCTATGTATCGGACGGCAATTACTGGTCACAGATGTTTATCGGATAATGATGTTATTTTTGTATAGAAAATTTTTAGAGCCTGTTTCATATCTGTGCCATATGGTACAAAAATGTGAAACAGCTCTTAGTCCCGCAAACAAAAACGGAGTATCGCAGTGATACTCCGTTTTTTGTTAATTTTCAGCAGTTTCCGTTGTTTCCAGTCCCAGATCGATCAGTTGCTGTTTGTCAACACCTGCCGGGGCGGAGGTCATCAGTTCTACCGCATTCTGCATTTTCGGGAAGAGTACAACATCTCTGAGCGAAGGTGATTGCAGCATCTGCATCACCAGTCGGTCAAGTCCGATGCCCATTCCTCCGTGAGGCGGAGCACCGTATTTGAAAGCGTCCATCAGGAAACCAAATTTTTCATAGGCTTCTTCGTCACTCATTCCGAGCATTTCAAACATTTTTTTCTGCAGTTCGGGATTAGTGATTCGGATAGAACCTGATGAAAGTTCAATACCGTTGAGCACCATATCGTATGCTTTGGCATATACTTCGCCCTTTTCGCCGTCAAGTTTGTCAAGACAATCATCTGTCGGAGAAGTAAAGGGGTGGTGCATAGCAATCCATTCATTATTTTCTTTGTCATATTCAAAGAACGGGAATTTTACCACCCAAAGGAAGTTGAAGCCGTCTTTGATAATTTCCAGTTTCTTTGCACATTCCGAACGTACCGCACCGAGTGTAGTAAGTACTGTGTGATTATTTTCGTCTGCAACAATGAAGATAACATCACCGTTTTGTGCATCGGCTTTTTCAAGGATACGATTCATTTGTTCATCTGTCATAAATTTTGAAAAACTTGATGAAAAACCGTCCTCCGTCTTTTTGATCCACGCAAGACCTTTTGCACCGATTCCTCTGACATATTCGGTCAGTTTATCAATTTCTTTTCTGGTGTAAGTTTTCAGTGAGTTTTTCGCATTGATGCCTCTCACCGAACCGCCGCCTGTAATTGCATTCTGAAAGACAACAAAGTCGCTGTCTTTGACGCTGTCCGTCAAATCAACTATTTCCATACCGTAGCGTGTATCGGGTTTGTCCGAACCGAAACGTTCCATCACTTCATTGTAGGTATAGCGTGGGAAAGGTGTGGGTATATCGATGTTCATTACTTCTTTGAATACTCTTTTAATATATCCCTCACCGATTTCGAGGACATCTTCCATATCTACAAAAGACATTTCAAGGTCGATCTGTGTAAATTCGGGCTGACGGTCCGCACGGAGATCTTCATCACGGAAACATCTTGCAATCTGCATATACCTGTCAAAACCTGCTACCATACAAAGCTGTTTGTACATCTGAGGAGACTGTGGGAGGGCATAGAAAGAGCCTTTGTGCAGTCTGGACGGAACCAGAAAATCACGTGCACCTTCGGGAGTAGACTTGATCAGCATAGGAGTTTCCAATTCAATAAAGCCATTTTCATCAAAATAGTCACGGGTCACTTTGGCAACTTTATGGCGGAATATCAGATTATTCTGAAGCTGCGGACGCCGTAAATCAAGATAGCGATATTTCAGACGAGTTGTTTCAGAGGTAGGACAATTGTCGATGATTTCAAACGGAGGTGTTTCGGATTCGGAAAGTATCCGAAGTTCCGTTACTTCAATCTCAACATCTCCTGTGGGAATTTTATTTGTTTTGGCACTTCTTTCCCGTACTTTTCCGACAACGGCAAGTACATATTCCGAACGTACAGAAGCCGCTTTTTCAAATACTTTTTTATCCGTATGATCGTCAAAGGTAAGCTGAATGATACCTGTTCTGTCACGCATATCAACAAAGATCAGCGGACCCAGATCACGCTGACGCTGTACCCAGCCGCATAACACCACTTCTCTGCCGACATCTTCGGCTCTTAACATACCGCAGTAATCGGTTCTTTTCAGACCTGTTAAAAATTCTGCCATAAAAATACTTCCTTTATTGATTATTATTTGTAAAATGATTCATATATTTGTTCAGTTCTTCCTGACTGATATTGCCAAGTACCGAAGAACCTGCCAGTTGATCGGTGCTGTTCTGAATGTAGAGATCAAAGAACTGCTCAAAGAATTTTTCATCATCGATGGAAATATCCGTTTCATCACCGGTTTTCATATTTCTGATTTTAGCCGTATTGGTTTCCAGTTCGTTGTCACCGATTACCATACTGAATTTGGCATTGATTTTATCGGCATATTTCATCTGGGCTTTCAGACCCCTGCCGACAATATCGCCTTCGGCAGTCAGTGAAGACTCTCTGATTGATTCTATCAGTTTAAATGCCTTGATTTTTGCATTGTCGCCCATACCGGCAATATACAGATCGCAGGTTTCAGGTTTGGGAATATCAATTTTTTGATTTTCCATCAGCAGCAAAAGTCTTTCGATACCCATTCCGAATCCGAGAGAGGGGGTATGCTGACCGCCCAGTTCTTCGATCAATCCGTCATATCTTCCGCCGCCGCACACAGTGCCCTGTGAACCGATGCCTGTGGAAACAAATTCAAATACCGTTCTGGTATAGTAATCAAGACCTCTTACGATTTTCGGATTGACTTCATATGCAACATCGGCTGCGTCAAGGCAGTTTTTCACGCCGTCAAAATGTTCTTTGCAGTCATCGCAGATATATTCCAGTACAGTAGGAGCTTTTGAAGCGATTTCCGAACATTCGGCATTTTTGCAGTCCAGGATTCTCATAGGATTTCTGTCAAGACGTGATAAACAGGTATCGCACAGACAGTCTTTATATTCTTCAAAATAAGCTTTCAATGCTTTGTGGTAATTAGGACGGCATTTCTGACAGCCAATAGAATTGAGTTCCAGATGCAGTCCCTGAACATCAAGACGGTCGAAAATTGATTTCGCCGCACAGATCACTTCCGCATCGGCAAAATAGGAAGCCGCACCGTATACTTCCATACCAAACTGATGGAATTCACGCTGTCTGCCTTTTTCGGGCTTCTCGTAGCGATAGCAGGAAGTCAGATAATAAGCCTTGATAGGATAGCCGTTGTTGTACAGACCATGTTCCAACATAGCCCTTGCCGCACCGGCTGTTCCCTCGGGACGAAGTGTAAGCATATCATCGCCCTTGGTTATAAAGGTGTACATTTCTTTTTGAACGACATCGGTTGTATCACCTACCGAGCGGTTGAAGAGTTCGGTGTGTTCAAAAACAGGAGTACGGATTTCTTTAAATCCGTAAGCAGCTGCCTGCATACGCATAATATCTTCCACAAACTGCCATTTATAGCTGTTTTCGGGGAGTATATCGGCAGTACCTTTTATGCCGTTGGTAATAAGTTTCATATTTACCGTCCTTTCGTACCTATGTAAAATCATAAAGTCAACAGATAAACAGCCGCCACAAGACAGTGCCTGCGGCGGCTGTTTCATCTGCAAAACCGGAAGTTCGTGTCAAAGACAAAAAACACGTTCCTTTGCTTTTCGGAAAGGTTAGTGAGAAGAAAAACCGAAAAGCGTCAGCACACTAATAAAAGAAAGGAGTATCACCACGATGAAATGGCGTTATTTATGAAAAGTAAAGGTTTTGCAGATAATATACATAAATGTATATAAATTATCATATCATAATTGTCAGGAAAAATCAACCGAAAATTTCAAAATATTGTGAAATATTTTGAAATTTAATAACCGGTTTTATTCGATTTGACAGTATATTGAAAATGACTTATAATCAATTTGTCAAATCGTTTATCAGAAGGGGAGAAAAAGTATGCGGAGAAAAGACAGGGAAGTGACTGATTTCGAAACGATTCTGAATATCATTGACGAATGTGATATTATCAGAATTGGTCTGGCTGACGGTGACTTTCCTTATATTGTGCCGATGAACTTTGCATATAATGTCAATGGTTCTCAGATCACGTTTTACGTTCACGGTGCAATGGCAGGACGCAAATATGAACTGATGAATCAAAACAAAAAATGTTCGTTTGAAATGGATATTCCCTTGCGTATGGAATGTATCGCAGAACATAAGGATGTTACGATGCGTTACCGATGTGTAATGGGAACAGCGGATATAGCATTTCTGGACGGACAGGAAAAACAGGATGCAATGGATAATGTTATAATGAACAGGTACAATGAAACACGCCATTTTGACTATCATAAAGCGGCACTCAAACGTACCGCTGTTGCAAAACTGACAGTGAGCAGTCTGACTGCAAAAGTCAATCCCTTATCCGGCGGTCCGGATTAGTTGTACATCAAGAAAAAGACCTTATCCGTTTTTCAAACAGATAAGGTCTTTTTTAGTTGCAAAGTGAAATGTGCTTATTGATTGCTGATCAATTCCGCAATCTTATTTTCCGCAGCGAGTGCATCTGCTTTTCCACGGCTGTTTTTCATTACATAGCCGACAAGTGATTTGATTGCCTTTGCTTTGCCGTTTTTATAATCGTTAACAGCATTGGGATTGGATGCAACGGCCTGTTTGCAAAGTTCGTTGAACGTATTTTCGTCAAGTCCTGCCATATCGCTTTCGGATAGAAGTTCACTTGGTTTTTTGCCTGTTTCCAACATTTTATCGAGTGTCGATTTGGCAAGATTCATTCGGATTTTACCGCTGTCGATCAGTTTAATCAGTTCATTCAGGCTTTCTGCCGAAACATTGATGTTGAATGCTTCTTTTTCAGATTCATTTTCAACGTGTCTGAAAATCTGACCGATAATAAAGTTGGCAGCTGTTTTGGGCGTTTTGATGCCGTCGATTGCCTGTTCAAAATATTCGGCAACCTTTCGGTATTTGGTGAGGAGCTGAGCATCTTTTTCGGGAAGTCCGAGTTCCTCAATGTATCTGTTTTTCTTTTCTTCGGGCAATTCAGGAAGACCGGCTTTGATTTCCTCTACTCTTTCTCTCGGAACATTGATTGTTACAAGGTCGGGATCACGGAAATAACGATAATCGTTAGCATCCTCTTTGCCTCTCATAGATGATGTTGTATTGCTGACATCATCATAGCGAAGAGTTTCCTGCACTACCTTTTCACCGCTTTCGATCAGGTCGATCTGGCGATTATATTCATATTCCATTGCCTTTGCAATAAACGTAATGGAGTTCATATTTTTAATTTCTGTTCTGGTGCCAAGTTTTTCGCTGCCTTCGGGTCTGACAGAAATATTGACATCGCACCGCATCGAACCCTCCTGCATTTTGCAGTCGGATACACCGATATAACGCATAATCAGCTGAAGTTTTTCCACATACTCTTTCGCTTCTTCCACACTTCTTATATCGGGTTCAGAAACAATTTCGATCAGGGGGACACCGCCTCTGTTATAGTCAACGAGTGTGTTTCCTCTGCTGTGGACCAGTTTACCGGCATCTTCTTCAATATGTATTCTGAGAATACGTATTTTTCTGCCGTTGGACAGCTGTATATAGCCGTGATTGCACAGCGGCATATCAAACTGTGAAATCTGGTAAGCCTTAGGCAAATCGGGGTAACAGTAATTTTTTCTGTCCATTTTGGAAATTTCGGCAATTTCGCAGTTGGTGGCAAGACCTGCTCTGATAGCATATTCCACCACTTTTTTGTTCAGTTTGGGGAGTGTACCCGGAAGTCCTATACATACAGGACAGCAATGGGTATTGGGATCTCCTCCGAACTTTGTCGTACACGAACAGAATATTTTTGTATTTGTAGCAAGCTCCACATGAGTTTCAAAGCCTGCAACCATCTCATATTTCATATCTTTCATTCCTTTCCTGCACTTTGCCGATATTAAAGTTTCACACCGAAACCGGAAGACCGGAACATATTGGCGGTATTCTCATATTGCCATGCTGCATTGAGAATGGTTGCTTCGTCAAACGTTCTTCCGATGATCTGCATACCGATCGGCATACCCTTATCGCTGTAACCGCAAGGAATTGATATACCCGGCAAACCGGCAATATTCACGGGAACGGTACAAATATCCGTCAGATATGTTTCAATCGGATCGCTTACCGCATGACCGTTTTCAAATGCCGTCATAGGAACTGTCGGAGCGAGGATAACATCACAGGAATCAAATGCTTTTCGGAAAGCATTGACAATGGTGCCTCTGAGGTTTTGTGCTTTTTTGTAATAGGCATCATAATAACCTGAACTAAGCACATAGGTTCCGAGAAGGATTCTTTTTTTAACTTCTTCACCAAAACCGGTGCTTCTGGTTTTTTTGATCATTTCGTTGACATCTTTGTAATTGTCTGCTTTAAAGCCGTATCTGATACCGTCATAACGACCGAGATTAGAGGAGGCTTCGGCACAGGCAAGAATATAATAAACAGGCAAAGCATATTTCAGTGAAGGAAGATTGAAATAAACAATTTCCGCACCAAGTGAGCGATAAACTTCTACTGCATTTTCAACAGCGGTTCTTACATCTTCACGTACTCCGTCAAAATATTCTTTTGCGATGCCGATTTTCATACCTTTTATATCATTTTTCAGCGTTTCGGTGACGGGAGCACCTTTTCTGCCCTGAGAGGTAGAATCCTTTTCATCGTACTGTGATATAGCGTCAAATACAATTGCGGCATCTTCCACGCTTGCTGTAACAGGACCTATCTGATCGAAACTTGATGCATAAGCGATCAGACCGTAACGTGAAACCGCACCGTAAGTCGGCTTCAGACCCACGACACCGCAGAAAGCAGCAGGCTGGCGGATAGAACCGCCCGTATCGGAACCAAGACCGTAAACGGCAAGATTTCCGCCTACCGCAGATGCCGCACCGCCCGAGCTTCCGCCGGCAACACAATTGATATTATGCGGGTTTTTGGCACCTCCGAAATAAGAGGTTTCGCAGGAAGAACCCATAGCGAATTCGTCCATATTAGTTTTGCCGAGAAGAACGGCATTTTGTTGTTTGAGTATTTCCCATACTGATGCATCATAAATCGGAACGTAGTCTTCCAGTATTCTGGAGCAGCAGGTGGTTTTAATTCCGTCTGTTGAAATATTGTCTTTCAGCGTCATCGGAATACCTTCGAGCAGACCTGTTTGTTCGCCTTTAGCAATTTTTCGGTCAACTTCTTCGGCTGTTTTCAGAGCCGTTTCGGGTGTTGCGGTGACATAGGCATTCAGTTCACCGTTATCCTTTTCGATTGCATCAATATATTTTTGTGTCAGCTCTTTACACGAAATTTCCTTATTCACGAGCATTTCGTGGAGCTTATATATTTTACTTTCGCTCATATGATCCTCCGAAATTACTTCATAATATTCTTTACAAGGAAACAGCCGTCTTCGCTGTCCTTTGCATTGGCAAGAATTTTTTCACGGTCAAACGATTCGACAACCGTATCTTCTCTCAGAACATTTGACAGGTTATTGATGTTGTCAAAATCCGTGCCTTCATCGGAGGCATTGTTGATTGTATCTGCAAATGCAATGATCTTATCCATATCTTCCGTAAGAGAATCGATTTCATCTTCTCCCACATAGAGTTTGGAAAGTATTGCAATGTTCATAATTTCCTCTTTAGAAACCATTAAATCACTTCCTGAATCCCAATACTGCCCGGTGACTTTAGGAAAGTTTTCGGGCAGAACGGGTGAATTTTTATCTTATTTTAATATGAACTTCACGCAGCTGCTGTTCGCTTACTTCTGTGGGAGAACCGAGGAGCAGATCCTGAGCATTGCTGTTCATCGGGAACGCAATCACTTCACGGATATTTTCTTCTTCCGCAAGAAGCATTAACAGTCTGTCAAATCCTGGTGCCATACCTGCGTGCGGGGGAGCACCGTATTGAAATGCGTGATAGAGCGACTTGAATTTTGTCTTGAGTTCTTCTTCGCTGTAACCTGCTATCTCAAATGCCTTTACCAAGGTATCGAGGTCGTGGTTTCGTACAGCACCCGATGAAAGTTCCACACCGTTGCATACAATATCATACTGATAAGCCAATATTTCGGTGGGATCTTTTTCGTTCAGTGCCTGAAGACCGCCCTGCGGCATAGAGAAGGGGTTATGTGTAAAGATAACATTACCTGTTTCCTCGTCAATTTCATACATCGGGAAATCGGTGATGAAACAGAGTTCAAAGCGGCTTTCATCGATCAATTTCAGACGTTTTGCCACTTCGGTGCGAATCTGACCTGCCAGTTTCGGAGCCATGTCTTTTGTATCTGCGATAAAGTAGATGACATCGCCGGCTTTTGAATGGTTGATCTCAATCAGTTTTTCACGGTCGCCGTCTTTGAGGAATTTGTCGATCGGACCGTCAAATGTCAGGTCATCACGAACCTTAACATATCCCAGACCCTTCATTCCGATGGAGAGTGCAAACTCTTCCATATTCTTGAACCATTTTTTTGACTGAGCCGCCGCATTTGGCACATTGATCGACCGAACGGTTTTCTTTCTGAACGGAGCAAAATCCGTTTCTTCAAACATCGGGCTGATGTCCTTGATCAGCAGAGGGTTTCTCAGGTCGGGTTTGTCCGTGCCGTAAGTGAGCATTGATTCAGCAAAGGGGATTCGTCTGAACGGCGGTTTAGATACCTCTTTTTCCGAGAATTTTTGGAATGTTTCGTAAAGCACTTCTTCCGCAACGGCAAATACATCGTCCTGTTCGGCAAATGCCATTTCAAAGTCGAGCTGATAGAACTCTCCGGGAGAACGGTCGGCTCTTGCGTCTTCATCACGGAAGCAGGGAGCCAACTGAAAATAACGGTCAAAGCCCGATACCATCAGAAGCTGTTTGAAAATCTGCGGAGCCTGCGGCAGTGCATAGAACATTCCCTTATGCTTTCTGCTGGGGATAAGATAATCTCTGGCACCTTCCGGGGAAGAGCAGGAAAGAATCGGTGTCTGGATTTCAAGAAAACCGAGTTCCTCCATTTTATTTCTCAGGAATGACATCAGGCGGGAACGCATTACGATGTTATTGTGAACTTTTTTATTACGCAGATCAAGGAAACGATACTTCAGACGGACATCTTCTTTAACATCTGTGGAGGTTGCTGTTTCAAAGGGCAGTGCCGAGGGAGCTTTGCCGAGAACCGTAATATCTTCCGAATGAATTTCAACCGTACCTGTTGCGATTTTCGGGTTAATGGTATCTTCGTCACGTTTGGTAACATTGCCGCTTACGGTAACGGTACATTCCTTATTGATATTTTTAAGAAGTTCCTCATTGTGTACAACAACCTGAACCACGCCATAGTGGTCACGTATATCGAGGAACATAACACCGCCGTGGTCACGGATATTTTCTACCCAGCCGGCTACTTTTACATCTTTTCCGATGTCGGATTCTCTCAGATCACCGCAAAAATGCGTGCGATACTTGTTTTCTCTTGGCATTTCTTTTCTTCCTTTCATCAGGTAATAAAAAATGATTTTTCAAAAATCATTTTAATACATATCGTTATCGGTATGCTTACAAAAATGGATACTTTAACTGTTTAATAATAACAGATTTTTTTTGTTTTGTCTATACCCGATTTATTGAATCCATCAACTTTCCTATAAAACATCAATCCGCCGCCAACGTATCAACGCTGACAGCGGATCATTTTTTATGGATTATTTCACTGTGATGTTCATATCCTTGGAACAGGTTTTGCCTACACCGTCACGGCAAACAACCTTAACGGTATACTTGCCCGACTGCGAGGGAAGTTTAAAGCTGAAGTTATCATCTGTCGAGTAGCCCGTGGTATTGTCGTGTTTCGGCTGTGCAATGGCAACCCAAGACCCGCCGTTTTTCTTGTATGCATACTTATATCTGTACGGTACGACACCACCGTTGAATTTGGAAGACATGGTGATGGTTTGTCCTTTTGATACAGTCGTGGCACTTAGTTTTGAGCTGTTATCTTTGAGGGCTTTTTTGCTGTCCTGCTTTACCATCAGATAGGTATATTTTGACACATATTGTCCGTATTTGTCGATGGCGGCAATACGAATTGTATAGTTGCCTGCTTTAGTGAATTTCGGCAGTCTGTAACTGCTGCTTGTCACGTAGCCTGTCATATCGACCCATTTATTGTCTTTGTCGTTTTTATAGGAGTATTTATACTTCCAGCCGCCTTCACCTTTAAAGTTGGCTTTGGCGGTGATATTATCCCAGTTGACCCAAGTGGATGTATTGTTGCCGCCGACACCGGCATTATCAACCAGTTTAGAACCGTTGTCTTTTGGAGCAGCAACTGATTTATTGACAGTAAAATTATAATTTCCAGTATAATTATAATATGAATTTTTGCTAAAACATATGTAATAGATTCCTTTTGTCAAATCCAAACCGATGGAGTCGCTGATTTTTTGGGTGGTACTGTCCAGATATTTCCACTTGTTATACACTTCATTACCTTTGTTGTCGTAAATCTTAACATACAACCCTTTTATATAGGCAGTCAAAGATATATTTATTTTACCTGATGAATCAAGTTTGAATTGATAAAAATCGGCGTCATCATTTTCGGCAATCTG
>CACYDP010000012.1 GCA_902773135.1 uncultured Ruminococcus sp.
CCCAAAATTTTATATGGCCCGGTGGTCAAGCGGTTAAGACACCGCCCTTTCACGGCGGTAACACGGGTTCGATTCCCGTCCGGGTCACCAAAAAGCCCTCTCTGCAATAGTGGAGAGGGCTTTTTTTAAATTACGGTCTGTATCATCGGCAACAGCAAACTGAATATCAAATGAATATAAAAAAACAGATGACCATATCACAGTATGATCATCTGTTTTTTATGTTCATTTACGAGGTCTTCTTTCCCCCGTCAAAACTTTTGAGCAATGCAATTGCATTATCTTTGCGTTCAATATTGTCGATCGATTCGGACGAATCTGTATAGATCATCAGATATTTGTTGTTATCCGAAAGATACGCATCATAGGTTCGATCGTTATCACTGCTTTTTTCAAATACATGAAACTTACCGGTTTTCTGTACTTCGGATATTACACGTTTTCCCTCATCGCCAAGTTGATCAGGTTCGTATTCATACAGCTCCATAATCACTCTTGATGAATTCACGTTAAAGATATAGCGATCTCCGTCAACAGCTCCGATAATACCGTATACCATTTCAGTAGGTTCGGTATTTTCGGGAATATACTGTAACTTCATAAAGTACTTTTCAAGTCCCGAAAGATTATTTTCATAATTTTCGGATTTGACAGTATCTGCCTTTGGAGCATCCGCTGTACTGAGATTTTCGAGCTGTTCGGCATTATTCGGCATACAGCCTGCCATAGAAAGCACTATTGCCGCATTTACCGCCGCAATCAATATTTTTTTCATTTTTTATTTCCCTCCGAATATCCTTTTTTCTTTTAATGATTTCTGTTATTCTCTAAAAGCCTGTTTCACGTCTTCGCACCGTACAGCACAAATATGAAACAGGCTCTTACGGAATTTCGGCTGCCGTTATTGCAGACCGTTATGATTCTGTGTTTGTATAAAGCCCTGCGAAACATTTTCATTGCCCGGGTATACCGTTTTATTCATAGGCGGCTCGGGCGTTTTTTGTAAGTTGGGCTGATTTGCCTGATCGTAGGAAGTGGACCGCTGATTTTGCGGAATATTTGAATCCGGCGAACGATAGCTATTAGGCGGATTGTAACTGTTCGGTGGATTGTAGGTATTAGGCGGATTGTAGCTGTTCGATGAATTGTAGGTATTGGGCGGATTGTAGCTGTTCGGTGGATTGTAGGTATTGGGCGGAGTGTAGCTGTTCGATGAATTGTAGGTATTAGGCGGATTGTAGCTGTTCGATGAATTGTAGGTATTGGGCGGATTGTAGTTATTCGATGAATTGTAGGTATTGGGCGGATTGTAGCCGTTTGTGTTATCGGCATACGCTCCTCCCGAATGAAGCGAAGCTTTGGAAGCATTTTTATAAGCTGTATTATGATAACCTGCTGCAAGAAAATACGACAGAATAAAACTTGCGGCATATACCACAACAGAAACAATATTCATAATAGATGAAAAATCAAAGGTTGACACTGTCATTGTATCATATTGATCCGGCAATATAAAATTAACACCAACAGCAGTGATAATTCTGAAAATCAGAATTATTCCCCACATGACACCACAGGTAATGGAAAAAATCTTGAATCCCTTGATTCCCTTTAACGGTGACAAAGGGTCAAGCTGATGCTGTCTTGACGAAGAAAACACTCTGAGAGCATTAATGTTCCATATCAGATGGGAACCAACAAATACTACCAGGAAAAATATAATCAGTCCGAAAAATCCGGAATCTATCACTGTCGTTGAACTGGAATATGTATTAAATTTTTCAGCCATAGACAATACCGATGACAGCAGCAGTCCGAAAAACAATGTAAATAACAACAGAATAGAGTTAATCACGATCTGAATCACGGCATAGACCTGAAGCGTTACCGGTCCTCCCTTTAATATATTTGAATTCGTATTGTTTCTTGACTGTACAATCATTGCAAGAAGTCCCAAAAACGGCAAAAGATGAATTGCAGCAATGACAACCATGATAAAAATAACAAGTCCTATCACAAATTTAATTTCTTCCATAGAAAAATCATTGCCAAAATATCCTTCTCCAAGAGAACTAAGCGTTAATGAAGCAAAAATAACGCTGATAAGACTATAAATACTGATGGCAGCACTGATGCCGAGAAATATCAGAAGTACAATGGAAAGCGGATGTTTCATCACTTCTTTTAAAGAATTCGGCTGATTGAATGTTGGCTGCCGATAGCTGTTGAAATTCATAAATTCCTCCGTAATTAATTGGTATGGTTCTGCGTATCAGCCTGACTGTCTGAATGGTCCTCTTTTTCCAAATGAACTTCAGCTGCGGGGACAGGTTCGGTATTCTGTGGATACTGTGTTTTTGGGTTGTTATGATATACGACGGGATTACTGCTGAGTTCTACGGTATTGCCGGGTGAAGTGTTCTGAACCGGCGGATAGTAAGAGGTATTGGCAGCCATATTCTGAGGATACTGTCTGCCGTATCCATAAGGAAGATTCTGATACGGAACCATTTTATTAGCGTAAGCATATTTGTTGCGGCTTTTGTTCATATTCACAATAAAATATCCTACGATAACAGCCAGCGTAATCAGTGCAATGGACATCGCAGCCGTAATCAAAATATTCAGCATATTGATACATAATACTGCCGGATCGGGAATTTTTGGCTGACTATATCGATCATTCGATAAATAATCTCTTTCACTGCTGTCATTAAAGAAAACCAATGCGAACAAAGACCAACAAAATGTACAGCAGCTTGCAAAAGCAGCCGTTATACCGGAAACCATTGTCAGTATGGAACCTTTTTTGGAAAAGTCCGTGCCGAAGAGATTGCGTTTGAATGCAAGAACCAATCTGATCAGGGCGATGGTCAGCGTAATGGCAATAGAACCTATCCATAAGGTTCGGGAGAAAAGACCAAATGCGGAGAGCTCATACTCGTAGGACTTGGTATTTGTCAAGCCATAGTTGATTGCATAACCGCCGTTATATATCACTGAGGCAGAACACAAGGAAATGACAACATAAATAATCTCTACAAATACAGAAACCATCAATGAATACAATATCATATTCAAGCCGGTCACGGATAATGATACATCATCTTTTAAAGCATTTTTATAGGTAATAAAGATGCCAAGCGTGAGTATCACACATATGACACACAGAATCAGTTCAAAAACAAAATTGACAACATTAATACTTCCTAAACCAAAAATATAATACATTGACTCAAATATATCAAGCTGTTTGCCTGATAATGAAATAAACAACGTACGTACTAACTGAAGAATGGTAACAGCAAGCATCGAAAGAAACAATGTAAGACAAGACATTTTGCCTAGTGTATTTCTTGTAATCGACACAGCACTGTCTGCATTTGACCGATAAGAACTATTCATAAAAAAACCACCTTTCTAAAAATACTGTAACTGATTCTATTATATATTCAAATCCGTGAAAATTCAATATGATTTCAAAATATTTATCCTGTGTTTTGTTCGCAAAACAATCTGCCTTCTTTATTAATAAACAGCGATAAAAAGCGGAACAGAAGAACCTGTAACATTCTTCTGCTCCGTTTGAATTATCCGTTATAGGAATAGTTGGGTGCTTCTTTTGTGATTTGAATATCGTGGGGATGACTTTCTTTCAGACCCGCACCCGTAATTCTGACAAATCTTGCCTTATCGTGAAGTTCCTGAATATTGGCACAACCGGTATATCCCATACCCGATTTCAGACCGCCGATCAGCTGATAAATAGTGTCTGAAAGAGGTCCCTTGTAAGGAACACGGCCCTCAACACCTTCGGGAACAAATTTTCTGTTGGAGGACTGGAAATAACGATCTGCACTGCCGCTGCCCATCGCACCAAGACTGCCCATTCCTCTGTAAACTTTGAATTGTCTGCCCTGATAAATTTCGCTTTCTCCGGGAGATTCTTCACAGCCTGCCACCAGTGAACCTATCATTACAACACTGCCGCCTGCCGCAAGAGCTTTGACAATATCACCCGAATATTTCACACCACCGTCTGCAATGACGGGAATACCATGCTTGGATGCTTCATATGCTGCATCATAGATTGCTGTAATCTGCGGAACACCAATACCTGCCACAATACGTGTCGTACAGATAGAACCCGGTCCTATACCGACCTTCACGCAATCGGCACCTGCATCGATCAATGCCTTGGCAGCTTCTGCGGTTGCGATGTTGCCTGCTATCAGCTGTACATTCGGAAATGCCTTTTTCACTTTTGCAACAGAATTGATGATATTATTATTGTGGCCATGAGCAGAGTCAAGTACCAACACATCGACCTGAGCTTTTACCAGTTCTTCCACACGTTCCAGTACATCTGCCGTACCGCCGATTGCCGCACCGCAGAGAAGTCTGCCGTTTTCATCTCTTGCACTGTTGGGGTACTGAACCGACTTTTCTATATCCTTAATGGTAATCAGACCCTTGAGAACACCTTCGCCGTCCACAAGGGGCAGTTTTTCGATTTTATGTTTTTTCAGAAGCTGCTGGGCATCTTCCAATGTAGTTCCTACGGGAGCAGTGACAAGGTTCTGCTTGGTCATTACCTGTGATATTTTCTGGCTGTAATCCGCTTCATCCATAAAACGCATATCACGGTTGGTAATAATACCTACCAGTTTTCCATTTTCGCAAATCGGCACACCCGAAATCTTATACTTTGCCATCAGCTTATTGGCATCATTAACATAATGGTCGGGAGTCAGGAAAAATGGATTGACAATAACACCGTTTTCCGAACGCTTTACTCTGTCAACAGCATCTGCCTGCTGTTCGATCGACATATTCTTATGGATAATTCCGATACCGCCTTCACGAGCAATTGCAATTGCCATACGGGTTTCTGTTACGGTGTCCATTGCCGCTGTCATAAGCGGTGTGTTCAATTTAATTTTTTTAGTAAGATGCGTACTAACATCAACATCTCTCGGCTGTACATTTGATTCTCCCGGTATCAGAAGTACATCGTCAAAAGTTAAACCTTCTTTACCGAACTTGTCCTTATAATCTGCAGTCAGCATACTAAAATCTCCCCCATTTAATAGATATTTCTGTAATTAATATTCTATTATATCATAAAAGAATTGGGAATTATTCTTTATACGAATTATTTTTACCCATTTGATATAGATTTTTTTTCAAATATTCAGCAAAAAAATAGTAATATTAACAAAGAAAAATGATGTCCTCATTTTAAAACGGGTGGGACTTCTGAATTGATCAGTTTTCAACCAAAACATAACAAATAGTTGAAAACTAAACATTACAATTGATCCTTTTGATTTCGTTGGACTGCTGAAAAATATCAATTACCTTTGGATAAGCGATCTGAGCCGGGATTTCAACACAAAAACATAGGAATTTCATTACTTTGCCGTCATCTGTTTTCAACAAAACAAGATTTGGCAGTTAAAAAAGGCAGGCTGAAAACCCGTTTACACATTCGAGTTTTCAACCTGCTTTTAGTTTGATGTTGATAAATATGTTTAATCCGTCAACATTATTGAATGACATCAATGCCCATATACGGACGCAGTACTTCAGGAACGGTGACAGAACCGTCTGCATTCTGATACTGTTCTACAATTGCCGGAATGACACGGCTTGTTGCAAGACCCGATGCATTCAGCGTATGTGCAAAATGCATTTTCTTGTCTTCTCCTCTATAACGTATATTACCTCTTCTTGCCTGATAGGAACGTGCGTTAGATGCAGAGCTGACCTCCTTGTATATTTCCATACTCGGAATCCATACTTCTATATCGTATGTTCTTGCCATCGAGAAAGAGCAGTCACCTGCTGCCAGTTTGCTCAGTCGATAGTGAAGTCCGAGATCTCTTACCAGACGTTCTGCTTTGCCGACAAGTTCACTGAAAGCGATGTCTGATTTATCGTCTTCCGTATACTGTACCATTTCTACCTTGTTAAACTGATGACCTCTTATCATACCTCTTTCCTCGCTGCGGTAGCTGCCTGCTTCACGGCGATAACAAGGAGTATAAGCAATATATTTTCTGGGAAGTTCTTCTATCGGAATAATTTCATCTCTGTGAATATTGACAAGAGCCGTTTCTGCTGTCGGAAGCATAAACTTTTTATCCTCACTTGTAGGATTTTCGATCCAGTAAACTTCATCATTGAATTTCGGGAACTGACCTGCTACATATCCACACTGGTAACCAAGCATATGAGGAGGAAGAATAAATTCAAAACCGTCTTTGATATGTTCGTTAATAAAATAGTTGAGCAATGCCCATTCCAGCCTTGAACCCCAGCCTCTGTAAAGCCAGCTTCCCGCACCTGCAATTTTTGCACCTCGTTTATAGTCAATCAGACCGAGGTTTTCGCAAAGCTCTACATGATTTTTCATTTCAAAATCGAATTCGGGCTTTGTGCCGTAATAACGAATCGGTTCATTCTGTTCTTTTCCGCCTGCACATACATCATCATCGGGAAGGTTCGGAAGCGAAAGCAGCAATGATTTTTGCTTATCTTCCAATTCAGAAATAGCGGCATCTCCCTCTTTGATTTTACCGACCAGTTCCTTCATCTTCGCCATAATGTCGCTTGCGTCACCGCCGGCTTTTTTGATCTGAGGTATTTGTTTGCTTGCGGCATTCTGTTCTGCCTTCATTGCCTCTACTTTACCCATCTGCTCTCTTTTCTGAGCATCAACAGCAAGGATTTCATCAACTGTATCATCAAGGTTCATTTCTCTTTTCTTGATTCGCTCCTTGACTTCTTCCGGTTTTTCTCTCAGATATTTAATATCGATCATATTCCATTCTCCTCTGTTTTTATTTAATATACGTGAAATATTATAGTATATTTTGATTCATTTGTAAATAATCAGAATCAATCGTTTTCTTTGGGAAAACCTTTCTGAGAAAAAAGGTTCTTCCCCAAACCCCTTTCCAAAGACTTTGCATGTAAATGACTGCGATCAGTCATTGTTAAATAATTTTGCCAGTTCTCCGAGATCTTCTTCGTTATAAAATTCGATTTCCAGAACACCGCCATTATCCTTGCCGTTGACTACTTTGACTTTGCGGCTGAGATGTTCGTTCAGTGCCAGTTCCACTTCATCATAAAAAGAATTACGGCTCTTGGGATTTTGTTTTGGCGATTCTGATTTGTCGTCATTGATTTTTTTAGCAAGACGTTCAACATCACGAACCGTAAGATCATTTTTATTAATGGACCTTGCCAATTCCAATAATTTGTCCTCTTCGTCAATACTGAGCAAAGCTCTTGCGTGACCTGTTGAAATTTCGCCGTTGGAAAGCATATCCAACACTTCCTGCGGCAAATGAAGAAGCCTTAATGCATTCGCTATGACAGGTCTGCTTTTGCCAACAGACTTTGATATTTCTTCCTGCGTAAAACCGTATTCGTCCACAAGTGTTTTATATCCCAGTGCTTCTTCCACGGGGGTAAGGTTTTCACGCTGCAAATTTTCAATCATTGAAATCTGCATCATTTCAGAATCAGTCATTTCTCTGATAATGACCGGCACTTCTGACAAACCTGCCATACGGCTTGCACGCCATCTGCGTTCCCCCGCAACAAGCTGATAGGCTCCATCGGCGATCGGACGTACCAACAACGGCTGGATTACTCCATGAACCGAAATTGAATCGGCAAGTTCTCTCAGACTTTCTTCATCAAAATCGTGTCTTGGCTGATCACGGTTCGGTTCTATGTCCATAATTTTCAGAGTAACAGTGCTGCCCGCATCTTCTGTATCATTTTCCATAAAGATGGCATCAAGACCTTTTCCCAGACCGCCTCTTTTTGCTGCCATTTCATATTCACCCTCTTCTGTTATTTTCTGTTAATTCTTTAGAAAGTTCCACATACGCTTTGGAACCCTTGTTTGATTTGTCAAAATACATAATCGGCATACCGAAACTGGGAGCTTCTGAAAGTCTGACCGTACGGGGAATCACCGTAGCAAAGACTTTTCTCGGAAAAAATTTCTTAACTTCCTGAACGACCTGCTGCGTGAGGTTCAGTCTTCCGTCATACATTGTAAGAAGAACTCCTTCAATATCAAGATACTGATTATATCTTCTTTTAATTTTTCTAACGGAGTTCATCAGCTGTGACAAACCCTCCAGTGCATAATATTCCGGCTGTATCGGTACGAGCAGCGTATCTGCCGCACAAAAAGCATTGGTAGTGATCAGTCCCAGTGAAGGAGGACAATCAATAAAGATATAATCATACTTACCTTTAATAAGAGCCAATGAATTTTTGAGTTTAGATTCTCTGTGTTCAAGGTCAACAAGTTCAATTTCAGCTGCTGCAAGATCAATACTGGACGGAATGATACTCAGATTGGAATATTCTGTTTCCATTACAGTTTGTTCCGCTTTCACGTTTTCTATCATAATACTGTAAGCGGAATGTTTCACCGAACGCTTATCGATTCCTACACCGCTTGTTGCGTTTCCCTGAGGATCTATATCAATTAAAAGCACCTTATATCCGAGCATTGCGACACCTGCCGCCGCATTAACAGCAGTTGTTGTTTTTCCTACTCCACCTTTTTGATTGGTTACTGCAATAATTTTGCCCAATTTCTTTCCCTCCAAGCAAAACTTCCTTTTTGATACTGTTTTTGTTCTCAAAAGCAGAAAATTTCTGTCGGAAAATTGTCCGCCGCTGAGAATAACAACAGTACTAACATCCTTTTGATGTCACTTCATCATTATATCACGAAAAGGAAGTGATAGCAACGAATATTTATACAAAATCAAAATAAAATTATGCCTTTTCTCTGTGTTTATCATAGAGGCATTGCAATGTTTCACGTGAAACACTGCCGGGCTGTTCCAATACAATGTTTCACGTGAAACACTGTGTTTCCCGGAAAATAATGTAACAAGCATTGCATAAAAATATCATACCTGTTCTCAAGTCTGACGACTGCTCAAACAGGTATGATCATTAAAAATCATTTTAATTTTTTCGCTGTAAATAGAATATAATAAAATGCAGCAGCTTTAGGAAAGGGGCTGGGGAATTTTAATTTCCGTGCACAGCTTGTTTCCTATTTTAATGTATAGAAAGACGCTGAACAGGCTCTTTATGCTGTCATATGATTTTCTTCGTCATTTTTGGACTTTGGTATGCGTACAGTATATTCAATATAACGGTCATTTTCAGATTGGCTTGATAAAGCATTGACTCCCGACATTCTCATTGTTTCTATGGCACGCTTGATGGTATTTTCAAATATCCTTATATCCTTAATCACCAGAGTTTGTTTTTGCTTCTGCTGTTTTCGGACTTTCTGACGCTTGATAAACAGGTCAATATGTTTTTCTGACTGCGTAACATTCATATTGTTCTCTATCATTTCGCTAAGGAGTATTCGTCTGTCCGTTACATCATTAATTTTCAGCAGTGCTCTTGCGTGACGTTCTGTTAAATGGGCTTTCATCATCAGTTCTTTTTCTTCATCGGTCAGTTTTAGCACTCTGAGCTTGTTGGCAATCGTAGACTGTTTTTTGCCGAGCCTGCGTGCTGTTTCCTGCTGAGTTAATCCGCAGAATTTCATCAGCTTGCTGATTCCCTCCGCTTCTTCAAAAAAATTCAGGTCTGTTCTTTGTATGTTTTCGATCATAGAATAGATCACCGCCTGCTCTTCTGAACAGGCAATGACGATGCAGGGAATTTTTGCCTTACCGCACATTGCTGCTGCCCGAAGCCGTCTTTCACCTGCAATAATTTCATATTCCGACGAACTGATTTTTCTTACCGTTACCGGCTGTAAAATTCCATTTTGTTTGATACTTACTGCAAGCTCCCTGAGTTTTTCATCATTAAAATTGTGTCTTGCCTGAGTCCTGCACGGGCGAATCTGCACAAGTGGTATATTTGTTATTTTCTTTTCTTTACACACAGACAAAAACATACAACTTCGCTCCTCTCCAACAAAACCATATTCTCAATCATCTTATATCCTATCATAACATTTTTGCATTAAATTTTTTGTCAAAACATCTATGTTTTACACAGGAAAATCAAGATGGTTTTATCGGATAATTTTGATTACATTGATCAGATCAGGCAAGTCCGTTATAATGGATTTTTATTGATCTTGGTTCCTCTTCTCGGATATTTTTCCGGGGTACTTTTCAGCTTTTGTATGACAATAATAGTTCTTTCGCTTTGATCAGGCAATACAAAGGGATTGACCGATTCCACTTTTCCGCCCAAAATTCTGATGGCATTTTCGGCAGATTTTAATTCTGTTTCTCCTCCCGAACCTTTCATAGAGCAAAAGGTTCCACCCTGCTTTACATACGGTATACAGTATTCGCAGAGTGACGGAAGATTTGCTACTGCTCTCGAAATTGCCAAATCATATTGTTCTCTGTATTCAGGCCTACGGCTGTATTCCTCCGCCCTTCCGTGTACAAGTTCTGCCGTCAGATCAAGCGTGCTGCATACTTCTTTCAAAAACAGCAGCCGTTTGTTAAGACTATCAAGAAGCGTAAGACGGATCGAGGGATGCATAATCAAAAGCGGTATGCCCGGAAATCCTGCACCTGTTCCTATATCAATAATTTTGGCTGAATCGTTTATGCTGATATACTTTAAAACGGACAGGCTGTCAATAAAATGTTTGACAGCAATTTCCTGCGGTTCGACAATTGCCGTAAGATTCATTTTTTGATTCCATTCTTGCAGCAGTGCCGCATAATTTTCAAATTGTTCCGCCTGATGATCGCTAATGAACAGCTCGTTTTCATTACACCATTTTTTAACCGTTTCCCCTATCATTACTGAACCTCCGACTTTTTATTTTTCAACGTTGAAAGATAGATAACAAGTACAGAAATATCCGCAGGACTTACTCCTGAAATTCTGCTTGCCTGACCTATATTTTCCGGGCGTACCTTGTTAAGTTTTTCTCTTGCTTCCAGACGCAGCCCTTCTATTTTTGCATAGTCAAGATCACTCGGCAGGATATTTTTTTCCAGTTTTCTTACTTGTTCTACAATGCTGAGCTGACGTTTGATGTAGCCCTCATATTTGATTTCAATTTCAACCTGTTCCAGTATATTGGCATCTATATCCGGACGATCTGTATCGATATTTTTCAGCTTGCTATAACTGAGTTCGGGACGTTTCAATAAGTCGATCAATCTTATGCCCGTTGTTACTTCTGAGGTATTGTTTTCACGCAGAATACGGTTCAGTTCTTCTCCCGGCAAAATGACTGTTTTTCTGACACGTTCCGTTTCTTTCTTGATCAGCAGCTGCTTGTTGTTAAAACGTTCCCATCTGCTGTCACTGATCAAACCGATCTTCCTTCCGATAGGAGTTAATCTTGTATCTGCATTATCCTGACGGAGAATCAGACGGTATTCGCTCCTGGAGGTCATCATTCTGTATGGATCGTTACAGCCTTTTGTCACGAGGTCATCAATCAAAGTTCCTATATAGGAGCTGGCACGGTCAAGAATAAGCGGTTCAAGGTTTTGTACTTTTCGTGCTGCATTGATTCCGGCAACCAATCCCTGAGCAGCCGCTTCTTCATAGCCCGAACTGCCGTTAAACTGACCTGCCCCGTAAAGTCCGTCAAAATCTCTGAATTCCAGTGTACGATTCATCTGAACAGGGTCGGCACAAAAATATTCTATGGCATATGCCGGACGCATCACGATACAATTTTCCAGTCCCTTAATGGAATGATAAAACTGTATCTGAACATCTTCGGGCAATGAAGAGGACATTCCCTGAAGATACATTTCTTCGGTATTCATACCGCAGGGTTCAATAAAGAGCTGATGGCGTTCTTTATTGGAAAAACGTACAATCTTATCTTCTATGCTCGGACAATATCTGGGACCGATCCCTTCAATTTTACCGCTGTACATCGGTGAACGGTGTATATTGTCGAGGATAATTTTTTTTGTATTTTCGTTGGTCCAGCTTACATAACATTTGACCTGATTTTTCCCGGGAGTTTCCGTATCGTATGAAAACGGCACAACAGGATCATCGCCCGACTGTTCTTCCAGTCCGTCAAAATGAATGCTTGATTTTAAAACACGTGCAGGTGTACCCGTTTTGAATCGGCGAATCATCATACCCATTTTTTCAAGGGATTCGGGAAGATATTTGGACGGAAACATTCCGTCCGGACCGCTTTCATAGGAAACATCTCCCACATAAATTTTACCTCCCAGATAAGTGCCGGTAGCAAGAATCACCGTTTTCGCAAGATACTGTGCTTCCAGACGTGTTGTCAGCAGCCACTTGCCGTTATCTGCTTTTTCCAGTTCTGTGATCTCCGCCTGCCTGAGCTGTAAATTTTCCTGCTGTTCCAGTGTATGTTTCATTCGGTCGCTGTATTTGCGTCTGTCGATCTGTGCCCGGAGAGAATGAACAGCAGGACCTTTTCCTCTGTTTAACATACGGCTCTGTAAAAAACATTCATCGGCGGCTTTTCCCATTTCTCCGCCCAAAGCATCAATTTCACGCACAAGATGTCCTTTTGCTGTACCTCCTATGGAGGGATTGCAAGGACAGTTTCCCACGGCATCAAGATTAATAGTAAATACGGCTGTTTTACAGCCGAGTCTTGCCGCTGCCAGTCCTGCCTCTATTCCTGCGTGACCTGCTCCTATTACCGCAACATCAAATTCATCTGCTAAAAACTTCATAGATTGATTCCTCTCTTTTTGGCGAAATAACTTCGCTGTCAATTTTACCACCACTCTATTATAAAACATATTTGCCGGATTGTACATAACAAAATTAAATTTACCGCCATCAACTTGATCCATCGCTCCCTTTGGAAAACCTTTGTCAGCCCTTTTCAAAGCATAGAAATTTTCCTTTTGGGTTGTTTTTCAAACAGACCGAGAGAGTTTATGGAATGTTTCACGTGAAACAAATATCTGAATATTAAAAAA
>CACYDP010000013.1 GCA_902773135.1 uncultured Ruminococcus sp.
AGCCCGATTTTACGCCTGTGGAGTTAGTAGGTTACGAGGACGATGAAGCAGGAAGCCCATTGGCTTTAGACAATGGGTAGTTCACGCTATGTTTACCCATAATGTAACCGGTCTGACACTCGGGGGGCTTATAGATGAATCCCGGTTGACAACAGAAAATAACCGGAACAGCAGTGAACAGACAAATTCCGGAGGGGATTATATCTACTATGACAACAGCGAAACAAAATGGGATAAAGTCTATGCCTATTGGTGGGAAAGCAATTTTGCAACGACTACCAACAAAATTACAGGTGAAGTTTACGGAGAAGCTTTCCCGGGACTTCCAATGGAAAGGGTCGGCGATACAGATATATACAGAATTGTGATACCTGTTAAAGCTAACAATATTATTTTTAATTGCGGAATTACTGATAAAGAAATCAAAAACGGCAAACAATCCTATCAGACATCTGACCTCGTATTTGATGAAAATGCCAATGCGGGTCAAGTATATAAGATTGATCTGTCACAGGAGGCAAAGCATGGCAGAGGAGTAGAGAAAACAAAATATATTTATCCTGCCGGTACGTGGTCAAATTATACACCATGACAAATTATGCGAAAAACAGCTTTTAAAAAACCGGAGCGTGTTAACATCAATATTTATAAATCTGAATAAAAACGGTATAATAGGAAGATGAAGATAATGAAACTCGTGTTTTAGCTGAAGAACACGGGTTTCATTTTGTTCCTCCAAAGAATAATCGTAAAGATCCCCGGGAGTATGATAAAGAACTTTATAAAAAGAGAAATCAGGTAGAACGCTATTTTCTCAGAGTCAAGCGTTTCAGAAAAGTTTTTACACGCTTTGATTTCAAACGCTGCTATGTCGAATCATTTAACAAAAAAGCACCCGACAAGTTAGAATAATTTAACTATATTAACACAATTCTCTGAAGTTTCGACGATATTTATTGAAAATTTTCCGGCAGAGTATTATAATTAGGTTAAATTGATTTAACTAAAACGTTAAAGGACGGAAATGAAATCATCATCCGAGTAGCAGATCAAAATCCTCTTGCTGACAAATATGAAAGAATACGGATTTATCATCAGCAAAGAAAAACAGGAGGTCAGACACAATGAAAAAACAATACTTTTCTGTGCGGACAGATGGCTTTTATGGAGCTTATTATAAAAACAAGAATCCGTCAGATATGGCTTTTATCGTTATGTTGGGCGATAATGTGGATGACTTTTTAGCAAAGACAGCCGTAAAATGGCTGCACCGCAAAGGATTCAACTGCCTTGCTATGTCCCCGGCAAAAAACGACTATGGACATCATAATTACCCCTTGGAGCGATTTCAAAAAGCGATAGAATTCCTGAAATCACAGGGTAACAGAAAGATCGGTATTGTAGGTGCATCAACAACAGGTATGCTGGCATTGATCGCCGCCTCATACTATTCGGAAATCACCTTGACGCTTGCTTTTTCTCCAAGTGATTTTGTGATGGAGGGATTTTATCAGGATGGTCTTGACGGTATGCGTGAGCGTCCCGGTGACAACGAATCTACCGTTTCTTATCAGGGAAAGCCGCTGCCGTATTTGCCCTTTGCTTACAGACATCCTGAATATTGGCTCAACATTCAGAAGGAAACCAAAGGAACAGGTAATATTGCGTGTTCAAGAAAAATGTTTGATGAAAGTGAAAAGCGGCATCCGCTGCGTGAAGAAGAAACAATACAGGTCGAAAATATAGGCGGACATTTTGTTTGTATCGGAGCAGAGGATGATACCTTGTGGGACACCTGCAAATATATCCGTCGTATGGATAAACGGCTGAAAGTTCGACCGCACTCTTGTACATACGATATGCTTATATACAAATACGGCACACATTTTATCTTTCCCGAATCCATGCTCAGACTGGCTCTTCCTTTCGGGAAAAAACTTGTAATGGGTTTTGCCTTTCGCAGTGCCAAGGAACATTCGAAGGAATGCAGACAGACAAGACTCAATATTGATCAGGAATTAAGCCGGATATTAAGCAGGTGGCAAAATGACGAATAATTTGAAGATTTTCCCAAGAATACAGCTATGAACTGTGTCAGACAGCTTCACGCCTTTTATACGGCAGTATGGCAGAAATTGATGGGAATGTAAATTCAATATACGTACTATCATCGGGGACAATATTGTCCCCATAAAAAATCATTCAAGGTTAGCTATATCTAACAGAAAGGAGAACCAATTTATGAAAGAAAAGAAAAAACCATCGGCATTTTCCGTGCTGATGGGCTATGCAGGAGGACACAGTATACTGACCTATCTGTCCCTTATCCTGTCCGCTGCAACAGGTGTGCTGGCACTGATGCCGTTTGTGTACCTTTGGAAGATTATCAGAGAGGTGATTGAGGTCGCACCGGATTTTTCAAAAGCAGCCGACATTACGCACAACGGTCTTATGGCTGTCATTTTCTCCCTGATCTATATGCTAGTCTATTTCGGAGCCTTAATGTGCTCCCATATGGCAGCATTCAGGGTGGCAGGGAATATGAAAAAAGACCTGCTTCATCATATTGCAAGACTGCCCGTAGGCTTTGCGGATGAGATGGGTACAGGACGTGTTCGGCGTATTGTGACCGAGGCAACATCAAGCACAGAAACGCTGCTTGCCCATAACCTGCCCGATATGGTGCAGGCAATTGTAACACCTCTGGCAATGGTCGTAATGCTGTTTATCTATGACTGGCGTTTCGGACTTGCCTGCATCGTTCCCATAATTCTCGCATTCTTGATGATGTTTCGTATGATGGGTCCGAGAATGGTGGAGGATATGCGAAAATATCAGGATGCTCTGGAAAATATGAGCAATGAAGCAGTTGAATATGTTCGTGGTATCCCTGTGGTAAAGACCTTCGGACAGACTGTACATTCGTTCCACCGCTTCAAAAAATCCATTGATGATTATGGTAATTTCTGTCTGAAATACACCTTTGAGTGCCGAAGCTCTATGATTCTGTTTACCATGTTCATCAATTCGGCATTCGCATTCCTAATCGGTCTTACCCTTTTCCTCACAAACGGCGGTGCAGCGGCACAGGATATTCTTGTGAACTTCCTGTTCTATGTGATTTTTACACCGATTATCACCACCACCATGATGAGGGTTATGTTTATGTCGGAAAACAGCATGAAGATCGAGGACGCCATTGCAAGAGTAAACTCCATCAAGGATATTCAGCCTCTTGCAAAAGCTGAGGACAAAAAGAAACCATCAGGTGCATTTGTGGAAATCAGGAATGTAACTTACCGATATAAAGAGGACGCAAGTCCGGCAGTCAAGGACCTGTCTTTGTCAGCGGATAAGGATCAGATCGTTGCTTTAGTCGGACCGTCCGGCAGCGGAAAGACCACGGCAGCAGGGCTTATATCCCGATTCTTTGACGCACAGGAGGGCACTGTACTGATAGGCGGTGTTGATGTCCGTGATATTGGCAAGGACGATCTGATGAACACAGTTTCCTATGTATTCCAGGATTCAAGGCTTTTAAAGCGGTCCATTGCTGATAATCTGCGTATAGCAAAGCCGGAGGCAACTGATGCAGAGCTTAACGAGGCACTTCATGCCGCACAGTGCGATGATATTATAGAAAGGCTTCCGCACGGAATCAATACCGTGCTCGGCTCTGAGGGTACATACCTTTCAGGCGGAGAACAGCAGCGTATCGCCATTGCAAGGGCAATTCTGAAAAAAGCTCCCGTTGTTATACTGGACGAAGCCACAGCTTTTGCCGACCCTGAAAATGAGGTGCTTGTACAGAAAGCATTTACCCGGCTGACTAAACACAGCACAGTGATAATGATCGCACACAGGCTTTCTACCATTCGTAATGCGGATAAGATCTATGTCCTTGACCACGGGGAAGTTGCCGAAGTAGGAAAACACGATGAACTGATCGGCAAAAACGGACTTTACAGTAGAATGTGGAAGGAATATCAGAGTGCGATAAGCTGGAAGGTTGGTGAAGCAGTATGAAACAATACTTTAAAAATAAATTTGCACTGTCTGATCAAGGGGCAAAGGAAATGATTCTCGGAATTGTGTCTGCCGCAGCTCAGAATCTGGCACTGATGTTCCCTGTCACCCTGCTTTATATATTCACAGGAGATTATATAGAAGGAGTGAATCTGCAAAGCCGCACGGGTTTTTACATTGGCGGCATTGCACTGTGTCTTGTGCTTATTGTTCTGACAAGTATCTGGCAGTACAACACAGCATATAAGGCTACCTACAAGGAATCTGCTGCAAGAAGAATCTCTCTTGCAGAGAAGCTGCGTAAGCTTCCGCTTTCATTTTTTGCAAAAAAAGATTTAGCTGACCTGACAAGCACCATTATGTCCGATGCTGAGGTAATGGAGCACGCAGGCTCCCATATGATTCCGCAGTATTACGGCAGTATCGTTTCTACGCTGGTTATCTGTATCGGATTGTTTTTCTTCCGCCCCGAAATGGCACTTGCGGCAGTATGGCCTATCCCGATCGCTCTTATCATTGTGCTGACCTCAAAAAGTGTTCAGAACCATTTTTCACGCAGGCAGAGAAAAGCACAGATAGATCTGAATGAGGGTGTACAGGAATTTATAGAAACCTCCCGTGATCTGAAAAGCAACAATGCCGAAGACGAATATTTAAAAGGTCTGGACGAAAAAATAGACGCCCTGGAGAAGTGCTCCATCGGTAACGAGCTTGGTACAGCGATGTTTGTAGTATCGGCACAGATGCTCCTGAAGTTCGGTATCGGAACAGTTGCCCTTGTGGGCGGTACAATGCTGATCGGAGGAAATCTGACCCTGATGCAGTTTTTCTGTTTTCTTCTGGTGGCGTCAAGGCTTTATGAACCGATGAGCAGTACGCTTATCAACTTGGCTGCGATCAACGCATTGCAGATCAATGTGGATCGTATGAACGAGATTAATAATACGAAGGAACAGGAAGGCTCGGATACCTTTGAACCTAAGGGTTATGATATTGTGTTTGACCATGCAGGCTTTTCATACGAAGACGAAAAAACCGTGCTTTCGGATATTTCCTTTACAGCAAAGCAGGGAGAGGTCACGGCATTGGTTGGTCCATCAGGCGGCGGCAAAACGACCGTCAGCCGACTTGCAGCTCGTTTCTGGGATGTGGACAAGGGCAAGGTGACGATAGGCGGTGTGGATGTAAAGACGATTGATCCCGAAACGCTGCTAAGTTCTTTCTCTATCGTGTTCCAGGATGTCACACTGTTTAACAACACCGTTATGGAAAACATTCGTGTAGGCAAAAAGAATGCGACTGATGAAGAAGTGCTGAAAGCAGCCCGACTTGCCAACTGTGACGAATTTGTCCGGTCACTTCCGGACGGCTATGATACTATAATCGGCGAAAACGGCAGTGAGCTGTCGGGCGGTGAGCGTCAGAGAATATCCATTGCAAGGGCATTCCTCAAGGACGCACCGGTCATTTTGCTGGATGAAGCGACTGCATCTCTTGATGTAGAAAATGAAACGAAGGTTCAGAGTGCACTTTCACGGCTCATCAAGGATAAAACGGTGATGGTGATCGCCCATCGTATGCGTACAGTTGCAGGAGCAAACAAGATCGTTGTACTTTCAGATGGTGGTGTAGCAGAACAGGGATCGCCTGCAGAACTGATAAAAAGCGGCGGTTTATTTGCTGATATGGTACGCTTACAGACGGAAGGACAGAACTGGTCGATAGCGTGATAAAGGTCGTATAGGTATCGGTCTGATGAGCATAAAAAAGCTGCTTTGAGCATGATAACCAAAAGTCGTCTGAAAGTTTTTCGGACGGCTTTTTTAAAGCTTTGCTTTATTGTGCGGTTGCCAAAAGTATGAAAATATGATATAATTATCCTATGAGTATAAAATGGAATTTACTTGTGATATACTGTATGATAAAATAATCAATATATTGTAAAAGACCAATATGATATATCGGAGGTTTTATAAATGGAAATAAAAACAACAAAAAACGACAATGAGCTTACGGTTTCACTTTCGGGCAAACTTGATACGATTACTTCTCCCGATCTTGAGGATAAGCTGAATGAAGAGCTTGATGGAGTGGAAAAGCTCATATTTGATTTCGGTGAACTGGAGTACATTTCTTCCGCAGGAATTAGTCTGCTGCTCGGTACTTATAATATGATGAAAGAAGTGGGCGGTATGCTTATCCGCAATGTAACCGAGCTGGTAATGGAAGTTTTTGAGCTGACAGGCATTTCTGATTTCCTGGATATAGAATAATATGAATTTCGGTGATATATACTCTTATCCGGATCTTGTGGAGCTGTCTACATACGAAATGAGGATATAAGAATAGCTTTGGCATAAAGGGAGTATTCAATATGATATATACATCACTCACGAAAAAAGCACTCCGAATTTGTTTTGACGCACATAAGGATCAAAATGATAAAAGCGGTATGCCTTATGTGTTTCATCCGTTCCATCTGGCAGAACAGATGAAAGATGAATATTCTACTTGTGTTGCCCTGCTGCACGATGTAGTAGAAGATACAGATATTACGCTTGATGATCTCAGAGAAACCGGATTTCCTGATGAAGTAATAGAAGCCATCGCTTTGATGACTCACGAAGACAGTGTTCCTTATTTTGAATACGTTGACCGGCTTCGCAGCAATCCGATTGCCAAGAGCGTGAAACAGGCAGATCTTGAACATAATATGGATATGAGCCGTATGGAAAATCCGACCGCAAGAGATTTCGAACGAAAACTGAAGTATGAAAAAGCGATTCTGATTCTGAATGGCAGAAAGAAGGTTGAAAACTTTAACCTAAATGGGCAAGAAGTCCCCCGCCTCTTAGGCGGGGGGATGAATTGCCCGTCAGCCGTAAGGCTGACTTTTCCCTTGACATAAATAATAATCTATGTTATTATCAAATCAGTCGAACAAAGA
>CACYDP010000014.1 GCA_902773135.1 uncultured Ruminococcus sp.
CACACAACGGAGATAAAAACGAAACATATATTGACTGCTATAAAAAGTGGGAAAATTATGTTGTCAGACCGTCCTGAAAGGGGCGGTTTTTTAATGCCCGAAAATGAAAGGAAGTGATGAAAATGTCAACAGTTAAAAGAATGCCTAATTTGGAAGCAAAATTGACCGTTGATACAAGTGAAGCTAAAAAAGAACTTTCGGAATTGGAACAAGCAATTGACCGAATAGTAAGAAAAATGAATTCTATGGCTTCTTTAAAAAGAGTAAAACAAATTGATGAGATGACGAAGATGTTTAAAGACAGTGATTCAATGATGAATTTCGGGCAGGCTATTGAAGCTATGAAACAGGGAAAGAGAGTTGCAAGAACAGGTTGGAACGGTAAGGAGCAGTACATAGAACTCGCTACCAGTATAAGCTATGTAAATACCAAAAGTGAAACTATAAACGCCTTACACAAAGCAATCGGCAACAATGCTATTGCGTTTGTTGGAACATCAGGAGTACAGCTTGGTTGGCTTGCAAGTCAGGCTGATATATTGGCGGAAGATTGGATTATTTTTGAATGATTTTAAAAAGTTTGTTGAATTGAAAAAACTTAAAGAAAATTAAAATTTTGCAAACTGAATGAATCAGCACTTTTAAACCCCTCGAATTCGAGGGTTTTGAAGGTGCTTTTTTATTGCCTGTCGGGGCTTCCCGACTGTCCGAAACACTTATGACAAAAAACTGCTGTGGAATTTATCAAGGGAGTGAATGTTATGCCAGAGGAAAAGAAAAAGCCCGATGAGGAACAGACAAAGCCGGAAATGGACGCACAAAAGCCCACAGAGCAGACGAAAGAACAGACGTCAGAAACGGATAAACCCGAAGAAAAAGCCGCCGAAAATGCCGCCGAAAATGCCGCTGATGACAAGCAGGCAGACGAGAACAGCAAAGGAGCAGAAGAACCGGCAGCCGATGATCCACCACCTGAAACTTCCACAGAGAGTGAAACAGAATCCGAAGCCGCCCCGCCGGAACTCTCCGAAACGGACAAACTCAAAGAGGAAAACTTTCGTTTAAAAACACAGCTTGAAGCAATGAAAATCGGTTTTATGCCCAATGTCATTGAAGACGCTGTTGTACTTGCCGAAAATATTGTCAAGCGTGACGATACGGATATTACAAAGGCTTTGCAGGCTGTTGCAAAGAAATATCCCGACTGGAAAGCAGACGGCGGCAAGGACAGCAAATCAAAAGGCGGCATTAAGGTCGGTGCGGATAGCTCCGGACAGACTGCTTCCGATGATGATAAACTTCGTCAGGCATTCGGGCTTAAAAGAAAAAATAAATAGGAGGAAATAACTTATGTCTAACACGATCAATTATGCTGAGATCTATTCCAATCAGCTGAGAGAACTTTACGGTCAGGAACTGACCTGTGACCCTCTTTATCACTCCAATACAGATATTCAGCTGAATAACGGTAAGAGCATCAAAATCCCGACACTTTCCGTAACCGGTTATAAAGACCATACACGAGCAAGTCTTGGTTTTTCAACCGGCAGTTACTCAAATGATTATGAAACCAAAACTCTCGACCACGACCGTTCCATCGAATTTGTCATTGATCCTATGGATTTTGATGAAACAGATACAGTCGTATCGCTTGCCAATGTTCAGAAAAGGTTTGAAAAAACACAGGCAATACCGGAACTTGACTGCTATACCTACTCAAAGCTGTATTCGGAAGCTAAGCGTGTCGGTGCAAGCATTAAGACTACTGCATTTACGACATCAAATATTCTTTCGGACTTTGATGAGAACCTTGAAACATTTCAGGATAAAGGCGTACCGCTTGACAGACTGATTCTTTTCTGCACGCCGGGATATATGAAACTTCTCAAAAATGCAGAGGGAATTCAGCGTACACTTGACATCAAAAACGGCGGCGGTATCGACAGACGGGTATACAGTGTTGATGATATTACCAATATTGTTACCGTACAGTCAAGCCGCTTCAAAACGCTTTATGACTTCACAGACGGCTGCAAAGCGGCGAGCACGGCAAAGAAGATCGATTATATTCTCATCGACCCTGAGTGTCAGGTGTCAAGAGTAAAATATTCGTATATTCACCTCTTCTCACCGGGCAGCGACAGCCGTACATCAGACAACTATCTGTATCAGAACCGCCGCTATAACGGTACTTTTGCGATCGACCATCTTTTTAAAGACGGCTGTATTATTCACGCAGAAGCAGAAACTTGATTGGAGGTATAACACACAATGAAAGCAGTAAGGGATAATAAAGTTTATAATATTGATGAAACATCGAAAAGCACTTATCTCGCACAGGGCTTTGACATAACGGACGATCATTTCAATATCATCGAACGTTCCCCTGCCGCAACCGTGCCCTATACAGAGTATCAAAAAGTCAAAAACGAACTGGAAGAACTCAAAGCACAAAAAGCCAAGAAATAAGGTGATTTTATGGTTTATGCGTCCACAGAAGATTATCTCAGATATTATACAGTTGTTCCCGAAAATTTTGACCGCATTGCCGAGCGTGCAAGCCGTGATATTGATACGCTGACATATCATCGTATCATCGGTGCGGATTGGGACAGCCTGACTGATTTTCAGCGTTCTACCATCACCGAATGCACCTGTGAGCTGATACAGTTTATTGACGAAAATTCCGATGTGCTTGACGGTGTTTTGAATTCTTATGCGATCAACGGCGTTTCAATGCAGTTTGATTTTAATGTTGCGGTGTACCGCCGTAATGGTGTTACGATCCGCAGCAATACTTACAGTAAACTGATAGGTACAGGGCTTTGCTATGCAGGAGGTTTGCGATGAGGTTTCCGTGTCTTGTGGATAAACATTATTGTAAAACACCGGCTGATGTCATCATTTACCGGGAGGGTATCAGTGAGGACGGAGAACCGCTGGAAGCCGTATCCTATTCGGGAGTATGTAATTATCAGGACAGTGCCAAAACTGTTCTGACAGCCGAAAAAAAGATCGTGCAGCTATCCGCACAAGCATATTTTATCGGAGATATTGCACCGGATTTAGCGGTCATTTCAAGCGGTGAAATAACGATCAACGGGGAAAAGCGGCAAATCTTTCAAGGTGTGAAGGCACGGAATCCCGATGGAACAGTGAACTACACACGACTGGATTTGATATTATATTGACATTTCTTAGCTTTGCGGTATAATATTATTAAAAATGAATTCGCAGGGGAGGAACGGTTATGAACACGAGAGAAATAGCACTGAATATTTTTGAGAATCTCAGTCAGGACGAACTTGAAGCATTTGTTATTTTATTTGGCAAAGGTTTCACAAAAACGGAAAAAAGAAGTCCGCAAGAGGTGTATGGAACTCCTTTGCCAATCCCAATTTGATGTCTCTTGAAGACGGAGCGTGGAGAAAATCCGTTGAGGAGAGGTATGGTGCAGAAAATGAGAATACTTGATGCAAATATGATTTTGAGGTATCTCTTGAATGATAATATTCAGATGGCAGATGAGGTAGAAAATCTGATATATTCTCACGAAGTACTTATTTTACCGGAAGTGGTTTATGTAATGAGCAGCGTCTATAAAATGAACCGCTCGGATATAGCTTACGGACTGATTAGTTTTCTTGAAACCGATAATGTCAGAACGAATTGCGGCAATGTACTTTATAAGGGGATAAAGCTCTATGGTAGAGTATCTCTTGATTTTGTGGATTGTCTGCTCTGTGCCTATCATACTGTTTCGGGTTATGAAATCTGTACTTTTGATAAAAAGCTGAATTATCTTATCAAGCGTGAAAGCAAAGATTAAATGAAACATCGAAAAGTGGAAAGTCGATCAGGCTATAAAAGCCCGCAATTCTGACAGGAGCGTCAATTATACAAGATTGGATCTGATATAAAAATCTTGACATATGTGAATATGTACGCTATAATGTACATAATAAACTTTATGAGAGGTGTCAGATATGATCAATACCAATGCGACAAATTTCAGAAAAAATATTTTTGAAATGCTTGATCAGACGATCAAATTCAATGAACCTGTAAATATCAGCACCAAAAGCGGAAATGCAGTACTGATTAGCGAGGAAGAGTATAACAGCCTTATGGAAACATTATATCTTACTACTGTACCGGGTATGAAAGAAAAATTGTTGAAAGGTGCAGATGAGCCTTTGGAGGAGTGTGATAATTTTGAGTGGTAATTACAAAATTGTTATTACCAAAGCTGCTCAAAAGGACAAGGAAAAGATAAAACAGTATCCTGCACTTATTA
>CACYDP010000015.1 GCA_902773135.1 uncultured Ruminococcus sp.
CCCGAGCCGCGAGCTGCTGCGGGCTGTGGTGATGGTGAGGCTCGGCATCGGGATGAGGGAGGTGGATGTGAAAGCCCTCGACGAGGCTTATACGGAGGCCTTCCCCCACAGCACCCCGCTGAATGTGGGGAAGAAGCGGCGCCGGGGAACCCCCGCTGGTGATAACAGGGAGCCGCCGTAGGGAGAATCTATAATCTTCCAAATGTTTCTTTCATAAAAAGTGTTTTTTTTTGTATCTTTGTAAATTTAAAGCAGATTGTGACCTGCAAAAATAACAAGATGTAATTGTTTGAAAAATAAAATAATAATGTCAATTTTTAGACGATGGCGTGTGTACATTGAGTTCTTTTTTTCAAGAATTGTAAAAAAAAGACAGAAAAAAAGAGTATCAAATCTTATGAAAATCTCCGAAGAAATTGACCAAATGAAAAAGGAGTAAGCTTTGAAAGGGAACGATAGTCAGCATAAGGTTTTTACGGAAAAAGATTTAATTTACTATCTCTATTTAAACCCGGTGGGCACAATAGAGGATAATGAAATAATGCAATCTACCATAGAAAAAAACTATTTTGATATTGGAATAATAAAACAAGGTGTTAGTGACGGGATGACATCACAATACGACCTCACTGTTTTTGGCCGTGACCAAGTCAAGAAAGCATTAATTAAAGAAAGATGATTTGTTGCATTTTTTCATAATAAGTGTGACGAGATTAAAGAAAAAAATGTTACTATGGGAATATGTGTTTTTTGGTATCCATGTAAAAATATTATTCCATTTAATGAACGTCTTTGCCGTTTTGAGACAGTGCAGTGTGTCTCGGATTTTTGTAGCCCAGCGGTCTATCTTAGGATAAGTATTGCTCACTCGGAGACTTCAATTTTAGAGGCGCATAAAAAGAGCGATTTGATAAAAAGGCCCATAACTGTCGAATGCTACAAGAAGGAGTTAAATGGAAAGAAGATCCCAGTTTTTACAACATTCATATTAGTGTATAAGAACCATTCCCGAGACGGAATGGTTGTATATGAATATAACGAGCCGGAGGATTACCCGAAAGAAGAAGCAACTCGTCCTTTTGAAGAATTTTTAAAAGAGGTATGTTATCATCATGTAAAGTCTCTTTTCCACAACCATGAAGTCTACACAGATAGAGATAGTAGCCTGAAAGCATACATTCCCAAGGATCCATTTGACATTTATGAAATTAATAGAAATAACAACGAAGTTCTTTACTATTATATCAAACAATACGAGTGCATCTTCTTGCAGTATGCGGAGATGATATCGAAACGCTTGCAAAAATACGATAATATAGTAAATAAGTTAAATAAAAGGATAGGACATCAAGATGATAATGGAGGTTTCCCGGGTTACGAGGGCTTGGTAAAGTATGGACTTGGAGATTTTCGGCGGTGGTTTAGTAACCCCGAACATCAAGATGAGGTTGAAGCACTTAAAAAAGATATATTGAAATGGTCGCTATTCCTAGATCCACAAAAAGACAGAATCAGTCGTGATTTGAGTTCATACGAGAGACGTATAAAAATAGTTATGAAACGACTCAATAATAATGCTGAAAGGGAAACAGTAAATATTGAAGATTTATTCATGAAAACAAAAATACTAATAGGAACTTATTATAAATGTGTTGAACGTAAGAAAGTACAACCTAAATATAATTTTTATCGTTGTGATTTAGAGTCTCTAAATACTGTTCTCAGTGAAATGGAAATAGATCTTGGAATATATAGACATCAATATCGCTATAAACAACATTTTTATGTATATTGGCATTTGAAGAAATTAATATTGGACTTGAATAAACTAAGTAGAAATACAAATCTTGTATTAAATAAAATATGTGAAGGTGCTTCTGTAGAGTACAGCTATTGCAAAACACTGTTGGACTCTGAATACAACTGGGAATCCAGATATAGAGACAATTATACTAACCAAGAGTATGATAATCGAAGAGCCATCTTAAATATCAGAAATTCTATTCGCTATATAGAGACGGTAAGATCTGGACTTTTCCACTCTCAAATCAATAATATACATTCAATATTGGATAAAGCCGATAATGTGAGCCAAACTACAACAAAGATTTCATATTTGGGATTGGCAATTACATCTTTAAGTCTGATTATAAGTCTGATTTTTGCGCATAGGGATTATTCAAATAAGAAAAATCAAGTTCCAAATATCAATTCAAAAGAGGTTGTGAATTCTACTGTAATAAAATACGACACGGATGAGCAAAGTAGTACGTTCGATTATAGGAGTGAAAGACGGAGAGATTAATCTTATGTGTCAGGAATAAGAATATGAAACAACGGACAAATACCTTTTTCCTTGCGGTCGTTAGTGCGGGGTTAGCTTCGCTGACGTTGCTGCATCTTAGCATAGCTCGAACAAGTTCGGCTCTGTTCTCATGAATATAATGTTGCGCCCTTTCGGTCGCAACGTTACTTTCCGCAACGTTATTGAGATAGCGTCTCTTTGAGACGCGTTTAGCACGACGTTGCAGTTGCTACAGTGCTTCAGTTCGGGATAGGGCTTTTGTTTGTTTTTTTTTTTCTGTTTTTTTTGTGTGGATTTGATTAGGTAAATGTAAAAAAACAGAGCAAAACAATGTCGGTTTGAGAGCGCGTCTCTTTGAGACGCTTTATTGTGCTGATTTATAACACCCCACACTTCGTGCGGGGTTATTGAGAGTAAGTCCCTTTGGGACTTTATCGTATCAACTTATTTTTTTACAGTCACTAATTTAAAAAAAAGTAGTATTTTTGCAGCATGAATAACAGGCATTTTACTGCCCGGACGAAGATGTCAGACGTTGTGGCAGCCAATCATACGCTGATTTTGGTGCTGCCGCGTTTCGGCATTTCGCTGGGTTTCGGGGAACAGAGCGTGCAGGAAGTATGCAACAGGCAGGGGCTTCCGGTAGATTTTGTGCTGCTGGTGTTCAACGTCTATACTTTCGACGACTACCTGCCCGACGAGGACGACCTGCAGCGGACCGATTTCAGTCTGCTGGTGCCTTACCTGAAGGCTTC
>CACYDP010000016.1 GCA_902773135.1 uncultured Ruminococcus sp.
TTAGAATCTATACACTGATTTCTCTTCTAAATCAGAGTATAATCCAAAGTTTCGGTCAAGCCTTTTCAAAGGCTTGCGGGGGATTAGGGGGGCAGAGCCGCCCCGGCTTTCAAACCACGACAAACCATATGCAAAGGAAATGAATATTGATAGAATTGCAAGTATCGGATATTTATGTTATTATGATCAAAATGAAATACTGCAAAATGGAGATGGATTGGTGATTGTATGAAATTGTTTGACTTACACTGCGATACGCTTTATAGAGCTTTTACTGAAAATCGTTCTATTTTTGAAGATGATTTTCACATTTCTTTTCGTAAAACCAAAAATATCAAACCGTATATACAATGTCTTGCTGTGTGGATTCCCGATGAGTACAGGGGACAACGTGCCGAACAACTTTTTAACGGCTGTGCAGACCTTCTCGGAAAGCAAATCGCCGGGACAAATATTGTTCTGTGCAAATGTAAGGACGATATGCGGAAAATCGCAGACAACGGCGGTACAGGGGTGATCCTTACCGTTGAAAGCGGGGCGGTTCTGGCAGGAAAAATCGAAAATATAAAACGCCTTGCCGACAGGCACGTGAAAATGATGACGCTTACGTGGAACGGTACCAACGAACTTGGTGACGGCGTGGGAATAGAGAAACATAACCGTGGTTTGTCAGATTTCGGAAAACGGTGTGTGAAAGAAATGGAAAAGTATCATATTATAGTCGATGTTTCTCACGCAAGTGAAAAAATGTTCTATGATGTTGCCGAAATCGCCGAAAAACCTTTTGCGGCATCTCATTCCAATGCCAAAGAGGTATGTCCTCACCAAAGAAATCTCAGTGATGAACAGTTTGAAATCATCAAACAAAACGGCGGTATTGTGGGATTAAATTTTTGCAAAGATTTTCTGAATAAAAACAAGACAAATGCGAAAATGTATGATATAATAAGGACAACTGAGCATTTTATGTCACTCGGAGGGGAAAAAACCGTTGCCGTCGGAGCAGATTTTGACGGTGCCGAGATTCCGTGCGATATGAAAGGAATAGAATCAATGGAATCGTTGTATGAATTGTTCTTGCAGCATCATTACAGCGAAACACTGCTTGATGATATTTTTTTCAATAACGCATATCGTTTCTTTCTGAGAAATGACGGCTCAGATCATAATGATCAATGAAATATTGCGGTACAGACAAATGTTTGGTATCGCTGTAACGAATGTAAAGAAAGAAGGATTTGTTTTATGAATTATAACAGTACCAGAAACAAAAACACGGTTGTATCTGCTTCTCAGGCAATCGCTCAGGGAATTTCCGAAGAGGGAGGTCTTTTTGTACCTCAGTCGCTCCCGAAATATTCTCTTGACGATATAAAGGCTCTTTCCGAAACGGATTACAGGGGCAGAGCGAAAAAGATTCTCGGAGATTTTCTTTCCGACTTTACCGAAGACGAAATTAACGAAAGTGTTGATTCTGCCTATACTTCCGAAAAGTTCGGTTCGGATAATCCCGCTCCTATCTCTTATATCGAAAACGGAGATACAAAAATGTCCGTCCTCGAACTCTGGCACGGTCCGACCTGTGCATTTAAGGATATGGCACTTCAGATACTGCCGCACCTCCTCACAAAATCAGTTAAAAAGACTTATAACGGTAAAGAAGCTGTGATACTTGTTGCTACCAGCGGCGATACCGGCAAGGCTGCTCTCGAGGGTTTCAAGGACGTTGACGGCACAAAAATTATCGTATTCTATCCCGTTGACGGCGTAAGCCCGATGCAGAAACGTCAGATGGCGACTCAGCAGGGTGAAAATGTCAACGTTGTTGCCATAAGAGGCAACTTTGATGATGCTCAGACAGGCGTTAAAAAGATATTTACCGACAGTGCCGTCAAAGAAAAACTGGCTGAAAACAATAAGCTCTTTTCCAGTGCCAATTCTATTAACTGGGGCAGACTTCTTCCGCAGATCGTTTACTATTTCTCGGCTTACTGCGATATGGCAAAAGAGGGTAAGATTCAGCTCGGCGACAAGATCAATGTAGTCGTTCCCACAGGTAACTTCGGCAATATTCTGGCTTCTTTCTACGCAATGAATATGGGTCTTCCCGTTGCAAAATTTATCTGTGCCTCCAATGCCAACAATGTTCTTACGGATTTCCTCGCAACCGGTACATATGATAAAAAGAGAAAGTTCTATACAACCATTTCTCCGTCAATGGATATTCTGGTATCAAGCAACCTCGAAAGACTTCTCTATCACCTCACAGACGGCAATGACAAGAAAGTGACACAGTGGATGAAAGAATTGTCTGAAAATGGCAGCTATACCGTTGATGACGATGTTAAGGCAAAACTGGACAGCCTTTTCTTCGGCGGTTTCTGCGATGACGAGGGAACAAAGAAAACCATTCAGTATTTCTACGAAAATGAAAATTATCTTGCCGATACTCATACAGCTGTGGCACTTGACGTATACCGTCAGTATGTTGAAAAAACAGGTGACAAAACACCTGCTGTCATCGCTTCCACCGCAAGTCCGTATAAGTTCTCCAAGAGTGTTCTGTCAGCTGTCACAGACGAAAAACTTCCCGATGATGAATTTGCAATGGTTGACGAACTGTCGGCAAAAACCAAAACCGCCGTTCCTGCTCCTCTCGCTTCTCTGAAAGAGGCAAAAGTAAGATTTGAAACAGAATGTGCCGTTGACGAAATGCCCGACACGGTTCTGAAAAGTCTGTCGATCAGCTGAGGCAGCATATGGCAGTTTATGCAATAGCGGATCTGCACCTTTCGTTCGGAACGGATAAACCGATGGATGTTTTCCCGGGTTGGACAAATTATACGGACAGAATCCAGAAAAACTGGCAAAACCTCATTACAGATAAGGATACGGTTGTTATTGCGGGCGATATATCCTGGGCAATGAATCTGAACCAGACGTACAATGATTTTCAATTTATCAATGCACTTAACGGTAAAAAAATCCTGCTCAAAGGCAACCATGATTACTGGTGGTCCACAAAATCCAAAATGGATAGATTTTTGTCCGAAAAAGGATTTGACACGCTCTCCATTCTGCATAATAATTATTATACTGCCGACGGGATCGCCATATGCGGTTCAAGGGGCTGGTTTTATGATGCGGAAGACGATGCGGATAAACTGATACTTAACAGGGAGGCGGGCAGGCTCCGCCTTTCTCTTGAACCTGCTGTGAAAGATGGTTATGACCCTATCGTATTTCTGCACTATCCGCCAATTTACAACAATATGGAATGTGAAGAAATTCTCAGCGTACTGAAAGAGTATAATGTCAAAAAATGTTTTTACGGTCATATCCACGGCGGCAATGCTGCCAAAAAAGCCTTTACGGGTGAAAAATACGGCATCACCTTCCGATTGATCGCCTGCGATTATCTGAAATTTACGCCTTTGGCAGTTTTGTAAAAATAGGGTAAAAGGGTAAAAAAAAGGACAATTAACATCGTGCCTTAGAATAATTATAAAAAATATCGCTGAAAACTTGATAAATCAAATATTGTATGTTATAATTCTTATTGATTTTTCAGCTTAAAATTTTGGAGGAATAAAAAATGTCACTTAAATCATCAAACAAAGTGGAAACTAACAGATATGAACTTGTTATCGAGATTGACGGCACTTCTTTTATGAATGCCGTAAATGCTGTCTATAAAAAGCAGGTAAAGAATATTACTATCCCCGGATTCAGAAAGGGTAAAGCTCCCCGTTCTATCATTGAAAGAGAATACGGCGAAGGTGTTTTCTATGAAGATGCTCTCAAGGAACTCTATCCTCAGGCAATTGAAGATGCAGCAGAAGAAGCAGGCATCGAACTGGTAAGAGATAATATTGACCTTGATATTGAAAAGGCTGATAAAGAGGGTGCTGTCATCAAAGCGGTTGTTACTGTTGAACCCGAAGTGACTGTCGAAAATTATAAGGGCATCGCTATTAAACCGATGTCACTCGAAATCACAGACGAAGACATTGATGCTGATGTCAAGAGAGTTCTCGAAAGAAACAGCCGTCTTGTAACGGTTGAGGACAGAGCAGCAGAAAATGACGATACCGTTGTGATCGACTTCAAAGGTCTTCTTGACGGTGAAGCATTCGAGGGCGGCACAGCTGAAAATTACAGCCTGAAACTTGGCAGCGGTGCATTTATCCCCGGTTTTGAGGATAAGCTCATCGGTCATACAACAGGAGAGGAATTCACGATTGATGTTACTTTCCCTGAAGATTATCAGGTAGACGAACTCAAGGGCAAGCCCGTTCAGTTTGAAATCAAAATCCACGAAATCAAAGCAACCGAACTTCCTGAATTGAATGATGAGTTCATTCAGGACATCAGCGAATTTAACACCGTTGACGAATACAAGGCAGACGTAAAGACTAAGCTCGAAGAATCACGCAAAACAGAAGCTGAAAACGATAAGGAACGCCAGATTGCAGAAAAACTCGAAGAACTTCTCCAGGCAGAAGTTCCCGAAGCAATGTACAACAATCAGGTTGACAGCATCATTGATGAGTTCTCAATGAACCTCAGAGCACAGGGTATCGATCTTCGTACATATATGCAGTATACGGGTCTTACAGCAGATAAACTGCGTGAAACTTATTACGACAGAGCTGTATCACAGGTAAAAGTAAGACTGGCTCTGAAGAAGATCGCAGAACTTGAGGGTCTTGGTGCCGGCGATGAAGATGTTGAAAACAAATACACCGAACTGGCAGATACTTATAAAGTAGATGTGGAACGTGTAAAAGCAGCCTTTAGTAAAAAGGACATTGCAGGTGATATTGCAGTATCCAGAGCAATGGATCTTGTGAAAGAAAACACAGTTAATGAAGAATAATTCCAAAGCCGTATAAAATGCATAAATGATGTCTATGCTTTATATAGCAGAAAACGGAGGTAATTGTTATGTCATTAGTACCTTATGTTGTTGAACAGACCAGCAGAGGAGAACGTTCGTACGATATTTATTCCAGACTTCTCAACGACAGAATTATTATGCTCACCGAAGAAGTTAATAATGTTTCTGCCAGTCTGATCGTTGCACAGCTGCTCTATCTCGAGGGACAGGATAGCACCAAGGACATCAGCCTTTATATCAACAGCCCCGGCGGTTCTGTGACTGATGGTATGGCGATCTATGATACAATGCAGTATATCAAGTGCGATGTGTCTACGATTTGTATGGGTATGGCAGCAAGTATGGGAGCATTCCTGCTGGCAGCAGGTACCAAGGGAAAACGTTTTGCACTGCCCAACAGCGATATTATGATTCATCAGCCGAGCGGCGGTGCTCAGGGTCAGGCAACCGATATTATGATTCATGCCGACCATATCATTCAGACAAAAAAGAAACTCAATACCATTCTGTCCGAAAAAACCGGACAGCCTTATGATATTATTGCAAGAGATACTGAGCGTGATAACTTTATGACCGCTCAGCAGGCTCTGGAATATGGTCTTATCGATAAGGTAATCACACAGCGATAAAGGAGAGCGGAAATGCCAAACAGGGATGACAGCAAGAGAAATATATGTTGCTCTTTCTGCGGAAAAACACAGGATTCAGTCGGACGTATGATACAGGGTCCGGGTGCTTATATATGCGATGAGTGTATACAGCTTTGTAATTCTATTCTCAAGAATAACAGCGAACTGCCGATGGATCTTGATGAAAATTTCTTTAAAGGAATGGAAGAACTTCCTAAACCGCAGGAAATAAAGGAAAAACTCGACGAATATGTAATCGGTCAGGAAGAAGCGAAAATTTCGCTTGCCATATCGGTTTATAATCATTATAAGAGAATCAATTATCACGATGAGAGTGATGTTGCCCTCAACAAGAGCAATGTTCTTCTCCTCGGACCGTCGGGTGTGGGCAAAACCCTCCTCGCACAGACGCTTGCACGTATTCTTGATGTTCCGTTTGCCATTGCCGATGCAACAACGCTCACCGAAGCGGGTTATGTCGGCGAGGATGTTGAAAATATTCTTCTTCGTCTGATTCAGGCGGCAGATTTTGATATTCACCGTGCCGAACGAGGCATTATCTACGTTGACGAAATAGACAAGATCGCAAGAAAATCCGAAAATCCGTCCATTACACGTGATGTCAGCGGCGAGGGTGTTCAGCAGGCACTTCTTAAAATCCTGGAGGGAACCATCTCTAATGTTCCGCCTCAGGGCGGCAGAAAACATCCGCAGCAGGAATTTATACAGATCAATACATCCAATATTCTGTTTATCTGCGGCGGTGCTTTTGACGGTCTTGAAAAAACGGTCGAAAAGCGTATGGGTTCATCTGTACTGGGATTCAACGCAGACATCAAGTCGAAAAAGGAACTCGATACTACCGGCTGGATGTCGGACGTGATTCCGCAGGACCTTGTCAAATTCGGTTTGATTCCCGAGCTTGTCGGACGTCTTCCCGTCATTACCGCACTGAACGGTCTTGATGAAGATGCCTTGGTTCGCATACTGAAAGAACCCAAAGATTCACTTGTCAAGCAGTATACAAGACTTTTTGAACTTGACGGTGTAGAATTGGTATTTCAGGAAGAAGCACTGGTCGAAATTGCGAAAAAAGCCATTGAACGTCATACAGGAGCAAGAGGACTTCGTTCGATTATGGAAGAAATTCTCAAAAAACTGATGTACGAAGTGCCTTCGGACGAAACTATCGTGAAAATCACGATTACGCCTGAAAAAGTTCGTGGTGAAGCCGAAGCCGAACTGGAGCGTGCCAAAACAAAACGTATCCGTAAGTTCTCGGTTGAAAAACCTGCAAAAAGAAAATCCAAAAGAAATAATATATCATAAAACCATAAAACCCTTTTCTGCCGCAAAGACAGAAAAGGGTTTTGCTTGTTCAGACAACAAATCCGCCGTTAACGCCGAGTGTCTGACCGTTGATGAAGGAGGAATCCTCTCCGGCAAGAAATAAAATACTTCTTGCAACATCGTATGGAGTACCCAATGTACCGGTGGGGGTTTCATTTTTCAGAGCGTTCAGGTCCTCGTCACTGAGATGAGATGTCATATCGGTTCTGATAACACCGGGAGAAACACAGTTGACGGTGATACCGCTTAATCCTTCTTCCATAGCGAGAGCCTTGGTAAGACCGATAATGCCGGCTTTTGCAGCGGAATAATGCACTTCGCACGAACCGCCGAGCTGCCCCCACATCGATGCTACATTGACGATTCGTCCGTAATGCTGCCGTATCATATGAGGCAGGGCACGGCGGCAGCAGTAAAATGCACTGCTGAGGTTGGAGGCAATCATTTGCTGCCAGTCATCGTCACTTAAATCGGTAAAGAGTTTGGTCTGTGCGATTCCGGCGTTGTTGACCAGAATGTCAATACCGCCGCAGCTGCTTTCAATCCGGTCGAACATTTTGCCCACATCGGACGAAGATGATACATCTGCACGAATGATTTCCGCCTGATAGCCGCAGCCGACCAGAGAGGCACGAAGCGTTTCGGCTTGCTGTTGTGATTTGTTGAAGTTGATAAAAACGCTGTATCCGTTTTGTGCAAAAAGACGTGCTGTTTCTGCACCGATACCTCTTGAAGCACCTGTGATGAGAACGTTTTTCATTTTTTAACAACAGCCTTAACGATTTCGCCCACAAACATATCGTGCCAGTCATTATCTGCGTAGAATTTTTCTGTAAGGCTTTTATCAATGAAACTGTCGGCTGTGAGTGTCTGGCGGTAAAGTTTTTTGCAGACCAGCACCAGTTGTGCCTGTTCAAAATACGGTGCCTCTTCATCGAAAACGGGAATCAGACCTGTTTCTTTGATTTTGTCGGTATCACGTCCCGAATTTTTGCCGCAGAAAGTCAGTTCTTTCATCAGTTCTCCGCCAAAGAACGAAAGTGTATAATAATCATTATTTTCTAGAAATTCTAAGGTGTATCGGCTCTTGCGAACAAAGCTGAACGTTACGTTTTTATTCCAGAGGATACCGATGCCGCCCCAGCTGGCTGTCATTGTGTTGCACTTTTCTTTGCCGCCTGCTGTGATCAGCATCCATTCTTGATTGATTTTCCGGAAAAAGTTGCCGTCCAGTTCCTCAGGTTTGATTTCTGTGAATTGACTCATAATGTTGACCTCCAAAGATTAGAATACTACTATTATAGCATAAATATAGGCAGAGGGGTATGTTTTTTTGCTGAGAGAAATATCTTTGCTTTAAAAATAATTTTTTTACACATAATATAGATTCATTTTATTACGATGATTTTGCCTGTTCTTTTTGCTTAGTATTTGCCCGCACAAATACCTTGCCCTGTTCAATGAACATTTCTTTCTGTTCTTCTGTCATCAGATGAAAAATCCGCAGCAGGTCGTTTTCCATATAACCGCCGCCTTTTTTGTCGGGCATACTGAAAAGGTAATCCAGCGATACATCAAAATAGAGTGCGATAGCTTTCAGTGTTGCAAAGTCGGGTTCACGCACATTCTGTACATAACTGCTGACGGTGGACGGTGCAATGTTCAGCTGTGCGGCTAATTGCTTTTGAGTAAGGTTATTTTCTTCAATCAGTGCTTTTAATTTATTTCCGAAATTCATCATCGGCTCACCCCTCAATTATTGTAATGCGAATTGCTTGATTTTTATTCAGTAAACACGAAAAGAGTTGACAAAATACAAAATGAGTTGTATAATTCTGATAGGAATGATATTTCCGAGTTAAATTTTATTATATAAATAGTCAATGAGAGGATTTTGTTTATGAAA
>CACYDP010000017.1 GCA_902773135.1 uncultured Ruminococcus sp.
AAAACGTCTGCACGATGAAGCATCTGCCTTAAACGGTGCCAGACGTGAGGGTATTGAAATCGGTCTTGTTCAGGGCAGAGCAGAGGGTCGGACTGAGGGAATTGAAATCGGTCTTGTCAAAGGAAAAGCAGAAGGAAAAGCAGAAGGATTAGCCGAAGGCAGCATGAAAAAGCAAAACGAACTGATTGCCAAAATGCGTCGTCTGGGTATGAGCGAAGAGGATATATCTAAAATCATTTCCGATGATTGATATGGTGATATTTTTGAGCTGAACAATAAAGTAAAAAGCAAGGACAGGTGATTTGTTTCAACCTGTCCTTGCTTTTTGAATTTTATTTTTTCTTATTTTTTTTGGATTGATGAGTGGTGTTTTTTTTGACGGTTTCAGACTCATCAGCAGTTTCTGCTTGATTGTTTTTATCCGATTTTTTGGATTTCTTATTCTGCTCTGCTCTTTGCTTGTCTTTATGGTTTTTCCACATTACCCAAAGAGGACACGCAATGCAAATGGAAGAATAACAACCCGATATAAGACCTATCATCATCGGAAGTGCGAAACTCAGAATGGAATCAATGTTGAAAATTAATGCAACAATCAGTACAGAAGCAATCGCCGCTATCGTGGTGATGGAAGTGCATATCGTTCTGAACAAACACTGGTTAATACTGGTGTTGACGATTTCTGCGGTAGTGGTTTTCGGACCGCTCTTTTTTCTGTTTTCACGGATACGGTCGTAGATGACAATCGTATCATTGAGCGAGTAACCGAGAATCATCAAAACAACGGCAATGAAGTTATCGTTCAGCGGCATACGGAAGATGACAAAACTGAAATACACAATGATCAGATCGTGTACAAGAGCAACCACTGCCATGACACCCGCTGAAAGACCGCCGATTTTTTTGAATCGGATGGCAACGTAGAATATCATCAATGCCGCAGCAAGAACAACAGCCGCAATACATTTGAAGAAGAAGTTAGCACCTTTTGAGGCATCAACAGATGTGGCGGATTCTTCTTCAAAGCCGTTGTCGGGATACGCTTTCTGCAAAGCATCGGTAATCGTACCTTTATCTTCTACCGAAACTGCCTTATTACCCGTAAACTGAAGAGAAACAATGTGACTGCTTTTATCTGATGAATCAGCTGCAAGGTTTTCACTGTATGAATAGTCAATACTTTCTTTTTTCAGTGCTTTGATGCTTTTGATGGTGTCGTTGATGGTTTTTTCCAGTTTGGATTCTTCTACTTTGCCGTCATAGTTGTACTTGATAATCGTACCGCCCGTAAACTGAATGTCTACCTTTGCGGGAAGTACAAAAAGGTTCAGTATCAGGCATACAAGCATAATGCCGAGAGATATGCCGAAAAAGATTTTTGACTTTTTGGTAAAGTCTATATGGAATGTCTGTCTCATTTCTGTTTCTTACCTCCATATAATCTTCTGTTTCTCAGGAACTTGTAGCCGGAGATTGATTTGAGCATCAGTCTTGATGCACCTACACCCATAATAAAGTTGGAGATTACACCAACGAGGAGCGTATAGCCGAATGCGTAAATCAGACCTGTTGTCGAAACACCGAACAGTGCAGAGAAGATATTTGCCGGACCGAATACGAGAATCAGTATGACGGCAACAATGATAACGGTTACGTTACCGTCAAATATAGCCGAGAAACTGCCTTTGGTACCGTTGGAGATACAGCCGTCGAGTGTTTTGCCTGTCCAGAGTTCATCCTTGATACGTTCTGCTGTGATAATATTTGCATCAACACCCATACCGATGGAAAGGATCAGACCTGCAATACCCGGTATTGTCATTGTGAAGCTCGGGAAAACTGTGAAGTAACCCGAAACTGCCATAATCGATATAGCCAGCTGTCCGAGCAGTGCAATGAATGCGATAAAGCCGGGAAGTCGGAACAATATGACCATAAAGATCAAAATAAATGCCAGGGCTGCCACAGCCGCTATACCCATTGCCGTAAGAGCATTAGTGCCGAGTGAGGGGCTGATGGTGCCGTAACTTTCTATTTTAAGATTAAACGGCAGAGCACCTGCATTGATTCTGTTAGCGAGATTGGTTGCTTCTTCCGCCGTGAAGTCGCCTGTGATCTGAGCACTTCCGTCGGAGATGACAGAGTTGACTGTCGGAGCGGAAAGAATCTGATCGTCCATCCAGATGGAAATCTGCTGATTGAGATAAGTGCTGGTTGCCTGAGCAAATTTTTCTTTGCCGTCATCGTTAAATTCGAGGTTAACAGCATATGTATGCTGGTTGTCGCTTGTAGTAGTGTAGCCTGCGGCTGCACTCTTGACATCGCTGCCGCTGAGAAGTTCTTCGCCGTCAGCCGATGTGCCTGCACGGAAAGTCAGTTTTGCCGTAGAAGCCAGTTCCTGAATTGCCGCATCGGGATCGTAATTTTTTTCGTCCGATTTCCACGGAAAACGAACGGTGATGCGGTCGTTGGAATAGTCGGGGTAAATTTCATAGTCTGTGATATTCTGTGAAACAAGACGAAGGTCAAGAATAGATTTTACAGACTCCATTTCCTGGTCGGTAGCGTCCTTTTTTCCGTCGGGAGCAAAAACAGCTTCAACGCCGCCTTTGATGTCGATGCCCCATCGAATATCGTTAATACCCTTGATATAGGTAACGTCAAAGTCACCGTTTTCGCCGTATATACCGAATATTGAGGTATACGCAAGTGCAAGAATAAGAACAAATACGATAAAGAACACCGGTTTGCCAATACGTTTCATACGGTATCCTCCAATTATTTATTTTCTTTAAATATTTTAATTTCCGAAAGAATTCTGAGAAAATCGAAAAATAAAATAATAAAGACATATCAGAAATAATTATATATTTTCTGTCTGTAAAAGTCAAATGTTTTTTCATAGGTTTTTCCTCAATTTTCCTCATTGAACCGAAAAATCGGCACTAAGCTGATGATATACTCCGCCTATTGTATCGGTAACTTTATTTTTCGTGCAAAAACTTACACCCGCAAATGAATTTTCACGGTTTGAACTGTCCAAAATTGTACGGACAGCACAAAAAGCCCCCAAAGGCAGAATATTAAATTTCAAGCAACATACTGACATCGATAACACATAAAAAGGGGCTGTGAAAAAAGTCCCAAGAAAAAAGACAACCGACCTCCAAGTAGAGACTTGGAAGTCGGTTGCTTTTTTGGTATAAT
>CACYDP010000018.1 GCA_902773135.1 uncultured Ruminococcus sp.
AGAGGGAGCAGGAGCGGCAGGCTTTACGGGAGCGGGCTTAGGTTCGCTGCTCGGAACGGGAGCTTCAAAATCGAAAGGTTTGACTTCGCCGCAGCCGCAAGTACCAACGTAGTTAGGCATTACCTTACCGCAGTTGGGACAAGTCCAGGTATCAGAACGTTGTTCCAGAGGAGTTACGTCTACTTCTAATTTCTTCTTGCCGAAAATATTGGTCTTTTCTTTGACGGTAGCATTCGGCTTGCTGTCTGCTTTGGGAGCAGGAGTAAACTGCATAGGTTGTGGTTCAGGCTCGAATGTTGATTGTGGTTCGAGCTGGAATGTTGGCTGTGGTTCAGGCTCGAATGTTGGTTGCGGTTCGGGCTGGAATGTTGGTTGCGGTTCGGGTTCAAATGTTGGCTGTGGTTCGCTGCTGAAAAATGTAGGCATTTCTTCAGGAGTTTCCTGTGGCGGAACAGGTTCTTCTTGTACTGCTGTTTCGATATTATTAGTAAAAGAAGGAGTTTCATTGATCGGTTCACTGCTGAAAGGATCAGCTGTGCCGGGATCGGTATAGAATGGAGAGTTATCCGGTACGGGTTCATCTTTTAAGTCAGCCGAATCGGACAGCTGTTCGTCCGTATCAAACGATCTGTTGAAGAAAGGAGAAAAATCACTCTTATCTTTTTTCGGTTCTTCATATGTAGGAAATACCGGATTAAAGTCTGTTTTGCTTTCCGTATCCGGTTTAGATGCTATCGGGTCCGGTTTGGTAACTTCAATTTCTGTCGTTTTTGTTTCTGCGATTTTTTCAACAGATATTTCGGGCTGTACTGCTTTGGGAGCAGGAATTTCTTCGGGAGCATCGGGAACTTCATTGAAAGGTTTTGCTGTAATGCTTGCTTCCTCAAAGAAGTAATCTGCTGAGGTACGTGCTGTTGTGATTGTACCTATGAAATCTTTACATTTAACGTGTTCGGGGTGATTCTGGTAGTATTTTAATGCGGCTGTATTTTTAAATGACGCATAGAGAACAACATCGTAATCCGAACCGTCATTAAAATTGTAACCCATTTCGATGCTTACCAGACCGTCGATTTTGCCTACTAAAGATGTCAGCATATCGATCATACGGTCCATATTGGCTTGTTTTTCGGCATCGTCACGGATTTTCCACAATACTATATGTTTAACCATTGATTTTCCTCCTGATAAAGATTTAAATTGTAAAAATACACAATAAAGTATATTTTATCAATCTATTTATATTGATTTTATCACAGAACGACAATTTAATCAATAATAAATTATAATTTCTTATAAAAAAATTGTATAATATTTCTGTTATTTATTGACAATAAACAATCAAAAAAATATCCGCTGCCTGTGATAAGCAGCGGATATTTTGAAATCCGATAAAAATTAAAGATTAACAGATTTGCCTTCGGTTTTGCCGTTTACAACGTAGTAAGCAACGCCGTTTTCGGGCTGAACAAAAAGTTCAATGCTTTCAACAGCATCTGTATTGCCGTCAGCCTTGTATGCTTCCTTAACAGCCTCAACGAGTGTATCAACGGAAGTATTCTTGCTCTGGAACTCGATAGTAACGTTTACCTTTGTTTCCTTAACAACAGCTTTTGCAGCAGTTTTAGCAGCTGTTTTCTTAGCAACGGGCTTAGTTTCAGCTTTTTCTGTTTTAGCAGCAGCCTTTGTTGTTTCAGCAGCCTTTGTTTCTGTCTTTTCTGTTTTAGCAGCAGCCTTTGTTGTTTTTGCCATAGTAAATTTCCCTCTTTCAAAAATAAAATCAATATACATTTCCTGCGAAATAAAAAGTATCATTCATCGTTACCGATACAATCATACTTGTTATCTATATGTTAAATTATACCGATTATTCGGCGGTTTGTCAAACAAAAGATGGCTTTTTATGTGCAGTTTAACAAAAAACAGTTACTTATCCAAAACTTGGAAAAGGTTTTTGAAATTTATTGTTGAGTGTGACGATATATTTTTACCTACATCTTTGAATAATCGGAAGTTTTGGGCAGATAATATTGATACAGCGGAATATTGCAGTTCCGAAAGGAGAAGTTTTTACCGTGAATTACAGATATGCCAAGGCGGCACTTACTTTATGGAAGGGGTATATTATGGCAAAAAATACGTTGAATATTGCAAAAGGTGTGGGAGCAGGACTGGTAGCCGGAGTGATGTTTGGTTTTGTCAGTTCGGTGATGATGAAAGACAGTCGGAAGAATAAAAGAAAAGCTGCCAAAGCCATCAGTACGGTGGAAGGGATTCTTGACGGTATGCAGGAAATATTCAAATAATCATTGATTGGCAGATCAACATCAGAAAACAAATCAGACCTGTTCGGCAAGTGTTCGTGCGATTGCTGCTTTGAAGATGCAGGAATCATATCGGAACTTACCGGACAGGTCTGTTATTGTTTATTGAAACGTAAATAGATTTTGACCGATTTGATCAGTGCGGATAAAGCAGTTGCTATAATAAATATCGGCAGTATGCGGATTTTTAGTATCAAATGTATTGCTGTTTCTTTATCCTGAAAGCCGGCTAATACACGAATATGATGATTGCATTTTTTTACATTCTCCTCGATCAGTGCTGTCGACGGGTATAGTGCAGCACAGGCATATCCGAATTTCATTGCCGTGTCCGCAGGATCATCGCCCACCACCAATACTTTGAGGTCAAGACGTGAGATAACAAGATGATTTTTGATTGTTTTGGTAAAACCGATGATCATATCGGCAACTTCTTTCATCAGTTCAATGATGCCGTCAAGACCTTGTTTTTTGGCAAAATCAAGTACTTTTTTGAGGGTATCTTTGCCGGAGGACGATTGATTTTTTTTCGGAGCATGATCTGACTGTTCTTTTTTTGGCTCATCTTTTTGGGGTTCTTTGTTTTTTTCAGGAACCTGATTTTTTTCTTTTTTGTCTTTGGGAGGCAGTATTTTGATCAGCGGAAAAAAATATCCGATACGAAGTTCTGTTTGTTCATTGTATGTCAGTTTGACAACCAAAGGGCAAAAAAGCAGTAAAAAAATGATTGTGAATATCACCGTGAGAATTATCAAAAAAATGTTCATACTGTATCATCCCGTCCGATATGATCATCTGTACCTGCTTCGGTGTGTTCTTGCTTTTCATCGGAATTTTCTTCTTCATTCGGCAGAGGGGGAAGTTCCTCTATGGAAGAAATATTGAAACAGCGTAAAAAATGTTCTGTTGTGCCGTAGATAAGAGGTCTGCCCGGAAGTTCCAGTCTGCCTTTTTCTTCGATCAGCTGTCTTGCTACCAGACTGGATACGACACCCGAACAGTCAACGCCTCGCACCTGTTCGATAAAGGCTTTTGTTACGGGTTGGTTATAGGCGATGACCGCCAGTACTTCGGACGCTGCTTGTGAAAGAGGAGTGTTTCTTTTCAGATCCATTACCGTCCTGACAGGTCCGGCAAATTCTTCTACTGTACACATCTGATACTTATCATTCAATTTGACAATGCGTATGCCTCGTTCGGCATTGGCGTAATCGGCTGCCAGTTCATCACACAGATTCTGTGCCTGCAAAAGCCTGAGATCCAGTGCCTGTGCGATTCTCGATACCTCAACAGGAGTTCCGCAGGCAAACAGTATCGCTTCAACAGCACTTTTTAATTTTCTTTCTTCCAATGTTTTCCACCACCGTTTATCATTTTCAAAGACAATTCGTCGCCCTCTCCTTCCACACGTACACGTTTTCCTTTGATCAGTTCCAGTACAGCCAGGAAGGTTGCCACCAGTTCGCTTTTATCCTCCGCATCGTCAAATACAGAATTGTACCGTATACTTCTGCCGCTCCACAGTTTTTTCATTACGCCTATGATTTTTGAATTAACCGATACCATACGTCTTTTGACGATTCCCGAAAAGGCATCTTCCGGCGGCGGAATTTTTGCTTTTCCTCTGCCGGCAGCCGCCATATAAGCGGAGATAAGATAATCGGGCGGATGGGAACGCTTATATTTCATATCTGCCTTGATTTTGGCAGGTTCACGGCAATAGCTGTCAAAACTGATATTGGCCGCCAATATTTTTGCTACACGCTTGCATTTCTGATATTCTATCAGCTGTCCGGAAAGTTCTTTTTTCAGTTCTTCGGCTTCTTCATATTTGGGCAGGAGCATTGCGGATTTGATTTGTACCAGACGTGATGCCATTGCTAAAAATTCTCCCGCAACCGTCAGATCCTGCTCCCGCATCAGTTCGATATGTTCCATATACTGTCCGAGGAGTTCTGAAATCTGAATATCGTAAATATTCAATTTGTTTTTTTCGATAAGATGCAATAAAAGATCCAAAGGTCCTTCAAACACATCAAGTTTATATGATATTTTTTCCAATGATCTCATCCTTGACATTACCATATTTGATAAGCATTTTTTATCAGATTTTCTTGCTCTAAGATCTCACCTGTCAGATTGTACCAGCTGATGCAGTTGTCCAGTATGATCGCATCGCTCGACACCACACAGCTGAGTTGTTTTAAAACATAATCCACTTCGTTAATGACGACAATTTCGGTTTTGAAAGAATATTTTTCAAAACGTTCTTTGATTTTTTGTCCCAGACGTCCCGAATTCGATACGGGAGCATCAAGATAAAAAACGGCTTTTTCGGCTTTGTGTTTTTCAAGTGTTTTTCCGATACAGTCAATTGCCCGTTCGGTTTTGTCTATCAGTCGGTATGTTCCCCTCAGCCCTGCCAAATCTCTGAATGTTCCGTCCATACACCTGAAAACAGGGGAACCGGAAAAAGCAACTTCCAGAGTGATGACAGTATTGAATCCGTCTATATGAAAAACGGATTTTTCGTCCGGTATTTTGATTTCATTTTTGCTTCGTACCGCCAGCTGTTTTTCGGGGGATACGGAACGTATCAGTGCGAGCCGCTGACGTTCGGAAAGACTATAATGATTTCCTACGAAAACAGAAGCATTTTTCATAGGATAACCGTTGTCGGCAAGGTATTTTAAGTCTTTTGCCGCAGCTTTGAGTAGGGGAGCAGTATCCTGCGAGAAAAATTTTCGATCTTCGGGAACAAATCCTCTAGAAGTAATTTTCATAGCAGCTCCTTTTTACAGAAACAATCTGAACGGAATAGAAGTGAGCCAATAAATTCCGCCAAAGATGAAATTCTGAATCATTGAAATTAATCCGCCGTTCAGTCCGCCTGCCATTACAAGAACGAAAAGCCCAATGGAAAATATTTGTTCGTTCGCATAAATCCAGTTGACAGCTCTGTCGGGAAGGAATCCCATCAGAATTTTGGAACCGTCAAGGGGCGGTATCGGAATAAAATTGAATACTGCCAGACTGGTATTGATGGTTATTAAATAAACAAAAAATCGAATGACATACATCCATACTTCTGAACCGCCGTATAGCTGAAACGAGTTGCCGTCATAGGCGGCTATATTGTTGAGTGAAAGTATCAGCATAATCAGATGCATCACCAGACCTGCACCGATGGCGGCAATCAGATTGGCAACGGGTCCGGCAAAAGCGGTAATTGCCATACCAACTTTCGGATTTTTGAAATTTCTGGCATCTACGGGTACGGGTTTTGCCCAGCCGAAACCAATGAGCAGAAGCAAAAGCGAACCAAACGGATCAATATGTGCCAACGGATTGAGTGTCAGTCTGCCGCTGAGTTTTGCCGTATTGTCACCCAGTTTATACGCCATAAATCCATGAGCCCATTCATGAAACGGAAGTACCAGAAATATGACCAGAAGTGTAGATGAAATATAAATGACAGCCGACATAAAATCAATATTGCCGGACAACAACATACTTAAAAACATAAGAAAACTCCTTTTCAGTGTTTTTTATTCTGTTTGCCGATGGGAACAGCAGCAGAATTCATTGTTAATCAAAATGCGGAACCCTGCCGTTTTGCAAGATTCCGCATTATGCAATAGTCAGTCTTGATATTATTCTTCAGATGAGCCTTTTTTATCATCAAGTTCATCTTCATCATAATCAAACTCAATTGCTTCGCCGCATTCGGGGCATTCTATTCCGCCTGTATTGAGTGAATCTTCGGTAAGACCGATTTCTGTTCCGCAGGTAGGGCATATTACTTCGTATGCTGTATCTGTGGAATCTGCAGAGCAGTAATTACAGTCTCCGCAGTTGTTCTCATCGTATTCACCGTCATATTCATCGCAGAGCAGATCTTCCACACCTGAAAGATCTTCGTCAATAGCATCTATCTGATCACATACGTCATCATAGCACTGTTCCAATTGGCTGACTTCGTCTGCCATTTCATTCACCAAATCAATAAGTTGCTTTAAAATTTTAGCCTGTTTATCCTTAGGATCAATTTCCAGACCATCAAAAAGACCTTTGATGTAGGCTGCCTTTTTCGTAAGATCCATTTTTATCCCCTCCGTGTGCAAGTATCCTTACTGACTGTTAAGCTCTTGACATATATTCGCCGGTTCTTGTGTCGATCTGAATCTGATCACCCTCGTTGATAAAGAGCGGAACCTTAATTTCGGCACCTGTTTCAAGTGTTGCGGGTTTGGTAACGTTGGTTGCGGTATCGCCTTTAAAGCCGGGGTCAGTCTGTGTAACTGTGAGAACAACAAAGTTCGGCGGCTCAATACCAAATACGCTGCCTTTATAGGACAGAATCTTACATACGGTATTTTCTTTCACGAATTTGAAAGAATCACCGAGAATATCCTTGTTGATCGGGAGCTGTTCATAAGTTTCGTTATCCATAAAGTAATAGAGATCTCCATCGCTGTAAAGATATTCCATATCTTTTCTTTCAATGAAAGCGGTGGGATATTTATCGTTAGGGTTAAAAGTTCTTTCAACAACGGCACCTGTAATCACGTTCTTGATTTTTGTACGAACGAAAGCTGCACCTTTACCGGGTTTTACGTGCTGAAATTCGACAATGGTAACAACCTGTCCGTCCATATCGAAGGTTACACCGTTTCTGAAATCGCCTGCTGTAATCATAAAAAATCCTCCTGTTGTATTTTGTCATTCATTACGGCAAAAAATGCCGTTTGATTTTTAGATTCCGTTAAAACGGAAAAACAGCTTAATGTATGCTCATTCCATTATACTATATGCAGCCGTAAATTGCAAGATTTTTACTTTAATTAATTTTTTAAAAAAATACGCTTTAAAAAGAACACCTGAACTGAAGCCGGTCGTGATGGACTGATGCTCAGTACTGATCAAGAAAACTGTATGTGACACCTTTGGTTTTATAACCGGGAAAAGTATCAAGATGTACTTTGTGGATACTGGCAAAGATACTTTTCTCGATATTCGGGTTTGTACGTTTCAGCTGTTTGATCAGCATTTTAATTTCCTGACGCTTGCTGCCGCCTCCGCCGTTATCGCACATAGTGCAGTTTTCGGTAAAACGGCAGGCACATTGTATAAATTCGAGATCGTTATAGCGTTTCCATGAGATAATATCGTCTTCGTGTACACAGTACAGCGGTCGTATCAGTTCAATGCCTTCAAAATGTGTGCTGTGAAGTTTCGGAATCATCGCCTGGAGCTGTGAGCCATAAAACATTGCCATTACAGTCGTTTCAATCACATCTGAAAAATGATGCCCGAGAGCAATTTTGTTGCAGCCTGCTTTTTTTGCCTGACTGTAAAGATGACCTCTTCTCATTCTGGCACAGAGGTAGCAGGGGTATTTTTCCGAACTGTTGGCAATGTCAAAAATATCCGTTTCAAATACCTGTATCGGAATATGCAGCAGTTTGGCATTGCTTTCAATTTTTTGGCGGTTGATCTCATTATAGCCGGGATCCATCACCAGATAGACCAATTCAAAGGGAACATCGCTGTATCTTTGAAGCATCTGCATCAGTTTTGCCATTAACATCGAATCTTTGCCGCCGGAGATACACACGGCAATCTTATCACCGCTTTGTATTAATTCATAATCTTTGACCGCCTGAATAAATTTGTTCCATATTTCCTTACGAAATTTTTTTGTAATACTTCGTTCCACAAGCTGAAACGTTTCTAATTCTCTTTTCATTTTGTACGCAGCTCCTCTATACATTGATTCAATAAAATGATAAATTCTGACAAATCCTGTTCAGAGGTGAGATAGCTTAAACTGATCCTCCACGATGACAGGGCATTTTTTCTGCTGCGGCTGACGGCATATACAGAACGGGACGGAAGACCGTCGGCACTACAAGCGGATTTGACCGAAACACATACGCCGTGTTCACTTAGCTTATCTCTGCATACAGAACCCTTTATTCCGTCAACGCTGATATTGAGAATATGCGGAACGGCATCTTCGGGACTGTTGATCGTGATGCCGTCAGTTTCAGTCAGTTGATGACGCAGTATCTGATTCAGTTTTCGGACTTTGGCATATTGCTCGTCCATCTTGTCAAGGGCAAGTGACAGAGCGGTTTCGGCAGCGGCATTCAAGGCAATTGTCGGAGTGCCGCTTCGGTATATGGAAGTGCCCGTGCCGCCGTGTATAATGGGTTCAAGTACGAGGGATTTTCTTTTGATCAGAATACCGCTGCCGACCAGACCGTAAAATTTATGGGGTGCAAAACTGATAGTATCGCCTGTATGAAAATCGACGGGGATTTTTCCCACAGCCTGAGTGGCATCGATATGTAAACAACAATCGGGATATTGTGAAAGGATAGTTTGTATCTGTTCTGTGGGCTGAATAGTACCCAGTTCGCTGTCAACGGAACAGACTGTTACGAGTACGGTATCTTTTCTGAGCAGGGAGGACAGATGTTCAAGATCGATCTTTCCGTCACGTCCGATATTGACCATATCAACTTCATAGCCCTGTTCCTGCATAGCAGTCAGCGGTGCACTGACAGAAGGATGCTCAAGCGGTGTAGTAATGATATGTTTTCCTGTATGCCGCTTGGTTCTGGCAGTTCCTTTGATGGCAAGGTTATTGCTTTCGCTTGCACCCGATGTATAAATGATTTCTTCCGGCAGGATATGGAGCATTTCTGCAATATGGCGGCTTGTTTGGTTCTGTATTTCCAAAGCGGCAGCTCCTGCCGTATGTTTCGAGTTGGCATTTCCGGTATATGCTTTCGATATATCACAGAACCGATGCAGCACTTGCTCATTGACAGGGGTGTTGGCACTGTAATCAAGGTAGATCATACGATTCCTCCTTTGCAAATGACAGCCGGTTGCGGTATGTCGACCATAACGAGTTTCATTATCGATCACCTCGGTCGAATTTCGTCAGATCTTTAATGACTTCACCGGCAATGATCAGTCCTGCGGCAGCCGGAACAAAAGCGGTAGAGCCGGGTATATCCCGTCTTTCTGTACATTTTCTGGCTGTTCCGGGAGGACAGATGCAGTGCTCACGGCAGCTGATCGCCATATCTTCAACGGGACGTATCGGTTTTTCCTTTGAATAGACTACTTTCAGTTTTTTGATTCCTCTTTTTCTGCACTCGGATCTCATTACTCTTGCCAGAGGGCATACGGAGGTGTTGTAAATATCCGCAACTTCAAAGGCAGCTGCATTGACTTTGTTTCCTGCCCCCATCGAACATATGATGGGAGTATCGGCAGCTTTGGCATTCATAACAAGTTCCAGTTTTCCTGTAACGGTATCGATCGCATCTACAATATAATCATACTGTGAAAAATCAAATTGCTCCGAAGTATCAGGCATATAGAACATTTTATAAGTTTTGACATTACAGTGAGGATTAATATCGTGTATTCTTTCTTCGGCAACATCTACTTTATATTTGCCAATTGTTTTTCTTGTGGCAATAATCTGTCGGTTGATATTGGTAAGACAGACCTTGTCATCGTCGATCAGGTCAAGGTTTCCTACACCGGAACGTGCAAGAGCTTCTACGGTATATCCTCCCACACCTCCGACACCGAAAACTGCCACTCTGGCGTGTTCAAGAATATTCATAGCCTCTTTTCCGAAAACAAGTTCGGTTCTTGAAAATTGATTCAGCATAAAATTCACCCTTTTATATCATAATACCTATTTGAATGATATGTTTATTATAGACAGAGTCTGTATGATTGTCAAGAAAAGCAAACATCCGTAAAATAACCGCAGATCCAATCGAAATTTGTATCTGCGGTTGATTTCATATCATTAGGCGGAGCAAATTCAGTGTGTAAATACACTGCCCCGAATCGTTTTATTCAGTTCGATTTTTACGGAACGGTTATTGTCAGTCGGGTGCATAAAGACACTTTGTACCAGTCCGACACCGAGATACAGACAAGCTACCGATGAACCGCCCGAACTGAAAAACGGCAGGGTAATTCCGACAACAGGAAGTATGCCGAGTACCATTCCCAGATTAATAACCACCTGCACGGCAATTAATGCAAAATAGCCGATGCAAATATTTTTACCGAGCGGATTGCAGGCTTTGGAAGCAGATCTTAAAATTTTAAGCAGCATCAATGCAAATAAAACCAGTATGGCGATACAGCCGATAAATCCGAGTTCTTCGCCGGCAACGGTGAAGATGAAATCATTTTCCTGATACGGTACGACCTGTCTTTCCACACGAGGACCTTCAAAAAGCCCTTTGCCAAAAAGCCCTCCCGAAGCGATGGAAACTTTGCCCTGATACTGCTGCCAACCGTAAGTACGGAAACTGGTGTCATCAGAACTGAAAAGAACCATCAGTCTGTTTTTCTGATCATCATTTAATATCTGTGTCCATAAAACAGGGATTGCCCCGATAATGCAGGCAAAAAGAACGATAAAATATCGCAGCTGTACACCCGCTGCAAATGTCATTATCACAAACATCAGCCCGAATACCAGTGCGGCACCGTCATCACCCTGAAGATGTATCAGTGCTATCGGTATCATTGCGTGAAGAATCAATGTGACTACTCCGATGAAGTTATGAAGTTTGTCCTTTTCGGCGAGATAGGCAAGATGTTTGGAAAATGTAATGATGAAACATATTTTTGTCAGTTCCGACGGCTGAAACGTCATACCGCCCGGCAGTCTGATCCAGCCTACATCGTCTGTTCCACCTACCTGTATTCCGATAAAAAATACTGCAACTGTCAGTAAAAGCGATACGCCTGCCAATATCCACCAGAATTTAGCAATAAAGTTATAATCGAACACAGAAATGACCACTGCGGCAATATATCCTATGCATACAGCCAACACCTGTGTTTTGAGGAAATTGACATCGTCGGCACGCTGTTGGCTGGCAATCAGACACAAACCATAAAAAGTTGCGACCATTGTCAGCAGCCAGAAAATCTTGTCGGTATGCTTGATATAATCGCCTATATAAGTTATGACGTTTTTGATGGCTATCAATTCCTTCCTTAAAAAAATTCGGTATATCTGTTCCATACTCATTATATAATTAAATTCCTAAAAGTTCAATATGATAAATTGCTGTCATTTTGTCAATTGCCAAAAAATTTTGAAAAGAACTATTTTTAGAAGACGTTTCATGAAAATAAACGACCGACAGCCTTTACAGCTGTCGGTTTTTGTATGGTATCAAGAGATTGGTATTTTACATAAAAGATCTTTTACAAGGGGCTGTCGGCAGGTGGGTGTCAAACGAAACGGAATCAATGACGGTGTTTTCGGATTTATCATAAACGACGATATTCAACCCCCGTTCATTAACGGAATAATTTTTGCCGTCAATTTTGATGACAGATTCATTGCCGTTTTTATAAACACGGCTTGCGGCAAAGAGGGAGTGCCCCGATACTTCACTGTCATATACAGTGGGTGTCAGCCCTTCACCGAGCTGTTCAAATACAAGTTTCCCGCTGTCAATGACGGCAATGTAGCTGTGGGAATGTTTTCCGTCCAGACTGACAGTTGTTCCCAGACTGTGGGTTATTTTTTGTGCTGTGTTAAATGTAAGAGAGATACCGGGGGTGTCCTTGACGGAAATGATGATGATGTTGCCGGCTTTATGCTCCGCAAGGGTATTGAAATACTGTTCAATGTCATTGATATTGGATAAGAAATTTCCGTATTCTCCGGTGATACTCATGATCATTTGCTGCAAGATTTCAATATTTTGTTGAAGTACATTCAGTTTGTTGTTGAGCTGACGGTAATTGGCTGACATCATATCGTAATCCGAAAAGGTGTTGATTTTCGGCTTTTTAATAGCATCGGAAAGCCATTTCCGGCATCTGTTTTTTTCTTTGTCCAGTATTTTGTATACTTCATCGTAATCAATAGGAGAGAGCAAATCAGGGCGGTCAAGGTCTTTTTCGCTTTCAATGAGCCTGTTTTCAAGATGAAGCATTTTCAGCAGCGACTTAAAGCGGCTTGCACCCCGGTTTTGATTCATAATGGAAATAAACGGTTTTTTCATAATAATCGAAAAACACGTTCCATGAAATGAATCGGTGATAAAAAAATCACAGTTGATGATATTATTCAGACGTTCTTCCGTGCGGAGCAAAGGAACATTCAGATCGCCTAGAGCGGCGGTGTATTCGGGGGAGCAGTTATATTCAGAAAAAATTTCAACAGGGAGGTTCATTTTTTTCATTGCATATTTGAATATCCGCTGTTTTTCTTTTGTCGGATCGAGAACGTATCCGCCGATGTATCGATCGGGTATTTTGCGGTGATCTGCTGCGGCAAGTGTTCGGTAATGTTTTGGGTCGCAAAGAAATACAGGATCCAACACCCACTTGGCATTGATGCCGTAATCTTCTTTGGCAATTCTCACACCGCTTTCTTCTCTGACCGAAAAAGCGTCAAATTTCTGCATAAAATATGCCATTTCTGCATGGACTTTGGGGTTGCCCCAGATTTTATCGTGACCGAAAGAAGCCGCATAGGCAATTTTCTTTTTGGTGTCGGAAACCCAGTCAAGTGTGACAAATTCCCCTAGTGACTGATAGAGAGAATATTGAAACAGCTGATCCGAACCAACGACAAATGTATTGCATTTGTCGTTGAGAATACGCATATCCTCTTTGCTGTCATACATAGGAGCAACCGCATAGTCTGGGTAAGGATTGCGGATAAAGATGTTGTTGAACGCATTTTTAACGTATTCGGCACTTTTAGCGGTTTTCGGACGTTCTATCATCAGTGTGGAGTAACCCATATCGCACAGTACGTGATACAGTGCGTACTGGGTTAATGCACCGCCGAAATTACCTGCGTAGAAATTGCTGACCAGACCGATGTCAAATTGATCGGATTGGACCATACAAATTGATTTTTCAAGAGATTTGGTTTTGATGAGGTCAAGGAATCGCTGACGCTGATGATTGACAGGTGCATTTGCTTTGACTCTGTTGCCGACTTTATTGAAAGGAACAGCAGGTTCTTTAACTTTTTGAAGACGATGTGTGATTTCAGCGAATAACTTTTCGCCTTTTGGAGAATTGACATAAACAAGCGAAGTACCTTTTTGATCTGTCATGGTTTTGTCAATTTTACTGATACCCCAGAAATCGCCTATGGAAATATCACCCTGTCGGGGAAACTCTGCAAAAGAACAGTTACCGCAGGATTTTCTGAGAGCAAGGTTATGTGCAAACAGATATTCATAAGGGTCGCCTTTTTTGAGATTATTTTCATATATTTTTTTATTATCGAATTTAATGCGGATATGCTCGCAGTTCCAACCGTAACGTTTATCACGGAAATAAGCATATACGGGTTTGGGAGGTTCTTTGCCCGTCTGATATTTTGCTGCAAGCTCCCCAATGTATTTGCGGAATGTCTTCTGCGAAGGAACGCCGTGACACAAAATATCAGCAGTATACAGATTTTTATCATCTTTTCCCAGAAAAGCATAAAGACCTGCCACTTGACAGGGAGTACCCGTAAACAGTACGGGTTTACCGTTTGAAAGGTATTGTTTGATTTCTCTGTAAATGTAGTTAATGTCACTTTGAACGTATTTTGAACCTTTGAGTTCTCCGAGTTCCTTAGAGTTGCTGATGATTCTGTGGCAAAGAGTGAAGTTGTTTTTGGTATCAAATGCCGCACCGCATACATAACCTTTTTTTGCCAGTATGTATTCGGCAATCAGTGTAAAGATACCCCCCGAAGAACTTTCGGCACGTACTTTATTGTCCGCCATTGCGGCATACAGTGTCGGTGAAGCGGTGTTTTTATGGTTAATGTGAATGGCAGGACAGGCTTTGAGGCATTTGCCGCAGTTGAAACATTTATTTTCATTGACAAAGGGCATGATAAAGCCTTCGTCATTTTCTTTCATTGTAATTGCGTTCACAGGGCAGAGATTCATACAGGCAGAACAGCCTGTACATTTTGTATCAGGAACGCACATAACATTTTTGTTCATCAAACTTACTCCTTCGTTATAAGTCAAGATATTGTTTCCAGAATGACAGATTTGTCAGTTCGCCCGATCGGTTTTTATATTCGTTGGTAATTTTTCGATAAATCAGCCGTGAGCGGAATGACAGCCGAAAAAGGCGAAAGGTAAGTGCAAATGTTTTTTTCAGGCTTTTTTCAGTGATAAAACCTTTTCCGCTGAAACTGTCATAATTCAATACTTTTCTGACACGGTAAAAATTGATGGGACGTGCCTTGTATGTCGGAACAGCAGGCAGTGTTCCGGAAGGATATTTTTTAGACGGCAGCAAAAGACCGTTCAGCAATGCACGGCGGCATAGTTTGGCAATTTTATTTTTATCCTGTATGTCCAGAGCGTTTTGGTAGGATTTCTGATCGTATGCAACGCCAAGTTCTTTCAGTTCACGGAAAGTATAGCCGTTTGAGATAATCTCCTGATTCAGTTTTTCGCCGTCGAGTGTCTTGAAGTGATCAATTCCCGCAAAGAAATCATCGGTGCCGTTCATGAGCAGTTCGGCGTTTTTATATCTGAAATACAAAATCTCACGCAATACCTGACTTCTGAGGTCACGCACAAATTCTTTTCGGCTGTATTGCAGATCACGCACGGAGTTATCTATCAGTCTGTTTCTGAAAATATAGTAATACATTGATGAAGAATATTTATTTTCAAACGGTTCATGCCATACACATATACCGTTCATCAGAATAAGCTGTCGGGTATTCCTTAGTCCGTATTCTACATCGTCACCTCTGATAAAAATGGGCAGCGGCAGATTATTGTCATTTGCAATGTTGATCGGAAAAGCACAATACCACCATGCATTATATTCTGTATCTTCTTCTTTTTCATTGAAAAGGCAGGCGGTTGTCCGACGCATATCAAGACCTTGTTTATAGGAAATCAGATTGCCTTTATTCCAGTTTGCACCGCTTTCGGTCTGAATATACCGTGTATCGAGCCGCAACATTGCTCCTCCGAGAAAAGCGTTTTGATATTCGTCCTTGACAAGTGAAAATATTACAAATGTCCGGTACAGTGAATCGGGATTAAAAAGTATATCGTCGTCCATCAGCAACAGATGAGTTAACCCAAGCTGCTGTTTAAGTTTGGCGGCTTCTATCATCCCTCTTGTAAAGCCGCCTGCACCGCCTGTATTTTTATTGCGGAAAAGGTGAACATTCGGATAGGGAGCAAATTCGTTTAGAGGAAGCGTGGCAGCGTTATCGGATATGAAAATTTCAAATTTATCTTTCAGCAATGACCCCTGTTCTGTTTCGGCATAGGCGTTGATATTTTTGATATTCCTTTTGACGAATTCTTCACGTTTGTACGTGCATATATCGAGAGCGATTTTAACGGGTCTGATGTTGTGTTGATCAATACTGCTTTCGTAATAGCCGCCGCAGAATTCGCCTTTTTCCCCAACACATTTCAGTTCAAAACAGAGCATACCGCTGTGGTTATTTTCAAAATCAAATGTATACACATCGTTACCTTGATGGCTGCCAACGGTCATTTTAGTGATCAGTTTTGTATGTATCTTATGATGGGGCAGCAGTGTTTTTTGAAGAAGTTGTACCTGAAACATTCCTTTCAGATACAGGCGAAGGCGGACAGAATTGATTTGGGTATAGCGAAACCATTTATCTGCGGAAAAACTGTTGAAATAAGTATCAAACGAAACTGCGGCATTATGATACATTACGATTTTATGATCGTCCGGCAGGAATTCGGTTTTGCCGTTTCTTTTGAAATACATAGCTTCATCGGTACAGAACTCCGATTGGGGCATTTGCAGATATTGAAGTCTCATTTTACACACCCTTACGTTCATCATTAGTATAAGAGCCGCACAAAGACTTTTTGGAGGGAGTACAGTCTTTATACGGTATTTTTGGAATATGGCATTTTAATTTTAACATTATTATATTACAAAATCAAGTGCAGTGGTGGTCGGCGGAGTGGTGCGTGACCGCACGGGACGATTTGCTCTGATCAAGTTATCTTAGAATCTACACATTGATTTCTCTTCATTGGCTTGATGAGAATGTAATCAAAAGTTTCGGCGGAGTGGTGCGTGACCGCACGGGACGATTTGCTCTGATCAAGTTGACTTAGAATCTATACACTGATTTTTCTTAATTGACTAAATAAGAGTATCATCAAAAAGTTTCGGTCAAGCCTTTTCAAAGGGTTGCGGGGGATTAGGGGGGCAGAGCCGCCCCGGCTTATCGATTTAGAAAACTTTTTGCAGAGGAAATAATTGATTCCGTTCCCGTAGGGGTTTCCCCATTCCTCCCCTACAAAAACTTCATAGCCGGTAACCAAAATCGTTAAGACAGAAATCAAGCTCTTCATCATGTGGAGGAAAATTAAAAAATATAAAATCAAGAGAATATTGATAGAATTTAGATATAAAAATAAAATAGATACTTTTATAATCGGACAAAATGTTATATAATAAATTTATAAAAATTTATACTGCGGAAAAACTATAACGATTGGACGTGAATATTTATGAGTAATGAAAATGCCGTAAAAAATAAAGTAAAGGTAGTCATTGCAGATAATCAGTTTACCCTTGTGAGCAGTGACAGCGAAAGCTATACGAAAAGTATTGCCGAAGAAGTCAATCAAAAAATTGATGAAATCAAACAATCCAATCCCGGCGTTTCCACTACCGCCGCCGTGATTCTCACTGCCTTGAATTACTGCGACAGTATACGGCAGGGAACGGACGACTCCGAAAGTCTGAAACGAAAACTCAACGCTTATCTGGAGGAATCCGCAAAAGATAAGGATATGATCTCGAAACTGCAAAGCGAAAATGAAAAACTGAAAAAAGATATTGAAATCTACCGTAAAAGACTGGGGGAGAGCGGTCACAGCAAGTCACCCGTGTCAAGTGCGGTCAAAGCAGCTTATAAAACCGTTTCTGCTCAGGAAGAAGCAGCTGAGGACGAAACAGATTTTTTTGCTGAAGAAAATGTTTCTCACACTCCCGAAGAAAAACCTTCCGATACCGTCAGATCTGACGATCACAATGAAGATGTGAGCGTTTACGGTATGAACGGAACGATCTCCGCTAATATCAAAAACACTCATACCAGTAAAAAGAAAAAGAAGAAAAAATAAGGTTGATTTTTATGAATAAACTTGAAATACTCGCTCCTGCCGGAAGCATACAATCTGTTTATCCCGCAGTAAGAGCAGGTACGGATGCGGTGTATCTCGGTGCACGCAAACTCAGTGCCAGAAGTTCCGCACAAAATTTTAACAGAGAAGAACTCCGAAGTGCAGTGGAATACTGCCACGCAAGAGGTGTCAAGGTTTATCTTGCCTGCAATACCTTGGTTCACGATGATGAACTTAAAGAAGCAATGAGCATTATCGAATATGCCTGTTCCCTTCCCGTTGATGCACTGATTATGCAGGATTTGGGATTGATTTCACTGGTGAGAAAAGCCGCTCCCGATATGCGTATACATGCATCTACTCAGATGTCGGTGCATACGCTGAAAGGAGTGGAGCTGCTTGCGGAACAGGGATTTAAACGTGTCGTTTTGTCAAGAGAACTCAGCAGATGCGAAATAGAAGAAATTGCAAAGAAAAGCCCTGTGGAACTGGAAGTTTTTGTACACGGTGCGTTATGTATGAGCGTTTCGGGACAATGCTATTTCAGTGCAATGCTCGGCTCACGCAGCGGCAACAGGGGAGCCTGCGCCCAACCGTGCAGACTGCCCTTTTCCGTACAGGGCGGAACAGGGCACGACCTGAGCCTGAAAGATATATCGCTGATCAGACATCTTCGTGAATTGCAGGAAATAGGCGTTTCATCGGCAAAAATAGAAGGCCGTATGAAGCGTCCTGAATATGTCGCCGTATCGGTTGCCGCCTGTCGTCAGAGCCTTGACAAAGGAATGATTGATGATGACCTTGATGAAAAACTGACAGCGGTTTTTTCACGGTCGGGATTTACCGATGCCTATTATACGGGAAATCTTGGGGTTCATATGTTCGGTATACGTTCTAAAGAAGATGTGATCAATGCGAATGCTAAAATGCTGAATTCCATTCATCATCTTTATAAAAACGAAAATCCTCGTATTCCCGTTGATGCACATCTTACAGTCAGCAAAAATGTTCCGTCTGCATTGAACATTTCCGATGATGATCAAAACAGCGTCACAGTAACAGGAGAGATTCCCGAAACTGCTTTGAAAGCGGCTCTTGATGAGGAAAAATGCAGGTCGTTTATTCAGAAAACAGGTGGTACGCCCTTTTTTCTGAGAAATTTCACCGCCGATATTGACAGCGGACTTTTTATGCCGGCTCCGCAGCTCAACGCTTTAAGACGTGATGCACTGGAAAAACTCCTGGCTCAAAGAACAAAGCGGTATAGCCCTGTATTTTCCGAAATCAGTTTTCCCGAAGTGAATGTAAGGTCAAAATCACAGCCGAAACATTTGAGGGCAAGATTTACCCACGGAAACATCAGTGATGCATTCCTCGATTGTGAACTTGTCTATGTACCCTGTCATCTTAAAGATGAGGAATATATCAGTCTGATGGACAGGGGTTTTGCGGTATCGGTAGAAATACCCAGAGGAATGTTCGGCATCGAAAATCGTATCTATGAACAGCTGAAACATATACAGTCGCTTGGCATTAATGAGGTCCTTGCTTCCAATATAGGAGCAGTGCGTATGGCACAGGAACTCGATATGGACATACACGGCGGATTCGGACTGAATATCACTAATACCGCAAGCGTTGAGGCAGCGGAAAAACTCGGACTTCTCGATGCGGAAATTTCCTTTGAGCTGACATTGGAACAAATATCACGGCTGGGAGGAAAACTTCCTCTCGGCATCATCAGTTATGGACGGCTGCCGCTGATGCTTACCCGGAACTGCCCTGCGGATAATGACGGAAAAAACCATCGTTCCTGCAAAAATTTGCCTGAACTGACGGACAGAAAAAACGTCAAATTCCCGATGCAGCACTGTGGTTCCTGCACAGAAATTTTAAATTCCGTACCGGTTGTTTTGTTCGACAGGAAAAAAGAACTGCACGGGCTTGATTTTGAAGTAATGCGGTTTACAGTTGAAAACTCGGTTGAAACTGGGGAAAATTTACAGCTTTTCCACCAGAATAAATGTCGAAAAGACGGATATACACGGGGATTATACTATCGAGGTGTTGAATAGTTGAAAACTCTGTGTTAAATGTTGAAAGTGTTGAAAATGACAAAAAGGAGAAAATTTATCAATGAACACAGTTAAAGTGAAGAAGTTAAAAGAAGAAGCAGTTATTCCGACCCGGGCAACAGAGGGTTCGGCAGGAGCAGACCTGTACGCCTGCATTAATGAGCCGATTACCATTGAACCCGGCAAGCTGGTCAAAATACCCACAGGTATTGCCATAGAGCTTGACAGCAGCGAATATGCTGCAATGATTTTTGCAAGAAGCGGTCTGGGTGTCAAGCACGGTATCACTCTGTCAAACGGTGTAGGTGTGGTAGACAGTGATTACCGTGGAGAGATATGTGTAGGACTTTGCAACGTTTCCGATACGGCATATACAGTTCAGCCGCAGGAACGTGTAGCACAGCTAATTATCATGCCTGTTGCGTGTGTCGCTTTTGCCGAAGTGTCCGAACTTAGCGAAACGGAGCGGGGCAGCGGCGGCTTTGGTTCAACGGGAAGGCTGGGTACTGTTAAAAGCAGTGTTTGATTTTCCTTAGAGCCTGTTTAATATCTGCACCGTACAGATTGTTGAAGCGTCATTTTTCGATAACAAAGAAAAAAGATGCAGGCATACTGGCGTATGGCAAGTCTTTTTGACGCAGTTAGCGGAAACATATGCCAAAAAGCAGTACGGTGCTAAGATTTTAAACAGGCTCTTAATGTTATAAAGAGAAAACAAGCCTTTGGCGGAGTGCTTCCGCAGTGGATTTGCGATTAACCAATCATCAGAAGATGTTCTCAATGACTTTTAACGCAAATCAGCTGAGGAGGTACTCTGCATTTGTGTATATGGACAAAAAAACAGAGTGCGGAAGAGTGATTTTTAAACGTATAGTAAAATTGGAAAATATAACAAATTTGTTGTTGAGATTAACAGAATTTAATTATATAATATAGATTGAGATATTAACGTAAAATGATGAATGATTTTAAGGAAAAAGGATAAAAAATTACAACTTTGACTTGTGATATTTTTAATTTGAAAAGGGGTAATCTGATAATGTTTTCAAAGGACATCGGAATTGATCTCGGTACTGCCAATACCCTTGTTTACGTCAAAAATAAAGGGATTGTTATGCGTGAACCGTCTGTGGTGGCGGTCGATATAAGAACCGATACCGTTCTGGCGGTAGGTACGGATGCAAAAGAAATGATAGGAAGAACACCCGGATCTATTGTTGCCGTAAGACCGCTTAAAGACGGCGTGATAGCAGATTTTGACATCACTGCAACAATGCTGAATCGCTTTATACGCAAGGTGGTAAGAACCTCTTTTTTCAGCCGCCCCAGAATCGTCGTATGTATACCGTCGGGTTGTACCGAAGTGGAAAGACGTGCCGTAGTTGATGCAGTAAGGCGTGCCGGAGCTAAACAGACGGAACTGATCGAAGAACCGATGGCAGCAGCAATCGGTGCCGGACTGCCTGTTGAACAGCCTTCGGGAAGTATGGTAGTGGACATCGGCGGCGGTACTTCGGAGGTTGCGGTGATTTCCCTTGAAGATATTGTTACTGCCTGCTCGGTGAGAGTTGCCGGGGATAAATTTGACGAATCCATCATTCAGTATGTCAAGAAAAAATATAACCTGCTCATAGGCGATCGTACCGCTGAAGAAATTAAAATTAACATAGGCTCGGCATATCCGTATGAAAATGAGGGAAGTATGCAGATCAAGGGCAGAAACCTGATGGACGGACTTCCGAAAGATGTGGTCATTTCGGCAGCAGAAGTGAGAGATGCCCTTGCTGACCCGCTTTCTGTCATCATAGAAGCGATTAAAACAACACTTGAACAGTCGCCTCCCGAATTGTCGGCAGATATTATAGATAACGGTATTATGCTGACGGGCGGAGGTGCTTTGCTCAGAGGATTGGAGCTGCTCGTTTCTCAGGAAACGGGTATGCCTGTACACACTGCGGAAAGACCACTTGATTGTGTCGTTGATGGAACGGGTATTCGTCTTGAAAAATCACGAAAAGCCGAGAAGCAGCCATACAGATTATCATAACGAACTTGTATCGGACAGGTTCTGACAGACTGCCCTTGTGCAGCATTGTGTAAAGCGACGGTCATAGGATTAACCGCCGCTTTTTTATTAAATTTCGGATTGATAACGATAGATTCCGGTAAAAATAGGATACAGGGGAGTGTTGTATTTGAAAGGCTTTTTTTCAGGCAAAGGATTTCGTGTGCTGACAGCGGTCGTATGCGTGTTTCTTGTGCTTGCACTTGTTTCTGCCGGCAACAGTTCGGTCAATAATTTCTTTACAAGTTTTATATTCACTCCTTTGCAGCAGGTGACGGCTAACGGTTCGGAAGCGGCAGGCGATGCTCTTTCTCCGGGCAAAAGCAATGAGGAACTTCAAAAAAGAGTGAGTGAACTCGAGGAAGAAAATCGTGACCTCAACAGCAAGATTGTTGATTACTACGATGTTAAAAAAGAAAATGAAGAACTGAAAAGATTCTATCATATCAAAAAAGAAAATACAGACTTTACACTTGTTCCGTCAACTGTGATAGGACGTGACCCGAATGAAAATTTTTACGGCTTTACCGCAGATAAGGGCAGTACCGACGGTATCAGTGTGAATGATCCTGTTATTACCGAAAACGGTCTTGTTGGCTGGGTCAGCGAAACCGCACCTAAATCCTGCAAAGTGACAACGATTTTATCACCCGATACCAGAATCGGTGCCGTAGTCAAAAAAACAGATGACAGCGGCATTGTGGCAGGGTCTGCACAGCAAGCAGACGACAACAGGGTCAGCATGCTGAATCTTACGGAACAGCATACGGCACAGAAAGGCGATATTGTCGTTACATCGGGATTTGGGGGGCTTTATCCGAAAAATCTGAGAATCGGAAAAATCAGCAGTATTGCGATTGATGAATATTCCGGTATGCCGCAAGCCCAGATCAAGCCGTTTGAGGACGTGAGATATGTTTCATCGGTGGTGATCATCACCGATTTTGACGGAAAAGGCGAAATTAACGCTGTGGAATCTTCCGAATCTGAAAATTAGGAGGAATTTGGTGGATAGTCTGAAAGTTGTAAAATATATCAGTTTTTCTGTTGAAATACTACTGGTATTTATTATACAGAATACACCGTTCCTGATGCCGGAGGCGTTCGGGAGCAAGGCAGTTTTGCTGATTCCGCTGGCATTGAGCATTGCCGCTTTTGAGGAAGAAACACAGGCGGTTGTGTTTGGTGCGGTGTGCGGTCTTATCGCAGACTGCGGTTTTGGAGGACCGATAGGATTCTATGCTGTTGTGTTGTCGGTAGTATGCTATGCTATCAGCTTTTTTCTCGGCAATTATATGAGAACCAATCTTTTCACCGTGATGATGATTTCACTGCTCACTGTGCCTATTGTCATTTTTCTTCAGTTCTTTTTTTACTATATATTAATGGGATATGACAGTATGTGGGAGTTTTTTGCAGCTCATTATATTTCGAGAATGGTGTACACTATCGCTGTTACACCGATTTTTTACGGTATCAATAAATTTATTTCATACAGGCTTACTTTGCGATAAAAGAAGGGGAAGATATGCAGTCAAAATCTTTAAAGGGCAGATATGCCTTTATTATTGCGATACTGATCATTGCGGCGGCTGTTTTTGTCTATCGTCTTTTTGACTGGCAGATTGTTGAATCGGATTATTACGATGAGATCGCAATGACATCAACAAGCTATACTGTCAATACCGAAGCATTAAGAGGAGAAATTTATGATGTCAACGGTGTCAGTCTTGCACTGAATGTGACAACGTACCGAGTCATCATCAATAAACTTTATATGCCCGATGAAAAACTGAACGATTCTATCTTGTCGCTGATTCAGCTGATGGATCGATGCGGTGAAAAATGGACGGACGAATTGCCGATTATCACCGACAAAAACGGCAGCTACCGCTTCAACGAAAAAAAACAAGACGAAATAGACGAACTCAAAAACAAAGACCATCTGAATATGAACCCCTATTCGACAGCGGATGAATGTATGGTAAAGCTGGTCGAAAAATATAAATGCCGGAACTATGACAAAAAACAGCAGAGAAATATTGTCAGTGTACGCTATAATATGGAAAAGAATGCATACAGCCATACACAGCCGTATATTTTTGCGGATAAAATCAGTGACAAGACCATGGCTGCCATTGAGGAAAATATGAGGGACGTGAAGGGAATATATACCGAATCATCAGCCGTAAGAACCTATACTAACGGCACCATTGCTCCTCATATTGTAGGGGTAACGGGGCTGATTTCCGAAGAAGAATATACGGAACTGAAAAGCAGCGGCTACGGCTATACCGATGAAATCGGCAAAAGCGGTATTGAGGCGGCTTTTGAGAAATATCTCAGAGGGAGCAGCGGCAGTATGACCTATGAAGTTAACGCAAACGGAGAGGCCAAACTGATTGCTTCCGAAACCGCCAAGCCCGGTGACTGTGTTTATCTTACCATTGATGCACGCTATCAGAAAACCGCACAGAAAGCCCTGAAAGAAGCAGTCGAAGAAGCCAATGAAAATGCAGGGCAAAGCGGTGAAAAAAATACCGGCGAAGACTGCAAAGGTGCGGCGATGGTCGTGCTGAATGTCAAAGATTTTTCGGTTCTGTGTGCGGCAAATTATCCGAGCTATGATTTGTCGAAATATTATAAAGATTATACGAAACTTTCGGAAGATGAAAGTATGCCGCTGTTTGACAGGGCATTCAGCGGTGCGTTGGCTCCCGGCTCAACATTCAAGCCGTTGGTGGCATCTGCGGCACTTCAGGAAAAAGCCATAGAAACCGATACTCATATTGAATGTAACGGTATCTATACCACAGGCGGTCTGAAACTTCGCTGTATGGCAAATCATAACAGCCTGAATATGTATGAAGCAATTGAAAAATCCTGCAACGTGTATTTTGCGGAAACAGGGCGTTTGCTTGGTATTGATAATATTGACAGATATGCCAGACGATGCGGTCTGGGTGTGAAAACCGGCGTTGAGATCAATGAAAGCTCCGGTACGTTGGCAGGTCCTGAATACAGCAAGGAAATGGGGTCGCAGTGGTACAGCAGTTTTGATTCCACAGCAGCGATCGGTCAGTCCGATAACCAGTTTACACCGCTTCAGCTTGCGGCATATGCGGCAACCATCGCCAACAACGGCAAACGTCTGAAAACACACGTTGTTGACAAAATTACCACCTATTCCGGTGACAAGACCGTCTATGAACCAAAAGCGGAAATGGCTGCCGATATGGGTGTTGATGAGGAAAACCTGAAAGAAGTTCAAAAAGCAATGAATATGGCAACGAATTCGTATGATGCACTGAAAGATTTTGATATACAAATCGCCGGCAAGACGGGTACTGCGGAAAACAGCGGTTCGGATCACGCAAATTTTATTTGCTATGCTCCGTATGACAAGCCTGAAATTGCGGTTGCAGTAATGGTTGAGCATGGAGGAAAAAGTTCTGTGGCAGTCAATGCGGCTAAGAAATTTTTAAATGCTTATTTTCACGGAAAAGGCTTATCGGACATCAGCTGATGCGATGGTTCGGGAAGTCGGCTTCGTCCGGTGTTTCTTGGGGAAAACCTTTCTCAGAAGAAAGGTTCTTCCCCAAACCCCTTTCCAAAGACTTTATATATTGTGAAGCAATCAAGTAAGTGATACTCAAAAATGCGGGGGCAGGGGTGAACGACCTGCCGGGAGCATTTTGGGGGGTGGGGCAAAGCACTCCCATTTTTCGCACGATGCTTAGTGATTGTGTATAAATTTTTTTTTGCAAGGCTTGACTTTGTGGGAATTTTGTGGTATGTTAGTAAAGAGGTATTGAAAAATGGGTAAAGTGACGGTTATAACATCCGGTAAGGGTGGTACAGGTAAATCAACGGTAACGGCAGGCTTGGGTGCTGCTCTGGTAAGACGCGGCAACAGAGTTCTGCTGATAGACTGCGATGCCGGTATGAGAGGAATTGACCTTATGCTTGGCGTGAGTGATGAATTGGTATTCGATATTGCCGATGTCATTAACGGGAATTGTCCTCCTGCAAGTGCCATCTATCCCTGTAAAACCGTTCCGGAACTGTACATTCTGCCTGCACCGCAGAATGTACGTGATGAAATCAGTCCTTCGGTAATGCGTCAGCTCACGAAGGTGCTGGCAAAATACTATGACCATATCCTGATAGACAGCCCGGCAGGTGTCGGAACCGGTTTCAGAGCCGCAGCAGCTCCGGCAGACAGGGCAATTCTGATTGCCAATGCCGAACCTCTCTCCCTCAGAGGCTGTGATAAAGTAAGGCATAAACTCAAACATAATAAAATGAATAACAGTAACATACGTTTGATTATTAATAAATTCAATGAACGAAAATTTCGTAAATTAAATGCTTTTCCTGATCTGGATGCCGTGATCGACGAGGCGGGAGCAAGGCTCATCGGAGTTGTACCCGAAGATATTACTGCTTCGGCAGCTTCTCAGAACGGCAGAGTGATCGAGGGCAATATGAAAGCCGCCTATGCTTTTGACAGAATTGCCGCAAGAATGGACGGGAAAAATGTTCATTTGTTTTTGGAATGATTTTACATCAGTAATATTTCGTCTTTTGACGATAAAAGATATTTAATTTACATAACAGGAGGGTTTATCAAAATGAACATAGCCTTGATAGCTCACGATGCCAAAAAAGAATTGATGGTTCAGTTTTGTATCGCTTACTGCGGAATACTCAGCCGACATACACTCTGTGCAACGGGTACAACAGGAAAAATGGTTTCGGAAGCAACAGGTCTGGAGATACAGAAATTTCTGGGAGGTTCTCAAGGCGGCGATCAGCAAATAGCCGCAAGAATCGCTTTTAATGAAATCGATATGCTGATCTTTCTCCGTGATCCGCTCAATCCAAAGCCGCAGGAACCAAACGATATGAACCTGCTCAGACTTTGCGATGTGCATAATATCCCTATTGCTACCAATATTGCAACAGGTGAAGTGCTGATTCACGGTCTTGAAAGAGGAGATCTTGATTGGCGTAATATCGTAAGATCCTGACAATAAAATCAGATGATGCGGCAGCTGTTCCGGCTGCCGCCTTTTTTGTATTTCTGTAAGAAGAATATCATAGGATATTTTACTAATTTAATATTTAGTTTTTGTAATATATTGATATGAATTTGTATAAAATGACAATTATCCAGGAATAAATTTGGCAGAAATGTATTAATCAAAATATACAAAGTGACAATTGGATTATTAACATATTAAACAAAGATTACCATATAAACGGAAAAAAGGATATTAATTCTTTTAAGGAATTAATATTTTACATCTTTTGTTGTAATATATGCTTAAAGAACTGTGTGGCTCAAAACGCAGCTCACATTTTATGCAGTCAACTGGAGGTCGATATTTTGTAATTGCAGGTACGAATATCCACACTACGACAATTCAGAAAGAAGGTAAAAAATGTCACACAAAAAACACGGTATTCTGAAAAGAATACTGAGCGGTGTATTGTCGGCTGCCTGTGTACTTTCCGGCACTGCCTTTGCAGGTGCTGCGGTGTCCACAGTGTCATCCACCACAGTCAATGCTGCATCTACTTCAGCATCAGATACTGCCACTCCGTTCTCTTGGGACAATGCGTCCGTGTATTTTCTTTTGACGGACCGTTTCTGTAACGGAGATACTTCCAACGACCATAGTTACGGCAGAGGTCTGAACCAAAGCGGTTCGGCTGTCAGCTATGATGAGTACGGTGCTTTTCAGGGCGGTGACTTTGCAGGTATCACCAAGAAAATTAATGAGGGTTATTTTGATGACCTCGGTGTCAACGCCATCTGGCTTTCCGCTCCGTATGAACAGATTCACGGTTACTGCGTAGGTTCAGACGGAAACAGTTTTGCTCACTATTCCTACCACGGCTATTATGTTCTTGACTATACCGAATCTGACAAAAACTTCGGTACGAAGGAAGAATTCAAAACTCTTGTAGACACAGCTCACGAACACGGTATCCGTATCGTGATGGATATCGTTATGAACCACTCGGGCTACAATACCATCAAAGATATGTCCGAATACGACTTCGGTGCTCTCAAGAGCGGTTGGGAAAGCTATTATTATGCTCACAGCAATGTCAATAACAGCGATTACCACAGCTACATCAACTATGATGCCGATGCTTCGGCGTGGGCAAAATGGTGGGGTCCCGACTGGATTCGCTGCGGTCTTCCCGGATATAAGGAGGGCAGCGGTGATATAGAAGGTTCGCTCGGAGGTCTTCCCGACTTTAAAACAGGTGTTACTTCCAGCGTAGGACTTCCGGAAGTACTGAAAACAAAATGGACCAAAGAAGGTACATACAGTGCCAAAGCCGCAAAATACGGCACTTCTGACACCGTAACAGGCTACATTTCCACGTGGCTGGCAGAATGGGTTCGTGAATACGGCGTTGACGGTTTCCGCTGCGATACCGCAAAGCACGTTGAACTTTCCGCATGGAAACAGCTCAAAACGAAGTGCGTAGCTGCTCTCAAAGAATGGAAAGCGGCTAACCCCACTAAAAAACTGGATGACCTTGATTTCTGGATGACAGGTGAGTGCTTTGGTCATCAGCTGGCAAAGAGTAACTACTTTACAGACGGCGGTTTTGACTCAATGATCAACTTTGAGTTTGCTCCCGCAGTTAACAGCAGCAATATTCCGGGTGCTGCTTCCGTAGACAGCACATACAGCAGATATGCAGGCAGCATCAACAGTGATTCCAGCTTCAATGTTCTGAGCTACCTTGCATCTCACGATACCACTTTGATCAAGGGCGACAGAAAATACGCAGGTTCTTTCCTGCTGATGCTCCCGGGTGCTATTCAGATCTACTATGGTGATGAAACCAACAGACCTCTCATCAACAGTAATTTTGCCAATATCGATCCCGGTGCAGGTCATCAGTACAGAAGCTTTATGAACTGGGACAGCCTTGACAAAGACGTTCTCGCTCATTGGCAGAAAGTCGGTCAGTTCAGAAACAATCATCTTGCAGTAGGTGCAGGTCAGCACGCTGTCATCTCTGCTTATGATTCTTCCAACGGCTACACATTCTCCCGTACTTACAGCCAGGGCGATATTGACGACAAAGTGGTTGTAACACTTTTTGCATCCGCTAACAAGGATCTTACGATCGATGTATCTTCGGTATGGTCCGACGGTATAGAGATCACCAACTTCTATGACGGTACTACCTGCAAGGTTTCCGGCGGCAAAGTTACCTTTAACACAGGTGCTAACGGCACGATTCTGATGCAGGAACCGCAGGGCAAAAAAGGTAAGGTTATCGTAACCCATATCAATAAAGATACAGGTGCAACCATCAAAACAGAAACCGTACAGGGTCTGCTCGGCGATTCTTACAGCATTTCGCCTCTCTCGACAGACGGCTACAAACTCGTCAGCACAACAGGCTCTACGACTGGTACTTATTCCGAAACAGACGCTTCGGTAACATTCTATTATTCATTTGACGATGATAACTATGCTTACATCGTAACACAGTATGTTGACGCTGCTACGGGTGCGGAAATTGCCGACTCCGAAACAAGCGTCGCTAAAATAGGCACTACTTATACAACTAACGCTAAGTCAATCAAGAATTATGAGGTTGACGAATCACTGACCAATAACTCCACAGGTACAGTGAAGAAAGGTACTACCACAGTTGTGTACAAATACAACTATGTTGAGCCTACCAATCTTCAGGTACATTATTACAATGCCAACAGTTGGTCTTCGGTAAACGTTTATGCTTATACCGAAGAAGGATCTGTGGCTACCGAATACGCAGGCAAATGGCCCGGCAAGGCAATGACCGCAGAAGAGGGCGGTTGGTACTATGCTGATATAGATACCGAAAATGCTCTTGTTATCTTCAATAACGGCAATGGTGTTCAGGAACCCAGCGGCGGTACGCTGGCAAAGGGTTACGATTCCACAGGCGAAGTATGGATCAAAGATGCCAAGGTTTATCCCACAGGCAAAGTTAATGTGAAATATGTAACAGACAGCGGCAAGGTTCTTGCAACTGAAACCCTCAAGGGTATGGCTGACGGTACCAACAAGTACACCACATCAGCAAAAACATTCTCAGGCTATACGCTTTCGTCCACACCTGCCAATGCAACAGGTACTTATACCGAGGCAACTATTTCTGTTACTTATATTTATCAGTCAGATAACCCGGTAGAAGTTGAATCGGTAACACTTGACAAGACAAGTGCAACAGTTGTTAAGGATTCAAGCATTACATTGACAGCTTCGGTTGCTCCCGCTAATGCAACTGACAAAACACTGACATGGACTTCGAGCAATACTTCTGTTGCAACAGTCAGTGGCGGTGTTGTCAAAGGTGTCAGCAAGGGTACAGCTACCATTACTGCAAAATCTTCTAACGGCAAAACAGCCAAAGCAACCATTACAGTAACTGATGATAATGTTGATCCCCTTGTAAATAACTCGAAGATTTCCGCAACAACTATCAATTACGGTGATACTGTTACTGTTACAGCAGCAGCTTCAGGCGGCACAAGTCCCTATAAGTACGAAGTAACTTATAAGAAGACTACCGACAGCAGTTGGGCAACCAAACAGTCTTACAGCACCAACAAGACTGTATCGATCAAACCCGGTGCAGCAGCAACCTACACCGTAAAAGTTCGTGTAAAGGACAACGACGGTACAGTAGTTGGTAAAAACTTCACTGTAACTGTTAAGAAGGCAGAACTCAAGAATACTTCTACCATTGATAAGAATGCTATTACTCTCGGTGAAAGCGTTAAAGTGACAGGAGCAGCAACAGGCGGTACAGGTTCTTATCAGTATGAAGTAACTTACAAGAAAAATACCGACAGCAACTGGGCAACTAAACAGTCTTACAGCACTAACAAGACCGTAAGCGTAAAGCCCGGTGCAGCAACCAAGTATACCGTCAAAGTTCGTGTAAAGGACAGTGCGGGCACAATCGTAGGTAAGAACTTTACTGTTAATGTAGAAAAAGCTCTTACCAACTCTTCAAAAATTTCTGCAGCTTCTATCAAATACGGCGATAAAGTGACCATCACCGCAGTCGCAACAGGCGGTTCAGGTTATTATAACTATGCCGTACTCGTGAAGAAGTCCGGTGATTCTTCTTGGACTACCAAACAGAATTACAGTGCAAACGACAGTGTCGCATTCAAGCCCGGTGCAGCAACCACCTATACCATTCGTGTAAAGGTTAAGGATTCTAACGGCACCATTGCCAATAAGGACTTTACCCTTAAGGTTATAAAGGAAGATCTTACCAATACTTCCACCATCGACAAAACATCGATTAACCTCGGTGATAAAGTAACCGTAACAGGAGCAGCAAAAGGCGGTACAGGTACTTATCAGTATGAAGTAACCTACAAGAAGAACACCGACAGCGACTGGGCAACCAAACAGGCATACGGTACTAACAAGACTGTATCAATCAAACCCGGTGCAGCAACAAAATACACTGTTAAGGTTCGTGTCAAAGACAGCGAAGGTACCGTAGTAGGCAAGAACTTCACCGTTACAGTAACAGCACCGGCTCTTGCAAACACTTCCACTATCGACAAAACATCGATCAGCTTCGGTGATAAAGTAACTGTAACAGGAGCAGCAACAGGTGG